>JALWYH010000013.1 GCA_027078475.1 Thermoproteota archaeon
CTGTACAGGAAGCCCTCCACCTCCGCGCCGTCGCTGGCCGTGAACCTGAACTCCTCCGGGCTGACCAGCTTAGCCCTGCTGGTGAATCCCTCGTTGAAACCAGTCAGCTTCCTCAGGGATCCCAGCCCGGCCGCCAGCGAGGCCTCGTATAGCTCCGGAGGCTGATCGATCCTCATAATGGTGAGGAAGACGCGGGCCCCACTTATGTCGAAGCCCTCGATGGACAGGGGCCCGTGTATCACCGGTCTCGCCCTGCCATCACTCTCGTAGAGGTGTACCGCCGTGCGGTCGTGCACCAGGAAGTACCACCTGCCGTTGGCCCACCTGGGCCTCTCATCGGTTCCTCCCCTCACGTCGCTGTTCAGGCTGTTCCCCAGGCTTCTGTCCACGGGTGTCAGGTCATCCGGATCCCATCGATCCAAGGGCGTCTCGTAGAGGTGCTTGTTGGTGGCGAGACCCCTCCTCTTATCATGACCGACTACGGCGAGGGCCCTGCCGTCGCCACGCCAGCTCACATGGGTCAGGTACCAGTCCCCGGGTCCGAGCTCCCTGACATCCTCACCGTGCACATCGGAGATGAAAAGGCTGACGTCCAGCTGCCTGGACCTGTCCTTCAGCGCCAGGAAGGCCACGCTCCTCCCGTCCGGGGATGGCATGAAGTCCCTCACGTGGAGCCCCGGAGGGGAGATGGGCCAGGTCTCGCCGGTGTTCAGGTCAACCCCCCTGAGCCTGCTCACCGACCAGTAGGTCCATCCCTTCCCGTTCCACCAGAATGGTATCTCCCTTATCGTTCTGACGTCCTCCTCCCTCCTGCCCTCAACGAACAGGGCCACTCCAACATCCTTGAATGCCCATTCAGCCCTTTCAATACTGTTCTCGTGCTTCAACACCCTGTACTCGGGATATTCGGGACCGCTCCAAACGTATAGCTCATCTCCGTCGTCTGCAACCCTGACGAACAAGAATCTGTTTCCACCGGGCTCCCAGGACGGGTTTCCGTCCCTAGAACCCTCGGTCAAGGGGAAGACCCTTTCCGAAACGGCATCGTACCCCCATATCCTGTATTCATACTCGTTATCCTTAAGAAGGGCCCTCCCCACGCGGAACGCCACGAACTTCCCGTCGTGCCTCGCCCTCGGAGGTCCCATCAGAACCAGCTTGGAGAAGTCATCTAGGAGCAGCGACCTCGGCATATGGGATGGTACCGGTGAATGATTTAACTATCTGATCCGGGGAGAAAGCCCACCGACACCCGTGAGCCCGGATCCCCGGTGCATCGGACAGGTTCCTTGGTCCATGATGTGGAATCACCTGCCTGCATCGGGCCTCAGATGGCTCATCAACGCTTTCACTATACCCTCGGCCCTTACGAGAGAGCTCTCGGCTTCTTCCCGACTGACGAACTTTCCCAAGTAGTCGGCCTTCTTCCTGATATCGTAAAGCTTCCTGAGATCGTTTGAAAGCTCCTTGAAGCCCTGATTTTCGAAGAGATTGGCCAGCTTATCGTCCCTTCTCGGGATCGAGAGCCTTCTGGACCTGAGAAAGGGTTCCACCATCATCCTGGCCGAGAAATAGCTCGCGGAGGCGCTCTTATTGTAATTCCCCACCTCCAAGTCTGTTCTGGCTTCCTCTAGCAGTCTAATGGCTTTCTCCACGCTCAAACCGCCTCACCGAGCCAGCCTCTTCCAGGAAGGCCTCCACAGCGGGATCGTCTGGCGTGGTTATGAGCGGGCTTATGGTGACCCTCTCATCGAATTCCCTCTCCACCTCCCTCTTGGCCCTCAGCACCTCCGAGACCACGCCCTCATCCCTCTCCCTCACAACCACCAGCACGTTGCTCTCGTAGAGCAGGGGCTCCTCCTCGTCTAGGGCCGCCACCATGACGAGCCGATCCCCCAGCCTGGAGGAGAGCCTTTCAGCGAAGAGCAGGACGGATCTTCCCCATAGACCCGCCCCCCTGACTAGGAGGCTCAGGGAATGCATCTAGATAATCCGGGAGGGCGGACTTAAAACCTAATCGCATATTCTGGGCGCAAATCTCCTCAGCCAAAGGGCCTGATATCCCCCTTCAATCACGGAGACGCTTGCTGCCGCAGGGCCCTTCTCCGAGAGGGGGCTGGCCATGGTTCTGGAGCTCATTCCCTTGATTTCTCCCTGGATCCTCACCTTGTACAACTAAGGCGAGCCAGCTCCTCTCACGGTCGCCCGTGCGAACCTCGGCATGGTGAATCGGGGGAACGCTCAGTGGTTGCACCCGTGCATTCTCGAGAATATAGTCAAAGAAAATGGGAGGCGGATCAGGGCTTCACCTCAAGCCCTGGGATCCTCCTGAAATCACTGTCGAACGTGTAGAGGGGCACGTTAAGTCTCAAGGCGACTGCAGCTAGTAAAGCATCCGAGGGCAGCAAACCGTGGCCGGTGAGCTCCAGGGACCTCTCCCAGTCCCCCACGGTCACCCCCTCCAAGGTCAAACCCCTCAGGGAGAGGACGTAATCTCTGAACACTGCCACAGTTGAGAGGCACTCCCTCCTGAACTCGTCGTCACGCAAGAACCTCCTCTTGAAGCTCCAGAAGCTCCGCTCACCGAGCTCGCTACCCTTGGCCAGTAGGAGCTTGAAGGATACCTCCTCCAGCACGTCTGTAGTTACATAGGCAACGGAAGCCCCTGTTTCAACGCTGCTCAGGAAGCTTTCAGCTTCATCCGCCCTCTCCTCGTCCAAGAGGAGATGAAGGAAGACAGAGGAGTCCATCACCACTCTCATCTGCTCACCTGGTAGATGCGCTCCAGATCCTCAAGACTCAGCTTCGACCTCACGATACCCCTCATCTGCCTAGTTCTCAGCCTCTTTTTCCTTTCGATGAACTCCCTTAGAGCCATCCTCACAACCTCAGCCCTGCTAACTCCCAGAGACTTGGCAAGCTTATCCAGCTCCTCCTCCAATGGCTTACTCAGCCTTACCAGCACCTGAGGCATCGGGTATTGATATCACGATATCATATAAAGATATCATTTCACCGATCTGGGGATTAGCTGAGTCGGGAGGTGTCGAGCAGGTGATAGACCGAAGCTCGTGGTCCCGAATACGAACGAGCAAGGGAGGAGATACATGTTTCAAGTGTGGCTTTACTATAACAGCTGTAGGCATGTGGAACCATTGCCATGAAGCGGTCTCTCCATGACGCGCTAGTGTTATTGGGCTGCACCGGCCCAGATTAGGGAATGCCTTCCGGAACGCTGAACCTCGGAAGCATTGAACTGAGACCTGTGTGGGCTGATTCCCTCGGAGCCAAGTCCTTCTGCACGCTGATCAGGACGCCCGACGTCTCCATCGTGGTGGATCCCGGGGTGGCGATAATGCACCCATCCTTCCCCGCCCCATGGGAGATGAAGGAGAGGTGGTTGGTCGAGGGGTACGACGCGATCTCCGAGGCGGTCGTGGAGGCTGACGTGGTGGTCATAACCCACTACCACTACGACCACTACACGGACTTCGAGGAGTCGTTCTACAGGGGCAGGCTCATCCTGGCCAAATCGCCGAACGAGTACATAAACGACTCCCAGAGGGAGAGGGCCCTCCACTTCTTCTCTAACCTATTCTCGATGGAGGGGCTCGAACTCGATGAAGTCATGGAAGGCCCAGCCGATCTGGAGATAAGAAATCCTCTTGACGAGATCCCGCACGCCATGAGCCTGGACTACGCTGACTACACCGACAGGAAGAGGGAGCTCCTAGATAAGGGGATGAGGTGGTTCTCCAAGAGGGTCGAGAGGTGGAGGGGCTACTCGAGAATACCGGAGCACGATGGAGAGACCTTCAGACTGAGGTTCGCCGATGGGAGGGAGTTCTCTTTTGGCGGAACTAGGGTGAGGTTCACCCGGCCCATGTTCCACGGGGTGGAGTTCAGCAGGGTCGGCTGGGTCGTCGGCTTGGTGGTTGAGTCGGCCGGCGAGAAGGTCCTGTACACATCGGATGTGAACGGCCCCATAATAGAGGACTACGCCGACTGGATCGTGGGGGAGGGTCCCGAGGTGGCGTTGATAGATGGACCGGCCACCTACACCCTCGGCTACATGCTGAACCGGATAAACCTGAGAAGGGCCATCGAGAACTTGACGAGGATAGTCAGGGAGGCCGGAAGTGACGTCATCCTGCTGGACCATCACCTGCCAAGGGAGCCCAGGTTCAGGGAAAGGCTGAGGAAGGTCTACGAGCTGGCCGAGAGGGAGCGGGTGAGGGTGATCACCGTGGCCGAGCACTACGGCAAGGTGCCGGCGGTGCTCTCCCACGCCTGGAAGTAGCTGCTCCGCTATGCCGAGGCCTAGGAGGTCCGCCAGGTCGCTCTCACTCCCGGGTTCCAGCACGATACCCGGATGCGTCGGGGTTAATATGGGTCCCCCGGGACCCCGAGTATGATGCTGAGTCTCGAACGGGGAACCGCGGGCCGGGTAGCGACCATCCTCTCGGGCATGGGACTCTCCCGCGACCGATACGAAGATCCCCTCCTCTTCCCGCCCGGGGATGACGTCGAGAGGCAGCTGGGTTTCTTTCTGTCGATGGTGGCCATAGATCATCGCACCAGAACGGAGCTCACCGACTTCTCGGCCGATGTCGATGGCATGAGGCTGGTGGGGGCCGACCTACTCTACCACTTAGGGGTGGGCGTTTACCGGGGAGAAGCGAGGTCGTTCACTCCGGAGTGGCTGGAGAACCTCACTCCCGGTAAGGCAGCATCTCTGCTCTGCTTCGGGGACAACTGCGTCTGGGACTTCTACACTAGGATATTTCTGCTGAGGGATCTGGGCAGGAAGATGAGGGTAAGGGCGAGGGAAGGAGGGGGAGAGGTGGAGAGGAGCTCCATCCTCCCGGACCTGCTGCTCGTCAGAAGGGTTGAGGATCTGCTCGAGAACCTTTCAAACTTCAGGGCATACGAGGACCCGGTGAGGAAGAAGGCATTCCTCCTGGCCAAGTTTCTGGATGGTAGGGGCCTCGTCAGGCTGGAGGGAGAGAGGCAGGTCCCGGTGGACAATCACCTGACCAGGGTGGCCATCAGGCTGGGGATAGTCGTACCATCCGACGATCTTCTAAGGAAGATGAGGGATGGCACGGAGCTCACCAGGGAGGAGGACGTTGAGGTGAGGATGGCCGTCAGGGAGGCCTGGAAGGAGGTATCCAAGAAGAGCGGGGTGGATCCATTCACTCTTGACGATTTCCTGTGGCCCTTCGGCAGAACCGTGTGCACGGAGAAGCCGGACTGCGTCAACTGTCCCCTCTCGAGTGTTTGCAGGGCCCGCTCCACCGGGGAGTACTGGTCGGAGCCGAAGCACACCCTCACCTGGTACTACTGAGTGAATGGCTTCACACCGAGAAGTTCTTCGACTAAGTCCTTCACTCCGGCTGGCAGGTTCGCCAGAGGGAATTAATTTAAGGGAGGATTGGACTCCAGCCTGTGAGGCTCGAGTCGGAGAGGCTGAAACAGGGATTGGAGGACTTGAAAACCGCCGAATTGCTCATGAATGCTGGCAGATACTACGCCTCCGTTTTCCTCGCCCATCAGGCGACTGAGAAGTTCTTAAAAGCCACCCACGTGGAGGTGAAGAGGGAGCCTCACCCCAAAACCCACAATCTGGTCGAGCTGGGTCTGTCACTGGAATTGGACGATGTGATGGAGGATCTGATGGAGCTCAATCCCGAGTACACGGTGACTAGGTATCCTGACGCAGCTAATGGGATTCCGGCGCAGATGTATAATGAGGCGGTAGCTAGAAGACATTTGGAGAGGGCCTACAGGGTGATGAAGGCTTGCGAGAGATTGATGAAGCGGTCAAGATCATAAGGAAGTGGGATCCCTCCGCCAAGGTGATACTGTTCGGATCGAGGGCGAGGGGGGAGCACCTACGCACCAGCGACTACGACCTCATCGTGGTGTCCGACAGGTTCAGGGGGATGAGGTTCAGCGAGAGGGCCACCCTCATCACCAAGCTATTATACAGGAACGGGTTGATTCTCCCCCTCGATCTCCTCTGCTACACCGAGGAGGAGTTCGAGAGGAAGAGGAGGGAGCTGGGCACGGTCAGGACAGCCGTGTCGGAGGGAATCGAGCTGTAGGCGAGGACCGGAGGGACCGACGGTGAACGCGATAAGACGGGCGGCGACCGCCCTGAGGTACGCCCTGGCGATGCTCCTGCTGACCGATCTCCTCGGATCCCTGATGACGGCCGCGATCAACCCAGAGATCTGGTTCTTCGGTGAGAAGCTGGAGGGGCTGGGGGCCCTGCGCATCCTTCTGCTCGAGATTCCCATAACTGCTGGGGTTCTGCTGCTCCTCATCACCAGGCGGAGGATAGGGGCTGCCGCGTCACTGGCCCTTTTCCTGTTCAACACCCTGGCGTGTCTCAACTCCTTCGGGACCCTCACCCTGAGTCCCCTCTACACGACGGGGTTGCTCCTCTCAGCCCTGCTCGTGATCCTAGAGTGGCGAATCCCTTGATCCTTCAGAACGGCCCTACCACTCATCCCTTGGAAGGTCGTGGGGACCGAACTTCAGCCCGAGCTCGTCTATCAGCCCAGCAACCCTATCGTAGAGGTCGTTCTGATACTCCTTACTGGGGTAGCTCCCGCGGAACAGGTCTCTGTATCGGGGAACGAGTTCAGGATAGCGGAGCCTGAGGAACCTCATGAAACTTGCCTTGAGGTCCCCCGGCAGGGTCAGAGCTCCCACGAACACGTAGCTGGAGTTCGCCATCCTGGCCGCCCTCATCACGTCCTCCAGCTCACCGTCCGTCAAAAAGGGGATGACCGGGATGAAGGCCAGGCCGGCCTCCACCCCCATTGATCTGAGCTGGGAGACGACCTCCAACCTCTCGGATGGTGGCGGTGCCCCGGGTTCCAGCACGGAAGCCAGCTCCTCGTCGAGGGAGGACAGGGAGACAGTCACCAAGGATCCGCTCACTTCCAGGTCTGGAGGCAGCTCCGCCCTCCCAGCGATCTCCCTGAAGATATCAGCGTCCCTGAGCACGAGCTTCGACTTGGTGAGCACGTGGACGGGGAAGCGGTAGAAGGACAGGACGTTCAAGATCCTCCTGGTGATCTCCAGTTCCCCCTCTACTCCCATGTAGGGCTCCGTGGACGTGCCCAAGGCCACGAACCCCTTCTTCGCGCTCCTGAGCTGCCTGTCCAGCACCTCCGGCGCGTTCACCTTCGCTGCCAGCTCGTGAGGCGGGCGCCCGTACGTCCCCCCTCTCGTGTAGCAGTAGATGCAAGAGAAGGAGCAGCCGGTGTATGGATTGACCGAGTACTCGTCCAGGAACCACTTATCCCTCTTCTTATGCCTGTTGAGGACGCTCTTCACCCTCACGAGCTTCACGGATCAGTCCTCCCTGAGCTCGAACGCCTTCTTGGGACACTGGTCGGCTGGCATGTCCGCTGGAACCACATGGCCGAAGCAGTCACCCTTGGTCTCATCTATGGGGCGATACCACTTGCAGTCCTTGCACGTGTACATGCGATCACCTCCCCACCTTCTTGAAGAATTCCTCATCCTCGAGGAGCACCCTCATGAGCTCGTCCATCATATCCAGCTTTATCAGCACGAGTCCAGCGTTGTCCTTTCTCCTCAGGACTAAAAGCTGATCTCCCTCCTTTATCCCGAGGTCGCGCCTCAGGTCCGAGGGTATCGAGATCTGGCCCTTCGAGCTAACGGTGACGACCCCGTAGACGATCCTCTCCCCCTGCTTGCCGCACACACCTTCCGAGCTCATGGACTACTCCTTACTTTTCTTACATTTCTTACTTATTATCCTTATGGCTCACACGCGGGGTTCGCCGATGGACTCAACTCCACCACCCTATCTATGTCAGCGTACATGTGAACCAGTACGTTCCTGAATCCGGACATCCCCTCCAAGAATTCCCCAGACCGGGATCGGTGACCTGGGATAACCACCTAGCTAGATCCAGTAAGTGTTTTAGGCTTTCTCCTCAATCTCTTGGAGGCCAGCATCGCAGCAAAGTCCAAGATGGCTTGGGATACCACTGGGCGAGTCGCTTAACGGCGTAGACGTTACCCCTTCCCAAGGAGGCGGCTTGAATAGTGCTAAACCCTGAACGAGTGTGAAACCACAGGTTTAGTCTCAGGGAAACGGCTCAGGCGAGGAGAGTGCTGTCCAGTCCCTCCTCCACGGCGACCTCGTGGAGCCTTTCATCTCCCGTGAAGAACTTCTCAGAGCCGATGTACTTAGCTGAAGCTATCTGGAGAGCATCCGCCTCGTAGATGTGATGCCTCTCCACTAGGA
>JALWYH010000014.1 GCA_027078475.1 Thermoproteota archaeon
CCCCCCCTCCTCCTCCCTCCCGCCCTCTCCTCGGCGATCCTCGCCCCCACGGACAGGTGCTTGGAGTGAGGGGACAGCAGCAGGAGGGCGAGAACCTTCCTCCAGAGCGGCTCGTCGAAGTCAGCTATCAGCTCCGGCTCCCTCTTCACTCTGATCAGGTTCGCGAGGAACTGCACGGGAATCACCAGAAGCAGGAGGACCTTCGACAGCAGATAGACCGCGAACGGAGGAGGAAGGGGGCCTGGAGGCGTGGTGGCGAGGACCAGCAGGGTGAGATATGCCAGCACGTCCGCCTCCCCGCTGGCGGAGGTGATCCACTCCGCAACCACCAGGATCAGGGTGAGGACCAGCAGGGGCCAGGATCCCTCCACGTAGCTCACGGTGGCCTCGGGATCGAGCGCCCTCAGGATCGCCCCTCCGCCGATTCCAAGGATCCAGATCCAGTCGGGCACCTCCCTGTACTTCAGGTCGTACAGGCTGGCCGCTATGAGCACCGAGAGGGCGATCACCTGCTCCAGCAGGTACACCACCATCCTCTTATTGCGGAGGTTGGGACCTATAAGGGGGAGGATGATAGGTACTACCCGGCCCTGAACCGTGATGATGCCGGCATTGCCTGACTCCCCCGTTGCGGGCTCACGAAGTCCACCGCGCCACCTCGAGCCCAGGGGGCCCTGGCGCTCTCTCCTTCAGGATCGGATGCGCGTCGATGAATCTTGATCTTGATCTTGATCTTGATCCAACAGGATTAAGTTCTTGGCCCTCCTCACCTGTGGATGCCCTACTTGGATGTGCTGGTCTCCTCAACTGACGGGGAGTTCATTCCCATTAGGTTCCCCTTCGAGAGGCTCGTCCTGTCGGGATGGTCGGGGAGGGATCGGAGCGAGGTGCTGGCCCATGTGGAGGAGCTGGGGAGGATCGGGGTACCCCCTCCCGACGAGGTTCCCAAGTTCTTCGGAGTCGGTCCCAACCTCCTGACCACCTCGCGGAGCATCGGTGTGCTCGGAGACGGGAACAGCGGCGAGGTGGAATACGTCATTCTGATAGAGGACGGCTCGCCCAGATACGTGACCGTGGGCAGCGATCACACCGACAGGGAAGTCGAGAGAATCGACATTCACCTGTCGAAGCAGCTCTATCCAAAGGTGATCCCGCCCGTGGCGTGGCCCTACGGAGAGGTGGAGGACCACTGGGACGACCTCATCCTCGAGCTCAGGGTGGACCGCCGGGTAGCCCAGAGGTCGGGGGTGAGGAGCCTCCTGCGAGCGGAGGATCTCATCGAGAAGGCGGGATTGAGGGGGAACGCTGTTCTCTTCTCCGGTTCCATCCCGTGGATCGGTGGGAGGATCAGATCCGGCGGTGAGTACAGGATGGAGATCAGCGACCCGCTGCTGGGCAGGAGGATAGCGTACAGGTACTCGGTCCGAAGGATCTGAAAGCGGCCTAATCCTCCACTCCACCGAGTCGCTGGCCTTCAGCCCCCATGGGTTCCCCGGGAACGATCGGGAGAGCACCCCCTGCCTCGGGACACCGTGTCTCCGCAAAAATCGTGGCTCAAACCCTCCAAGACTGATCTGGTGATTCTCCCATCCCCCCTGGCCGGCTGGCCTTCCAAGGAATCCTATCTCTTTGCGAGGAGCCGGATCTCAGGGTATTCACACAATATTTAAAAGTTTCCATAGATCGAAAGTATCAAGGGAAGGGGAGGTGAAAGATTTTGAGGAGAAAGGGGGTCTCGAGGCCCATCTCCATTCTAGTCGCCCTGATAGTGGGCATCCTGATCGGGGCCGTTATCGGATACGCCCTGACCCCCAAGACCCCTGCTGGCACCGCCGCGTCCTCCTCCGGTGACTTAGAGAAGCTGAGGACGGAAAACGAGCAGCTGAAGGCCAAGGTAGAGGAGCTCACCAAGAAACTCGCCGCGACCGGGGGAGGAGAGATAACGATAAAGGTGTGGACCATAGGTCCCGACCCGCCCAGCGAGTACAGGCTGAAGAACTTCCAGATAGCTGCAGACATGCTGAACAAGTGGCTCGCAGCCCTCGGCTCTAAGGTAAGGGTGAAGATAGATGGTCAGTTCTTCGTAAGGCCCGTGGAGTGGGGTGAGTACAAGAACAAGTTTTACCTGGCCTACAAGTCGGGAAAGGCCCCTGACATCTACCTCACTGGCCACGAGGATGTCGGATTCCTGGCCTCCAACGGCTACATAATCCCGCTTGACGACTACATCAAGGAGTACTGGGACACGGTCTACTACGACGTGATCCCGACCCTTTGGGAGGCGGTGAAGTACCAGGGCAAGATATGGGGAGTCCCCCAGGATACCGAGGCAAGGCCGATGTACTTCAGGAAGGACGTGCTGAAGAAGCTGGGCTGGAGCGATGAGGAGATAGCCCAGCTCCCCGAGAAGGTGAAGAGGGGGGAGTTCACCCTAGAGGACCTGCTGAAGGTGGCCAAGGAGGCTGTGGACAGGGGGCTGGTGAAGAGGGGAATAGTCCACAGGGTCAAGGAGGGCTACGACTACTTCCAGTTCTACCTGGCCTTCGAGGGCAGGCTCTGGGATGCCAAGGCCGGGAAGATGGTCTTCACCAAGAGCGCCTGGAGGAAGACCCTGCAGTGGTTCCATGATGCCGTCTGGAAGTACAAGGTGATAAGCCCGACCCAGTTCTCCGGTGACTGGGACAAGGACTTCCACGGCCCCTTCACCAAGGGGGAGGCCCTCTTCCTCTCGGGAGGGACCTGGCACAAGGGTGAGTGGGTGAGCAAGGGCCTGCTAACGGATCAGGAGTTCAGGGAGAAGGTGGGATACATGCTTCACCCCGCCGGTGAGAGGGGTGGCAGGCCGGTGACCCTGAGCCACCCTCTGATATACACGATCACCAAGCAGGCCCAGGAGAGGGGGGTGGCCGATGTGGCCTTCCTGCTGATAACCATGGTGACGGACCCGCACCTGAACGCCAATCACGCGGTGAAGAGCAGCCACCTCGCCATCCTCTACAGCGAGATAAGCGACAGCAGGTACAGGAAGGAGCCCTTCCTCGCGGACGTTGCCTACATGCTCGACTACACCACCTTCATTCCTAATCACCCCAAGTGGGGGGATTACAGCAGGATAGTCTTCAACGTCCTCAGGGGAGTGGAGAGCGGCGATCTCACACCGGATCAGGCCTTTAACGAGCTCCTCAGCGGCATAAAGGGTTTGGGTTCCGACTCGGTGATAATAGAGGACTGAACCCCCTCCTTTTTTGATGGGAGGTGTCCATCTGTTAGGAGGGAACAGGGAGGATCGCCGCGGGAGGAGGTGGAGCAGGCGCAGGTACCTGGCCGTGTTCCTGGCGCCCAGCTTCGCCCTGATCGCGGTATTCTACTTACTCCCGGTGATCCTCACTGTCCTAATCAGCTTCACCGACATGGATTACAGTTTCAGGTGGAACTGGATCGGCCTGGAGAACTATCTGAGGATGGCCAGTGATCCCATAGCCTCGAAGGTATTAGGGAACACCCTGCTCTACGTCTTCTCTACCCTGGCCCTTTTCAACGTGGGAATGGCCCTGCTGATCTCCCTGGTGACGGTCCACATACCGGAGAGAATCGGGAAGGGGTACAGGGCCCTCTGGCTCCTGCCCAGGATTACCCCATCTACCGTCTACGCCCTCCTGTGGCTGTGGGCGGTGAGACAGGATCCGACGGCTCTGATCAACTGGTTGCTGAGCTTCCTTGGGATGGAACCTATCAACTGGCTCCACAAGTACCCCTGGCCCATTGTGATCGCGGTCAACGGATTCGTGGGGGCGTCGTTCGGCATGATAATCTTCACCGCGGCCCTGAAGAGCATCCCAACCGACTACTTGATGGCCGCCAGGGTCGACGGGGCCTCCACCCTCCAGGTGATCAGGCACGTGGAGCTCCCCCTCATAAAGTGGCCTCTCATGTTCGTGACCGCCTACCAGACCCTCTCCCTGCTCACGTCCTACGAGTACATCCTGCTTGTGACAAACGGGGGTCCCGGCTACTACACCACCGAGGTGTGGGCCCTGTACAGCTACCACTTGGCCTTCGCCCAGTACGGGGGAGTGGTCAAGTTCGGCTACGGCGCCGCGCTGGCGACCGTACTGGTGATACTGGGCTTGATCTTCTCCATAGTCTACTGGAGGGCTTTCAGGTTCAGGGAGCTGATGGTGGAGCCCAAGATAGAGGTGTGAGGGATGGCGGGTAGGCACCTCCTGATAGTCCTTATGGCCGTTCTGACCCTGCCTATAGTCCTGCTATACGCCGTTCTCTTCGCCCAGAGCGTCTCCGAGGAGGTGGTGGGCGTCATACCGGTCAACCTGACCCTCTCCAACTGGGAGTTCCTCAGGGACGGGAACATCAAGGTTCCAGGAACCACGGGCCAGTTCTACCCGAACGTCTACGCGGTCGCCCTGAACACCCTCGTCCTGGCCATCACCGTTGCCCTGCTCGAGCTGACGTTCAGCTCCCTCGCCGGCTACGCCATTTCCAGGTACAAGTTCAGGGGGAGGGGGGCCCTCCTGGCCCTGGCCCTCATATTGCACTCCTTCCCGGGAATAACGCTGCTGATAGCCCTCTTCTACGTGTTGAATGTGATGGGCCTCTACGACACCCTCCTGGGGGTGATAATAATCAAGGTGGCGCTGGACATGCCCCTGGACATCTGGATAATGAAGGGGTTCTTCGACGGGGTGAGCTGGGACATGGAGATGTCAGCGCTGGTCGACGGCTGCAGCAGGCTCCAGGCCTGGTGGAAGGTGGTTATGCCCAACGTCAGGAACGGCCTCATGACCGTCCTCATATTCGGGTTCCTCTCAGGATGGAGTGAGTTCATCTACGTGCTGACCTTCATATCCAGCCAGGACTACTGGACGTTCTCCATGCTTGTCTATGCCCTGACTACCGGTGAGTACTCCTACATCAATCCCGGGGTTACCTCAGCCGTGGCCATCCTCTACATGGTGCCAGTCATAGCCTTCTTCCTCTTCGCGCAGCAGTACCTGCTCAGGATCCAGATAACGGGGAAGGGGATCTCCTGATGCCTCTCCGCCTCTCACGAATAACTTAGGCCTTCTCCCTCCTCCCCCCTTATCTCGGCCTCAATCTGCCCCTCCTTTATGGGGCGGAAAAATCAGGACCCGGCAGGCCCCAGCGCCAGGTCCCAGATGACGGCCTCTCCCAGGGGAGGGACCCTGAGGAAGTGGAGGGTGGGTTTCTCCTCCTTCAGATCGAGGAAGTAGATGGTCCTCAATCCATCTGTGAACATGAGGGTTCCGCCGAGATCTATCCTCTGCCCGTCGTTCAGGTTGAGCGTCAGCTCGTCCACGTACCTCAGTCCGGCGGTGACGCTCTTCAGCACCCTAACCAGGGGAATCACCCTTCCCTCCCTCGTCACCTTTACTATGGCAGACTCACCGAAGTGGCCCGACGAGAGGTAGATATTTCCCTCACCGTCCACGGCGAACGAACCGTCCCAGTTGCCCTTAAGGTACTCATCGATGAAGCCCGCATTCACATCGAGCACCTTCACTTCCCAGCTCCCCTCCAGCCTGTATATCCCGTCCCTGGAGAAATACACCTTGCCGTCAGGCCCCAATCTCAGGAAGGAGATCTCCCCATCCTTGGAGAACCTGTGAACCTCGCTCACCCTCCCCCTGCTGTCTATCCTGTATATGGCGTGGGAGTCCGTCACGTAGAGCTCCCCGCTATCGGTGAAGTCGAAGGAGTATATGGGACTCGCGTCAAGCACCCTCCAGGTGGAGTTCCTCACGAAGTCGAAGCCGTAGATGGAAGAGTTCGTCGTGTTGCTGCGGGATACCACCGTCCCGAATATTCCCGTCACTCTCCCACTGGCGGCCCCCGAAGCGGCTTCCTTGCCTGTCCCTTCACCGGCCGCGGCTCCCCCATGCTCCCCGGTCTCACTGCCGGTGCTCTCCCCCGCCATCGAGGTCGTGCCCGTCCGGACGGACGATCGATCCGCCTTCTCATTGGTCGAGGACGGAAGCAGGAACGGGATCGCGATCAGGAGGATCGCGATGCACCCGAAGATCAGAGCGTATCTTGCTGAGGACAAGGGATCAACTCCCGTTCGTATATAACAATTGTAATATATTAACTTTATCTTTAATTAACCGGCTGGTCGATGAGAGGTCATAAGGTAAGGAAGCCCCTCCTGATGAGGTAATCCAGCTGGTAGCCCAACAACCTCCTCCTTAGAAGCGTCAGGTAGTTCTCCTGCTCAATCCCCAGCCTCACCTCCTCCCTGGACACGCCAATTCTGAAAAGCAGCCACCTGTAAATCGCCTCCGCGTTCCCATCCAGAGAGGAATTCAGGGATAGATCCATGAGATAGGCTAGGAGGTCCGAGAGCGCGGCCCTTCCCCTGAGCCTGTCCATTACGCCGCGTTCCGATGATCTCTCAGCTAGAATCCTCCCCTCCATGAGCCTGCCTATGCTGTGACCCGTCGACTCAAAATAAACCACTATGGGAGCTATTTTGGTGAAATCTCTCTCCAGAAAATCTACCGGGGCCTTCTTGAGTATCTCGAGTGTCTTTCTAGTCACGGGATCGCCGGAGATGGAAATCGAGTCGACCAACTCCCCACCGATCGGGTATATCTGCAGGGGCATCCACTCCCGACTCCAAGTGCAAAATATAATCATTAGACACCGCTGACGTTGAATCTGGAGGGGCCGATATGGAACGCCGATTGCGGAGGGAGAGGCGACATTTCCACGGATCCGTCTCCGGCAGGACCCCTTCGAAGCCCGATTCTCACCGCTCTCCCTGGGCCACCCATTGTGTGCCTGTGGGAAATCCTCACCTACTGCTGATGGGGCAAATACTTATATTTCCCACGAGTGGGCAATCCATGATGCACGCCCATATCGTGGAGATGGATGACAGGGGGAGGATACTCATCCCTAAGAAGGTGAGAAGGTCTGTGAAATCTACGAGGTTCCTCCTCACGCTCTCGAGTGATAGGATAGAGCTCATCCCCCTGGACGATCCGAGGGAGGCCTTCAGGAAGCTCAAAGGATCGAGAAAGCTTCCTCTCGACTGGAGAGAGGCAAAGGAGATCGCCGAGAGACTGGCAGACGAGGAGGTATCGAGCTGATGCCCCTGATAGAACTGGACATCCTCATGGCCTTCATAAATAGATCTGACAGGTATCACGAGGTCGCCTCGCGCATCATGGAGGCAGCTATCTCGGATCGGGACATCTACCTCTCGTCGGAGGCCCTGGTCGAGATGTCACTGATCTACAGATCAAGATCCATGGAATCAGAGCTGGAGGAGGACATGAGACTTCTCCTCTCCATGTTCAACGGCAGGACGGTCAGACTCACCCCTCTGGAGGCCATGAGGGCGGTGCGGATCAGGAGGGAATACGGGCTCTCCTTCTTCGACTCCCTGCACGCCGCACTGGCGCTGAGCCTCGATTCAACCATAATATCCCTCGACGAGGCATACGACGGGGTGGAGGGACTGAGGAGGGTGGATCCGAGGGAATGGAGAAGGGACGGGTGAGGGGCGCTGCCCGATGCAGGAGAGGGGCCCGCGGCCTCACCCTTTTCCTTCCAACTCAACCCCATCTCCTCCTGCCCGATCCACTCCTCCCCCTCTGGCTTTCCACCGAGTCCTTGGGGAGGAAGAGGTAGAGCAGCATGGCAGCAAGAGACACAAGTACGATCAATCTCAGCTGCTCGAGGCTCTGGAATCCTCTCCCTGGGCCCTCAGACACCGAATCGCCGGTCGTCGTTGGACCTCCTGGCTCCTTCGAGGACGTAACGGGACCGCGATCAACTGCGGATCCACCATCCCTGGCTCCTCCGCCCTCCCTCCGCTGAAGGATCACGGCCCTGGACACGTTGATGCCAGGTGAAATGCTGGTTGATGTATTCGAGGTCATCGAAGCGCTGGCAGATGCGTTTGATGATCCGGTGCTCTCATTTTCTCCTACCCCACCCCCGCTGGGCAGCACTCTGATCCTCGCCCCCTCCAGCTCCAGCCGACCGTTCCCCCCG
>JALWYH010000015.1 GCA_027078475.1 Thermoproteota archaeon
GCCATGGATGGGGCAGGGGGTGGGCCTGGTGGATTGCCCCTCAGGTGATATCCGCCGCCGCCTCGAAGGGCTACACCTACATAGGTCCGTGCAGGAGCGGCATAGGACCGTGGGCCTTCTACCTCTCTCCCAGCGGCCAGGTGGTTCACGCCTGGCAGATATTCGGGTTGGGGCCGGGAACCCTGACAACCTGGCCCGCTGTTGGTCCATATCCGGTCCAGATACAGGCACAGTCCTCTGACAGGGAGCAACTGGAGAGGGAGAGAGAGTACCTCAGGAGGGAACTCCAGGAAATAGAGAGGAGGCTCAAGGAGCTGGAAGGTGGTGAGGAGTGAGGGTGGCCATCCCGGTGGACACCCCCGAGGGGCTGAGGTCCAAGGTGTCCTTCCTCTTCGGGAGGGCCCCCTACATAGCCCTAGTGGAGAGGACCGGGGAGGGGGGAGCGGAGGAGGTGAAGATCGAGAGCAACCCCTTCGCCCAGCTCCCCGGAGGCGCCGGGCCTGCGCTCGCGAATTTCCTGAGGGAGAGGGGGGTCAGCGTCGTGCTCGCGAGCGACGTGGGTCCCAATGCCGCCGCGGTCCTGGCCAGCGCCGGTATAAGGTGGATACCAGTCCCGGCCGGTGTGACGGTGCAGGAGGCCCTGAATTACATGGGGTCGCAGCCCCAGCCCCAGCCGATTCCACCACCTCATCCATTCACCAGCAGAGAGGAGGAGATCAGTTGGCTGAGGCAGAGGAAGAAGTGGATAGAGGAGAGGCTCAAGGAGATAGAGAGGGCGCTGGGGGAGTCCTAGAATCTCACTCCTACGCCCCTGACTAACCAATCCGATCCATCTCTCCCCCACCACTTTTCATGGTCTCGAGGCTGTTCTTGCTGTAGACGTAGATGAGAATCGTGGATACCAGTCCCAGAATGGCCCCTACGATTCCGAGCCCTGGAATTAGCCCGAGGATTATCCCGGCCACGTAGAGGATCCCGGCCCACCTGAAGCCGGGATCCAATCCCTCTACCTCCCCCAGCCTCATCACCATAACCCCAAAGAGAATGCTTCCCACTATTATTAGCACAGCCGCAACGATTACCAGACCCAGAAAGGCGAATATAGGCCAGGCCACTCCGAGCTCGCTCGATGCAGGGATGGAGAGTGCGAGGATCAGGATGCCGATGACGACCACCCCCAAGCCCGCCAGTGAGAGTACTATCCCGGTCCTGCCGATGCCGAGCCTCTTGGGGTCGTACTCTCTCAGGTAGCCCGTCGCCCTGTAGAACTTGTAGAGGGCCAGGATGGCAAGGACGAGCAAGGCTATTCCCATTACGACTACCAGCGAGAGGGCCCCTAGGAGGGCGACGATCCCTGTGGCGGAGACCATCTCCGGACCCGTCTCGAGCATCGCCATGTGAGGCACCATCACCAGCAGGGTCAGCATCGTGAGGAAGACGAGCACATTTACCAGGAGGCTGAACAGGGCCCCGGTTTTCAGGTCCGACAGACCCCTCATCAGCGGGTCATCCGCCGGGTATTCGAGCGACATAGCCATCATGGTCCCTGAACAGGTATTAATTTAGCCTCGGTCGGGAGCCTGGCGGAACACGTTTATGGTTTTCACCCGGCAGAGATAATGGGTGGTGGCATGGGGCTGAAAGTGGCCACGTACAACGTCAACTCGATAAGGTCCAGGCTGCACATCATAATTCCCTGGCTGGAGGAGAACCAGCCCGACCTCCTCTGCATGCAGGAGACCAAGGTGGACGACACCAAGTTCCCGGTGAAGGCCTTTGAGGACATAGGCTACAGGGTGGTCTTCCACGGGACCGGCAGGTACAATGGGGTGGCCATCGCCTCAAAGGAGGAGCTGAAGGACGTGAGGTTCGGGCTGTTCGGCAGGGATCCCGACAGGCTGGTCAGGGGGGTCTACAGGGGGATACACGTGATAAACACCTACGTGCCCCAGGGCTACAGGATAGACAGCCCCCGCTACAAGTACAAGCTCCAGTGGCTGAGAGATCTGAAGAGGCTGTTCGAGGAGGAGTACGATCCCAGCTGGATGATTCTCTGGTGCGGCGACATGAACGTGGCCCCGGAGGAGATAGACGTCCACAGCCCCAAGAAATTGAAGAACCACGTGGACTTCCACATAGAGGCGAGGAAGGCATTCAAGGAGATCCTAGACTGGGGCTTCATCGACGTATTCAGGAAGCACCATCCGAATGAGCCCCACCAGTACACGTTCTACGATTACAGGGTCCCAAAGGCGATAGAGAGGAAGCTAGGCTGGAGGGTCGACCACATACTGGCGACGAAACCCCTGGCGGAGAGATCGGTGGACAGCTACATAGACATGAGGCCCAGGCTGGCTG
>JALWYH010000016.1 GCA_027078475.1 Thermoproteota archaeon
GGCGGTGGTCTCGTCCGGCAGGGTTCTGGCCTCCCTGCCCCTATCAGTCGGCGGGATAATGTCCGACCTCCCGGCTGAGAGAGTGGTCTCCATGGAGGATGAGCTCATGAGGGCCTACAGGTCAATCGGAGGGACGATTAACGATCCCTTCATGGAGCTCTCGTTCCTGACCCTGTCGGTAATCCCGGAGCTCAAGCTCACCCCCCGTGGGCTGGTGGATGTGAGAAGGCAGGAGATAGTATCCCCCTTGCTGGAGGTGATGTGATTGGAGATAGGAGTTGAGATATCTCCCTCTCCCAAGTCGAGGTTCCTGAGGAGGGTCGCGCCCCTCATGGACAGGGTCGACTTCGTCTCGATACCCGACTCCCCCTTCGGCAGGCCGGCTCCCTCCTCTCTGGCCCTGGCCGTCCTGCTGAGAAATGTAGGGGTCAAAGCGGTCCCGAACTACCGCCTGATCGATAGGAACGAGCTGGCCCTGCTCTCCGAGATGATGGGCCTAGTCGAATTGGGGGTTGGGAGGGTGCTCCTGGTGGGGGGCGACCCGCCGACCATCGGCAGGCCCACCGGCTTGGACCCGGTCAGGGCAATAGGCCTCATCAGGGAATGGGATATCCAGGTGAAGCTAGGTGTTGCTACCTCCCTCAGGCCGAGCGATAGGCTCAGGGCCAAGCTCGATGCGGGAGCCGACTTCGTGGTGACCCAGCCCATCCAGAGGGTGGAGGATCTCCACCCGATCGCCGATTTCGTGGGGGAGACCCCCCTCTACACGATGCTCATGCTCACCCTCGCCGAGATGGACGAAGAGGTGCTGAGAGCCATGGATATAGAGGAGGTGCTGGAGGTCGACTACGGCGAGCTCATTGACAGGCTCAGGGAATCCGGCCTGGTGGCTGGCGTGATAGTGAGCTCGCCAAGGGATCATTCCAGGCTTCAGGAGGTTCTGGGGGGTAGATCATGAAGCTGGGAGGCAAGCTCGGGGAGAACCCGCCCCTGATGATAGGATCGGTGTTTTACAGGGGGGACAGGAGGGTCAGGGATCACTCCAAAGGGCTGTTCGATGAGCAGGCAGAGAGCAGGCTGGTGAACTCAGATCTGAGCATCGCAAGGGAGCTGGACTTTCCCTACGCCCTGGACGTGATCATCAGCAGCAAGGGAGCTGCCGAGCCCTTCCTGAGGTTCGCGTCCAAGTTCGACGTGCCCCTCTTGGTGGACGGCATAGATCCGGAGGTCAGGGCCTACGCCTACAGGGTTGCCGGGGAGCTGGGGCTCGGGGAGGTGGCCGTGGCCAACGCCATATACCCAGACAGCACCGAGGAGGAGATCAGGGCCATCAGGGATGCTGGAATAAGGAGGGCCGTGGTGGTGGCCTTCGATCCTAGGAACGCCTTGGAGAGCCTCAGGCCAGAGAGGAAGCTCTCCCTGTTGGAGGAGAGCCTGCTGCCCAAGGCGGAGGCGGCGGGAATCGAGGAGATCCTAGTGGATGTGGTGGTGCTCGATCCCGCCTCCCTGGTTCCGGTGGCCGAATCCATGTCCTTCCTCAGGTCGAGGGGGTACGTGGTCGGCTGCGCCCCGGCCAACGCCCTGGCCTTCGTGAGCAGGAGGAGGTACGGCAACGAGGCCTATCCCATGCTCACCGCCGCCCTCTCCTACCTCAGGATGAGGGGGGCGGACTTCATGATATTCGGGCCGGTCGGTAGGTTCAGGGGGATTGCGAGGGGATTGGCCCTTTTGGAGTCCATGCTGGCAATGGAGGCCAGCGTGCCCAGGGGGAAGCTAAGGAAGCATCCCTTCAAGGTCCTCAAGGAGCTCCAGAGGACCTTCCAGCAGGCGTCCAAGGAGGGTGATAAAAGTTAAATATATCTAACTTTTTTAGACACACGGTGAGAGCATGCCTCTGACCACATTCGAGGAGGAGATATATCTGAGGGCCCTGACCGGCAGGCTGGTGGGGAAGGCCCTAGCTGACCTGGGATTGAACAAGCTGGCGGTGGTGGCGTCTAGGAACGTGATATGCTCCAGCATCGCGGCAGCCACCGAGGCGACCTTCATCACCCTGAGCGGAGGGGTCACCTATCACTTCATGGCGGAGAGCGGCAGTGAGGGAGAGCTAGCCAAGAGGCTGAGGGAATTCTCTGCCCAAGCTGTCCTGCTCCAGTTCGGAGGGGAGACTCCCATAGAGGATACCAAGAGGAGCTTCGTCAGGCTGCTGAGGGCGATGGCAGAGGAAGAGGTTCCTGGAAGCCTGATAATACACGTCAGGATCTTCGCGGCAGGAGGTCTGAAGGAGGCGCTAGAGGGTGAGAAGGTGAGGAAGTATCTGGAGTCCAGAGATGTGTTCGTCTACACGGTGGGCTTCGACGAGGGCAAGGTCTACGTCAACAAGGTCTCGATTCCCTCCCTCGAGCTGATGAGGCTTGCAGAGTATCACGTGACCTTGGAGCACGCTGATCTCCTCAACAGGAGCCTCAAGGACAGAAGGATCTCCTTCTCCTAGGTAGAGGCTTCCTATCAGTTCCTTTCTTATCTTACTTTCCTCTTCCTCATTATTCTAGGGCCAGACTATGTAGATCACTAGGTACAGGCTGCCGAGGAGGAGGAAGAGGGCCATGTTCCCGCTGAAGGGCCAGGCAAGCGCCGCCATCGCCAGGAGGACCGGAGCCCAGTAATTGAACCTCTTGGAGTTCCTCATCCCCAAGAGGACGGGTATCATCATAGGAGCGTGGGCGTATACGTGCAGCCCTATGAAGCCCAGCATGAGGATGTGGAGGATTCCGAGCGGATCCAAGTCTAGGGGCCACGATATGAGCAGGAGGGGGATCAGCAGCAGGTAGCAGGATATGAGGTACCTGTGGGCAGGCAGGGCCTCCCTGACCCTGATCGCCCTCAGTCCGCTCAGGGCCCTGTCCACCCTGGCGGCGGCCAAGTAGACGAGCATACTGGCCCACATGAGGTGCTTTGTCGGGCCCACTCCCACCAAGGCCATTAGATGGAGGACCAGCATGAGCGCGGCCGACGGCACGTGGGGGCGGTACCTGTAGGTCCTTGGGAGGGAGTGAAGCGTCACCGCGTATATGAGGGGGACAGCGTATCCCCACTCAAGCCCCGTTATCCAAACTTCAAGGCTCCCCGGGCGCAGGGCGGCCATCAGGAGCGCCAGGAACGAGTAGATCTCTAGCAGGAACGTCAGGGATCTTCTCCTCAGCGGGATCAGGAAGAGAAGACCAGAGATCGCAGCCACACTCACGGCGATGCTCCCCCATCCTAGAAGGGAACAGAAGGGAAGTAGGATCAGCGAGATCGCGTGAAACAGGGCGGCGGCGTTGGAGCCCTTCTCCCTGGTGACCGATGTCCAGAAGGAGATGTTGACGCCGGCAGCGAACGAGAGGACGCCCATGCCCATCAGGTGCATATGGATGGGATAGAGCCTCAGGAGGAGGGAAGCTATCCCGGCTCCCAAGTAGGAGAGGCCCGCCACCACCACGGCAGCGCTGAACTTGCGGGTCAGCTTGAGGTAGGCTACCGCCCCCTCCTTCACCTGACGGACCTCCTGTACCTGCCTATCAGCTCGGACCGATTACCCTTAGCGCCTCCTCTGCCAGCCTCTTCCCCAGCTCCCTGGCCCTCGCCAGGACCTCCTCCCTAGGCTTGCCCTTGAAGGTCAACTCATCTATCACGGGGATGGAAAGGGCCTCAAGCTCCTTCTTGACGGCCCTCGTTCCGCCACCTCCCCAGCCGAAGGAACCCAAGACGGCGGCAACCTTGTTCTTCGGCCTGTACTCCTTGAGCAGGTCCAAGAAGAATGTTATCCCCAAGAAGGGGTGACCGTTATGCGTTGCGACAGCGATCAGGATGGCCGCAGACTCCAGAGTGTGGGCCAGGAGGTCATCGGGGTCCACCTCGGCGCTGTCCACCGTGATGACCTCCAACCCCCCTTCCCTCAGACCCTCAGCGGCGGCCTCGGCCGCCCTGGCAGTGTTCTCATACTGGCTCCCCACGACGATCAGGGCCTTCTTGTCGGGCTTCCAGGACGTCCACCTCTCGTACATTTCTAGGAGCTCATCTAACTTCCTGTGGAGGGCCCCGTGGGAGGGAGCTATGATCTTGGGTCCGAGCTCCCTAACCTTCGCCACGGCCCTCGCAGCCATGGCGTGGTAGGGCATCAGGATTGAAGCGTAATAGTCCACCAACTCGAACTCACTGGGGGCCTCATCGTAGAACAGCTTCTCGCTGGCTCCATGCGATCCGAACAGGTCGCAGGTGAAGAGGATGGAATCCTCCCTGAGGTAGGTCAGCATCGTGTCCGGCCAGTGGACCATTGGCGAGATCACGAACCTCAGAGTCTTTCCCCCCAGATCCAGCTCCTCCCCGTCCTCCACCTCTCTCGCCCTGTCCATGGGGAAGTCGGCCAGGGCCTCTCCTATGCTCAGGGCCTGTCTCGTGCCCAGGAGAACAGCGCCGCTCGCCCTCTTCATCACATCGGCCAGGGTTCCGGAGTGATCGGGCTCCGTGTGCTGGGTCACCACGTAGTCGATCTCCTTCACGTCGACCACGCTCTCTAAGGCCTCGAAGAACTCCTTGGAGAACCTGAAGTCGGCCCCATCTATGAGGGCCACCTTCTCGCTTCCCCTCACCACATAGAAGTTGTAAGATGTTCCCCGGGGTATGGGCCAGAAGTTCTCGAATCTAGGCAGCTTCGTGTTCAGGATCCTGACGATGGTCACCCCGTCGGCTATCTCCCTCTTGAACCAGCTCATGGGCCTCACGCAGCTCCTCTCCAGGGAATTCATAAAAATGTTGATTACATGGTTGCCTGTATGTTCATAAATGGGAGGATGGGGGCCGGAAGATTCTTAGCTAGGCCCAACAGGTTCCTAGTGATCCTTAACTCCAATGAGAGGGAGAGGAGGTGCCACATAAGGGATCCGGGAAGGCTAGAGGAGCTGCTGAGGCCTAACGCCCCGGTGGTCTTCTTGGAGGTGAGCCACCCCGGCAGGAAGACTGACTGCGAGGTCCTCCTCGTCTGGGATGGTTCTGTATGGACCGTGGTGAACTCGGGCATCCACTCGGATCTGGCTCAGGAGGTCATGGAATCGGGCCTGTTGCCAGAGCTCAGCGGTTTCACCTCCCTTAGGAGGGAGGTTAGGTTCGGCGACAGCAGGGTCGACTTCATGCTCGAGTTCCCGGGCAGGAGGGTCTTGGTGGAGGTGAAGGGGTGCACCTTGGTCAGGGAGGGGGTGGCCCTGTTCCCCGATGCTCCCACGGAGAGGGGGAGGAGGCACGTGCTCAACCTCATCAGGGCCCTGGACGAGGGGTACGGCGCGTCATTGCTCTTCCTTGTCATGAGGCCCGACGCCAAGTTCCTCTCCCCGAACCTCGAGACCGATCCCGCCTTCTCCAGTGCCCTCGTGGAGGCCAGCAGGAGGGGTGTGGGGATGGCCGCGGTCACCTTCCGCTACCGGGCTAGGAGAATAGAACCCGTCCGCAGGATACCGGTCATGATCCCGGAGCAGGATCCTGCGGACGCCCCAGTATATCAGCAGGAGAGAGAGCAGGGTGACCGCGATGAAGGGGTCTGAGCAGGGATCCGATGGACCGGCCGGATCGCACTTGAAGAGAGGTCCGCTGATGAGCCTGGGGGCCACCCAGGAGAGGACCGGGATCGATGCGAGCCACTCCATCAGGGCAAGGCCCGGCCCGCCTCCCATCATCGACACCAGGAGGAGAGGGATGAGGGACCAGTAGGGCCTCCCACCGGCGATCATGAGGAAGGAGGCGGCCGATATGACCGGAACCTCCTCCCTGCCCCTCCACACTATGACTGGCAGGATGGCGGCGATGATTCCCGCGACCAGGGAGTACTGACCGAGCAGGGGTCTCAGAAGGCCCCCCGTGACATCCGACGGCCAGTGGAGCGCTCCCCTTACTGCCAGAGGTGCCAGGAAGCTGATCAGGGCCACCAGCGAGTACCTGGGACCGGCGGCCGATATGACCCGCGAGGCCAGCGCAAGGGCCAGGGGGTTGATGGAGCCAGACACCCCCACCATGATGGATGAGATGACCTTCCTCCCCCTCCTGGCGAGCATCAGGGAGTCGAGCGACAGGGCCGCCGCCAGGAGGGTCCAGTCGGAGGACGACAGGAGGAGGAAGGCTAGGATGGGGGCGTAGCTGAGCCCTCCGCTCCCCTCGTACAGATCGAGCACCACTATCAGGGCGGAGATCATGATCACGGATCCGTAGGCCATTCCCCTGACCCACAGATCCGAGGATGATGAGGTGAGGAGCCCGGTCAGGACGTTCGACAGTCCGACATCGTCCATCCCTATCAGTGCGGCCGGGCTCGTGGGCATGAACGCCATGTAGTAGAGAACCAGCGAGGAGAAGGTGGCCGCCAGGACTCCGAGGGAGAGGGAAAGGCTCCTGGCATCCATCTCAATCAGGGGCCTCAGGAAGGACAGCTCCCCCGGCAGCGGCACTCCCTCGCCCAGCAGGCCCCTCAATATCCTCCTCCACCCGTGGCTGACGTACCTGTTCAGGTCCTGCTCGCGCGTGGACAGGTACGCCATGGCGACCGAGAAGGCCACCGCCACCGAGGTGGACATCTGCACGGCGTAAAAGCTGTAGAGGGTCCTGTTTCCCTTGAGGAAGACGCCCGTGTAGCCCAGCACGATGGAACCCACGAAGAGCATTGGGATGTACTCCCTCCTCCTCTCCATCAGGGAGGGGAGCAGGATCAGGGTGAAGGCGAATACGATGGAATACGAGACGAGATTGACCCTGGCGATCAGGTCTGGGTTGTAGTGGAGGGCCATGGGGGCCAGGTTGAAGAACCACGCCCATGGTGGCGATGGCGTCGGCCCGCTCCCCCTGCTGGTGGTGTGCCAGGCCACCGCATTCAGGTTCTCGGAGATCCACCTGTCCAGGCCCAGGTAGGAGATGAGGGGCAGGGAGAGAAGTGGATAGATGATCGAGGGGACCAGGGCCCTAACCAGCGAGGGCAGGGGCCTTTCCCTCTTGTATATCCTCATGTACAGGTAGACGGCAAACACGACGAAGAGGCCGCTGAACTTGACCGAGAAGGCGAGCCAGGCGGCCACGGACGCGGCCAGGGGCCTGTCGTAGACCACCAGCAGGAGGGACAGGGTTGTGAAGAAGGCCAGGTGGATGTCAAGCATTGCCACCATACTCATGGAAACGAACATGGGATCCAGCACGAGGGCGAGAGACGCTATGACACCCCAGAACGGGTTGAGGAGCCTCCTCCCTATCAGATAGACGAGTATGACCATTATGAATCCTTCCACAATTCCCGGAAGGCGCCAGCTCATGGGCTCGTCTCCTAGGAGCACCATCGACAGCATTATGAGGTACTTGCCCAGGGGAGGATGCTCCAGGTTGAGATATGAGTATATATCGCTCTTCGAGGGATACTCGAATCCCGTCCTGACCTTTATGGCGCCTCCGCACCCGTCCAGCTTGGAGAGGTTGGATTCGGGAACCCTTACCCAGAGGAGGGGGACCTTGTCCCCTGTGGTGGTGTAGTTCGCCCTGACTATTTCACCTCCCAGCCTAGAGAGGCACTCCCTGATCTGATCCACGTGCTCCTCCAGGAAATCGTTGGTCGTGAAGATGAGGGTGGCGTAGGCGTAGCCCCCCCTCACGTAAGTCGCGTTGATTCCGAACACGTCCTCAAGCAGGTTCCTGGCCGAGGTGGCGTACCACACCTCATCGCTGACGTAGTAGTCGTCCCCCCTGTACTTGCCCGAGGCCATCTGCCCGTATGCGTAGGCGGCGTAGCCGGAGGCCATGACGATCACCAGCAGAAGGCCCACCAGGGACGACCTGTCCATATCACCACCACACCACGCTCTTGCTCAGGGAGTAGTTCACGAGGAATCCGGCGATGATGCCGATGAACTGGGATGTCAGGGATTCAAGGCTTAATATCCTGTACAGGGACACCGAGACGGCGTACTGCGTGATTATGCCCGCCAGGTTGGCCACGGGATAAGTAAAGA
>JALWYH010000017.1 GCA_027078475.1 Thermoproteota archaeon
CCCCATCCCCTCCACCTCCCTGGCGGCCAGTAGCATATCGTCTAGGCTCGATCCCGCCACTATCAGGTTGTGGCTGTCGTGGGCCACAGTTGAGGCGATGGCCCCCCTGATCCCGAAGCCCCTGACGAAACCCCTGCCTATGTGCCCCGTCCTGCCGTGCCTCTCGATCGCGGCCAGGTGCTGGACGTCCCCCCGGGCGCTGATCATCCCGCCCCTAACGGGGAGCCAGTCCTCGCCCGCTCCCGTGAGGAGGGACCCGGTCAGCTCGATTATCCTGACCCTAGCCCTAGTCCCGTCGGCCCTCACCGCTAGGTCCCCCGGGGTGAGGGGAGGGAGCACGATCCTCCCTATCCTTATCCTCCGGGCCCCTTCCACCTCGAAGAGAGCCCTCCCATTCATCGCAACCAGCTTTCCGCCTATGTAGACCCGGAGGACCTGGAAGCTCCTGAGATCCCTGATCACGGTTAGATCTGCCAGCCTGCCGGGGGCTATGCCGTCCAGCTCCCTGATCCCGAACCTCTCGGCCACGTTTATGGTGACGGCCTGGACGGCCTCCACCGGATCGAGCCCCTCCTCGACCGCCCTCCTGAGGAGGTGGTCCACGTGACCCTCCCTGATGAGATCGGAGGCGCTCCTGTCATCGGAGACCAGCATGATCCTCCTCCCGTCCACTCCCCCCAGGTACCTCAGCAGCCCCATGTCCTTTGATGCCGTGCCCTCCCTGATCATCAGGTACATTCCCTTCCTCAGCTTCTTCAGGGCCTCTGCCGCAGTGGTCGACTCGTGATCCGACTCGATCCCCCTGAAGATGTAGGCGCACAGGTCCCCTCCCCCGACGAGGGGGGCGTGACCGTCGACGGGCTTTCCCCTCCTCCTGGCCTCCTCGACCTTCCTCAGGAGATCCTGCCTACCAGAGATAACCCCGGGAAAGTCCATCACCTCTCCCAGACCCGCCGACTCGTCGAGCAGCTCGGCCACGTCATCGGCGTCCAGCTCGAAGGGGGATTCCTCGAGGGGGGAGGCGGGCACGCAGGAGGGAACCATCAGGTGAACCCTGAGGGGAACCTTCCGGGACTCCTCCAGCATGAAGCCGAAGCCCTCCCTCCCGGCCACGTTGACTATCTCGTGGGGATCGGCGAATACCGACGTGGTTCCCCTGGGCACCACCACCTTGGCGAACTCCCTAGGGTGGAGCTTGCTGCTCTCGATGTGGATGTGCCCGTCCTTGAACCCCGGAACGATCAGACCACCTTCCACACTCTCCTCCCTCCTAGCCTCGACCTCCTCGCCAACGCAGAGGATCCTGTCCCCCAGTATGGCCACGGGACCTTCCAAGAGCTCTCCAGTGTAAACGTTCAGGTAGCTCCCTCTGAGCAGGAGATCGGCCTTGAGATCCATCCGGGTGAGCCGTCATCGCCTAAATATATCCATTCTCCCGGGCGATCTCCGCGCCAATGCAAAATTAATAAACCCCCGCGCGGGTGATGGATTCGAGGTGTGATCGTTGGGGAGAAAACAGCCCCCTAAGAAGGGAGATAAAAGGGATGACAGGGAGGTAAAGGATGTAACTCTGATAGTGGCCGACGTGGTGAAGCAGGCCGACTTCGGGAGGGGCATAGTGAGAATAGACCCAGAGATAATGAAGCAGCTTCATTTGACCAGCGGTGACTACATCAGGATCTACGGCTCTCGGGTGACACACGCCAGAGTCATGCCGTCGGTGAGCATGGACGTTGGTACCCGCTACATTAGGATGGACAAGATCATCAAAGGGAACGCGGGAGTGAGGACCGGAGAGAAGGTCAGGGTCAGGCCCGTGGAGGTAGGGGAGGCCAGCAAGGTGGTACTGGCCCCGCAGGACCACATGATAAGGGTGGCGCCGGACTTCCACAACTGGGTGAAGAGGAGGCTCTACGACTTCGTCGTCACCAAGGGGGATGTTGTCCTTATCCCCATATTCCAGAGATTCATCCCCTTGGTGGTGGTCAGCGTCACCCCGGGCACCTTCGGGAAGGTCGGGGCCAACACGGTGATAGAGGTCAGGGAGAGGCCAGTGGAGCTCTCCAAGATAATAGTGCCCACCGTCACGTACGAGGATATAGGAGGGTTGAAGGAGGAGATACAGAGGATAAGGGAGATGGTAGAGCTCCCGCTCAAGCATCCCGAGCTCTTCAGGCACTTGGGGATAGAGCCGCCAAAGGGAGTGCTCCTCTACGGGCCTCCTGGCTGTGGCAAGACCCTCCTAGCCAAGGCAGTGGCCAACGAGAGCAACGCCCACTTCATAAGCATCTCCGGCCCTGAGATAATGTCCAAGTACTACGGGGAGAGCGAGAAGAGGCTCAGGGAGATATTCGAGG
>JALWYH010000018.1 GCA_027078475.1 Thermoproteota archaeon
CGCCCGACCCCTCCAGTCCGAATAAAACCGCCTCACTCGGCTTCCTCGGAGTTGTCAGAACCTTCAGGACCTTCAATTCCCCGGATTCCTCATTGAGGAAGACGATATCGGTGAACGTGCCGCCGATGTCGACTCCCGTCCTCCACATAGCCGATCCCGGCCCGGTCGATTCCTTGACATAAAAGATCTTTACCTAACTTTTAATCTTTACTGTAGTCAAAATCGTTTATTTCTCAAATATTTTTACCCTTCAATGGAAAGGTATATATGTAAGGCTGGCGCCCAGATTAGATCAAAGGTGGTCTGATTGGTTTGGAGAAGGGGGTTAAGCAAGTCCCTTCTGGCCGCAATAGTCGTAATCATTGTCATTATAGTAGCGGCCGCCGCCCTGATGATGCAGGGGGGAGGGGGCGCGGTCAAGGAGGTCAAGGTGGGCGTGGTCCTCCCCCTGTCGGGCAAGCTAGCTGAGACCGGGGCTGATCTCAAGAGGGGATTGGAGTTCGCCGTGGAGGAGATAAACGCGGCTGGGGGTATTAAGAGCCTAGGAGGGGCCAAGATAGTCCTAGTGTACGGGGACAGCGCCGGCAAGCCCGAGACCGGCGCCGCGGAGGCGGAGAGGCTCATAACCGAGGAGAAGGTCGTGGCCATGCTGGGCTCCTACCAGAGCGCCGTAACCAAGACCGTTAGCGAGGTGTGCGAGAGGTACCACGTGCCCATGCTCAACCCCGAGTCTACGTCGCCGACCCTCACTGCCAGAGGATACAAGTGGTTCTTCAGGACCACTCCGCACGACGAGATGTTCGCCAGGCAGCATGTAGACTTCGTGAACTGGCTGAACAAGAAGTACGGCAACCAGATAAAGACGATAGCGATAATACACGAGGACACCGAGTGGGGAACCGCCACCGCCAGGGCCTGGCAGAAGTACTTCACCCAAGCTGGCTACAAGATAGTCAAGGTGGTGAGCTATCACGCGGCCACGATAACCTCAATGGACAGCGAGATAGACACCTTGAAGGCAGCCAACCCGGATCTCGTGCTCGTGGCCAGCTACGTGCAGGACGCCATACTCTTCGTCCAGACTGCCAAGCAGAGAGACTTCAACCCGAAGGCCATCCTCGCGCAGGATGCCGGCTTCATAAACCCGAGCTACGTCAAGCAGGTGGGCAAGGACGGATTCTACATCTTCAGCAGGGAGGTCTTCAACTGGGACCTGGGCCAGAAGATACCGAGGCTGAGGGAGGTGAACAAGAGGTACAAGGCCAAGTACGGGGTGGACCTCAACGGTAACTCGGCCAGGGATTACACCGGAGTGTGGGTTCTCTACTACGCCCTCGAGGAGGCGGGCAAGAAGGCCAGCCCGGCGAACCTGAAGGAGTTCAGGAAGGCGCTTAGGGATGCGCTGGCCAACCTCTACGTGCCGGGCGACAAGCTGATCATGCCCTGGAAGGGGGTCAAGTTCGACTCCAACGGCCAGAATATCCTAGGCCAAGGCATCGTAGTCCAGATGATGGGGGATGGAAAGTATCACACGGTCTTCCCCGAGGAGTTCGCCACCGCTCCTCCCGTGTTCCCGATGCCCAAGTGGAGCGAGAGAGGCTGATAGATCCGGCAACCTCTCCCAAACCCATTTTTGAGGAGGGTCGGCTTTGGTGGGTCTGGACTACGTGGCCAATGCCGTAGTCAGCGGTATCCTGATCGGGAGCGTCTACTCGCTCGTGGGTATGGGACTGGCGCTCATCTGGGGCATAATGGATGTGATAAACTTCGCCCAGGGAGATTTCATGATGATAGGTTCCTTCGTCACCTACTGGGCCTTCACCCTTGCCGGGGTGGATCCTCTGCTCAGCATCCCACTGTCCTTCCTCGTCACCTTCGCGCTCGGGGTGCTCACCCAGAGGGTGGTGATAGAGAGGGTTCTAGATGCCCCGATGGTCAGCCAGATAACAGCGACCTTCGCCCTGCTCCTGATGATAAGGTACGGGGCCGAGGCGGCTTTCGGTCCCTACACCAGGAGAATCTCCGTTCCCTACGCGGATGTGATATTCAGGATAGGAAGTGTGAGCCTCCAGCTGCCCAGGCTCGTGGCCTTCATCGTCTCCCTCGGCGTGGCCCTGGCCTTCTACGTGTTCCTGAAGACCACCTACACGGGCGTGGCCCTGAGGGCCGTGTCCCAGAACAGGATGGCGGCCTATCTGATGGGGATAAACGTCAGGAAGATGTACTGGCTGGCCTTCGGGCTGGGGGTCGGAATCTCGGCCGTTGGAGGCACGCTTGTCGCCACTTTCCTTCCCATCTATCCGGAGATGGGCGGGTTCTACGCCCTGATAGCCTTCATAGTGGTGGTGTTCGGGGGATTCGGGAGCGTCTTCGGGGCTTACATAAGCGGAATCATAATAGGGGTGACCGAGTCGGTCAGCGCCCTCTTCATATCTCCCTCCCTGAAGGACGTGGTGGCCTTCCTCCTCTTCATACTCATAATACTGGTCAAGCCCGCGGGTCTCTTCGGGACGGAGCAGAGGTGAGATGAGAAGGAGAAGGGAGGGGATGACTTAGATGGGTGCTCTCCGCTTCATCAGGGAGGGATTGAGCGGCAGGAGGGGGTTGTACTTCGCGATTATATCGGTCCTGATGATCGCGGCCCCGCTGATCTTCTGGAAGCTGGACATGCCCTTCGCGGCCAACGCAATGCTCCTGTGCTTGATGTTCTCCATAATGGCCATGGCTTGGAACCTGCTTGAGGGGTACACCGGGCAGCTCAGCTTCGGCCACGCGGTCTTCTTCGGCGTTGGGGCATACACGACCATGATCCTCATGCTCTACTACGGGATAACCCCGTGGGTGGGGATATTCGCCGGGGGGCTGGTGGCGGCGCTGGTGGGCCTGGCCCTAGGCGTGCCCCTGTTCAGGCTCAAGAGCCACTGGTTCGCCCTAGCTACCATCGCCGTCGGGGAGATATTCAAGCTGATCTTTATCTCCTGGGACTACGTGGGCGGATCGGCCGGCCTGCAGTCCCCGATAGTCCCGGAGAGTCAGAAGCTCTACTACCTCCAGTACGCCGGATCCTACGTGTACGTGTACCTGGCCCTGGGATTCTTGGGCCTGGAACTCCTAGTGATGTACCCATTGGTTAGGAGCAGAATAGGATACTACCTTCAAGCCATAAGGGAGGACGAGGATGCGGCCATGAGCCTAGGGATCAACCCGTTCAAGTACAAGATGGTTGCCATGTTCTTCAGCGCCCTCTTCACCGGCATTGGGGGAGGGATATACACCGTCAGGTTCAGGTTCGTCGACCCCTTCGCCGTCTTCGACCTGATATCCGTATCGGTGTACATAACCATAGCGGGCATCCTAGGAGGCATCTACTCCTTCGTGGGACCGATCGTCGGGTCGTTCGTGTTCGTCCCAATAAGCGAGTACGTCAGGGTGTACGTCGTCTCCAGGTTCCCGAGATTCTACGGCCTCCACGTCTTCGTGCTGGGTGCTATACTGCTGATCATCTCCCTCCTAGCTCCGGAGGGCATAATGGGCTGGCTCGAGAAGAAGGGGCTCCTTGGGGGAGGTGAGGAGGAGCGATGAGCCTGCTGGAGGTCAGGGACGTGGTGAAGAGGTTCGGCGGGCTGGTGGCCGTCAACGGCGTGTCTTTCTCGCTGGAGGAGGGCGAGAGAGTCGGGCTGATAGGCCCGAACGGCGCGGGCAAGACGACGCTCTTCAATCTGATATCCGGCTATTACAGGCCCGATAGAGGGAGGATAATCTTCGAGGGGGAGGACATAACCGGTCGGAGGCCCTACGAGATAACGGCTCTGGGGATAGGCAGGACCTTCCAGATAGTCAGACCCCTATCCAACCTGACGGTGCTGGACAACGTGGCGATAGGCGCCCTCCTCAGGCACCCTGACGTGGACGAAGCCAGGGAGAGGGCAGAGGAGGTCCTGATGATGACGGGTCTCCACGAAAAGAGGAACATGAGGGCCGGGTCGCTGAACCTGCCAGAGAAGAAGAGGCTTGAGCTCTCCAGGGCCCTGGCTACCGAGCCCAAGCTGCTCCTGCTTGATGAGGTGGTCGCGGGACTGAATCCCTCGGAGGTGGATGAGCTCTTGGAGGTGCTCAGGAGGATAAACGAGGCCGGCGTGACCATACTGATGGTCGAGCACGTGATGAGGGCCGTGATGAACATATCGGAGAGGATCGTGGTGATGGATTACGGAGTGAAGATAGCCGAGGGAACCCCGGAGGAGATAGCCAACGATCCCAGGGTGATTGAGGCCTACCTGGGGAGGGAGGAGTTTTGAGCCTGCTTGAGGTGAGGGGGGTTGATGTCTTCTACGGCGACGCCCAGGCCTTGTGGGGCGTCAGCTTCACGGTGGAGAGGGGAACTATCACATCGGTGGTGGGAGCTAACGGCGCGGGCAAGACGACCATAATGAAGACCATCTCCGGCCTGCTCATTCCCAAGTCCGGGAGCGTGATCTTCGAGGGGAGGGACATAACGAGGGAGGAACCCCACAGGAGGGTGGAGATGGGAATAGCTCACGTGCCGGAGGGAAGACAGCTCTTCCCCAGGCTCACTGTCATGGAGAACCTGAAAGCGGCAGCATACACAAAGAGGGCAAGGGAGGGATTCGAGGATAGGCTGGAGGAGATATTCAGCCTCTTCCCCATCCTGAGGGAGAGGAGAAATCAGTTGGCCGGTACCCTGAGCGGTGGCGAGCAGCAGATGCTAGCCATAGCTAGAGGGCTCGTGCTCAGGCCAGAGATACTCATGCTGGACGAGCCCTCCCTGGGTCTGGCGCCCAAGCTGGTTCTGATGATACTCAGACTGGTGAGGAAGCTGAAGGAGGAAGGCTACACCATTCTCCTAGTGGAGCAAAACGTTTATCAGGCCCTAAAGCTCTCTGACATGGCTTATGTCCTGGAGACGGGAAGAATAGTTAAATCCGGGACGGGAGAGGAACTGCTGAGGGACGAGGGGGTGAAAAGGGCTTACTTGGGGTTGTGAGCATGTACGGCTGGCGTGCGCGCGTGGGTCTGATAGTCCCCTCTTCTAACACCACCATGGAGGAGGAGTTCAGGAGTTGGCTCCCCGACGGGGTGTCCCTCCACGTTGCGAGGGTGAGGCTGAGGAGGGTGAATGTGGAGGAGCTGAGCAGAATGGAGAAGTACGTAGATCTAGCCGCCGATACCCTGGCGGACGCGGGAGTGGACGTTATAGCCTACGGTTGCACCACCGGGAGCCTAGTAGGAGGGGTGGGCTACGACGAGAGGATAGCCAGGAGGATAGAGAGGATAACGGGAGTCAGAGCCATAGCAACGGCCACGGCCGTGGTGGAGGCCCTCCGTCACTTGGGAGTGAACAACGTGGCGGTGGCCACGCCCTATATAGAAGAGGTTAACAGAAAGGAGGAAGAATTCCTGAGGGGTAATGGGTTCAACGTGGTCTCCATGGTTGGCTTGGGAATAGAAGATAACATAGAAATAGGGAGGCAGTCACCTGAAGTGGCCTACAGGCTGGGGAGGTCCTCGTTCCACAGGGACGCCGACGGCCTCTTCATCAGCTGCACCAACTTCAGGACCTTCGAGATCCTGGAGGCCCTAGAGCTCGACCTGGGCAAGCCCGTGATCTCCAGCAATTCCTCGACCCTCTGGGCCATTCTGAGGGAACTCGGAGTAGGAGAACCCGTGCTCGGGCTGGGTGAGCTGCTTGAGTCCATTTAGGTATAGGCCCAGATGAAACGCGTGACTTCGAATCCCTATGGGCTCCTGGGTTGCGTTGGTCTCTAAAATCGTCACGCAGGTAGGCCCGCTTGGAGGAAGCGACAAATTGTCCTCGCCTTAAATCCTAGAGGATAGCCATCTGGAGAACCCGAGTAGGCTCCTCCATCCCGGATGGCGATCTCGCCCCATGACGCGCTCGATAGCCGTTCAAACCGTTCCTACCCGTTTTCCTTCATTGAAGTATTCAAGGAAAAATTTATAAAATGAAAGGATTGTAGGATCTGCAAGCAATCAAGGAAGCGAATAGGGAAGCAGTGGTAAAACAAACGGGGTTCGTCAACATGACGGAGTATATAGTAAGTAGCCCGTACAAGGTATTCCTTCTGCTCACGGGCTTCGCCATCGGCTACCTATTTTACAGTAAGTTTATGTACAGGGTTGGCGGTGTCATCGTCACCCCTCTATTGGCCATATACACGCTGAGCAATCCGATATTCCTCCTCCTCTTCCTAGTGGCCACATCCATCTCGTACGCGACGATCGAGGCTGTGGTCAACTTCAGGCTGGTATACGGGAGGAGACTCTTCTACGTGTCCTGCTTCACCTCGGGAGTCGTTACGTTCATACTGATCTACTTGATGAACGTGAGGCATCCCCTCATGCTCACCATACTACCGGGTATCTTTGCCTATAACCTATTCTCCGACGTTAATTCAGTCAGTAATGTCAGGAAATCTCTGTTTTTGTGGTCTCTCGAGTTTTCCTTCCTGCTGATTATTGGCTACGTGATGGGGTTGATGTGGAGATGATCGAGAGTCTGAGGGTGAGGAGTCCTAGCCGAAGGGACTTCGAGCGGTATATCAGGAACCTGCAGAGATCCAAGCACAGGATCTTGGTTGAGGGGATGAGGGGCAAGTCGTCCTTGGTGGAGATACTTACGTGGCTCTTGGAGAGGAGAGGCGCGGCCGTCGCGGGGAAAATCACGGGACTGACACCCGAGGTAATCTATAGGGGAAGGAAGATCCCCATAGACCGGGGAGAGGATGAGAAGAAATTCTTCCTTGATCATGAGAACGTCCTTTTCATGGCCAACTACCCGGCCGACATCTATGTGGTGGAGAACCAAGCGATAAAGAGAGCGACCATGAGGCTCGTTAGGAGGATATACAGGCCTGACATCATCGTAATCCCGAACGTCAGGTATGAGCACATGGAGGGATTGGGGGATACGCCAGAGCAGCTCACAGAGGCCTTCCTGCTGGGGTTGGACGGGGTCGACCTGATCATATTCTCCGATCCAAACCCTGTCAACAGGAAGCTCTTCGAGGAACTGATCGAGAGGCGTAGGGTAGAGAGCGATGTGCACATAATCAACGTTCCCGAGGAGCTGAGCTGGATCCCAGCGATCGAGAGGTTCTTCATATCCAGGGAACTGCTGGGGAGACTGGGCATGGAGCCACTCACGGAGAAGGAGGTGGAGGATCTGGCGGGAAGCCTCCTCATAGATCTGATACCCCATTCGGCTAGGGATTTCCTGTGGTACGATGCCAGCAAGGCGAACGATCCGGAATCAACCCAGCTCATCCTGAACTTCATCCTCAAGAACGGTCTCAACGAGGACAGGCCCGTCTACGTGCTGGCGTGCCTGAGGGGCGACAGGATAGATAGGTCGAGGGCATTCCTCGACATGTTTGGGAGGCTTAGATACGATCCCAGGGTGGAGAGGGTCTGGGTCACGGGTAAGTACCTCAGGCCGGTCCTCAACACGCTGGGGATGAAGGGCTCGAAGCTCAGCCATGATTTCGGCGAGGTGATCGAGGTGATAGAGAGAGTCAGGAGGGATGGGGGGTTCCTATTCCTCATGGTGAACGGTGTATGCGACTTCATGGATGGCATAAGGAGGTTCCTCGAGGCAGAGGAGGCCGAGTCCCTCAGGAGGAGGGAGGAGAGCATCCTATCCCATCGCAGGATCAGATTGATTAAGGAGATGATCACCCTTTCCCTGATGAGCACCACCAGGCCCAGGATACTGGCATGATCACCGGCAGCCTCCGACCATATTTCACAAGTATGAACCTACCCTTTTTTCACACCCGGATGGGTATCAGTCGGATCGCCTGCAAGCCCCCTTGGGGTACGAGTGTCCAAGGAAGCGAGATAGGGGCTATTGGCCTAGCAAAGGTCTGGAAACTTGAGAATCCCGGCGGCGTGAGTGAGATCAGGGACTCTTGGAAGGGTGTTGTGATGTCATGGGTGCCATCATCCTCTCCTCCGAGTCCCTCGCTTAAAGCCGAGATGCGGATCATCAGGGAGGTTCCTTGGCTATGGATTTGCAGCAAAAGAAGATCCCATCAGGTCTATCAGAGCAGAGCATGAAGCATGCATGGAAAGGTTAGCGGCCGATAGATGAAAGGTATTGGAGTATTTCTCGGCTTCGGCTGGCTCTCTCACTCGCGATGAGGAGAGATAGGTTGCTGGAACTTTATGCAGGCGATCATCTCGCTCGACTCCTCACGGAGGCAGCACCCATGTAAAGGCCGACGAGGGCCAGGCAGGCGGCCGAGAAACTGAAGGCAGCAGGGTACCCCCTTGCCGCGATCAGAGCGCTCGTCACCAGAGGCGCCGGAAGTCTGGAGAGGGAGATGGCAGTGGAGAGGAAGGCCACCGCATCCTGAGGGTCCCTTGGAGCCATCTCCGAGACTGCGGCTGTGACGATCGGGGCGTAGCTAGACATTCCCAATCCAAGGAGGAAGGAGGAAAGCAGGAATCCCGGGATGCCAGCTCCCGGCACTATGTAGACGGCTATACCCAAGACCATGAAAAGCTCGGACAGGGACAGGATAAGCCTCCTGTCACCCAAACTGTCAGAGAGCCATCCCACGGGCACACCGGCCAAGGTCGAGGTGAGGGTCTCGATCACGGCAGCCATGGCTATGTGCTCGACCCTGGCGCCGAAGATGGTTGGAGCCATGACGAGATGGAAGGGGATGAAGGAGTTCCTGGCGAAGTTGTTGATCACTGTCACGGCCACTATACTTTTTATCTCTGGTGTGAGCGATCCCCTCCAGAAGGAGATCCTGCCCTTACCCCTCGTCCCGAACCTCCTGACCATTGGGAGTATCAGGGCCGCTGACATGAGACCGAGGAGGAGACCCAAGGACAGGACCATATCTTGGGTGGCCAGGGCCACCAAGGCGGCCCCTGCTGCCGGCCCTATTATGGAGCCCACCTGCCAGGACACCCTCACCGAGCTGAAGGCCGTCCCGACCTTCTTCCTGAAGAGCAGGCTCGTCACCTGATTCCTGCCCATCACGTGGAGGGCCCTCCCCATCCTGGCCAGGGCCAGGGAGGTGAAGATCAGGGCTGGAGTGGCGCCGAGTAGGAGGAGACCCGATGAGAGGGATATGCCCAAGGAACCGATGAGAAACGTTAGGGAGGGGGAAGAGTAGGCGGCGAAGCCCCACCTAACGATGAACTCAAGCATGTTGGCTCCGGAGGCTATGATTCCGTAGGTGGCGGCGTCAACTCCGGCCTCCTTCACCAAGAAGGGCCATATGGGCTTGTAGAGCGCCATGGTAGTTCCGGCCAAGAAGGAGCTCAGGAGCACCAGCAGAATCTCTCTCCTCATCCCCGAATCGAGGCCCATCGGCTGGAGATCCATCTATTCAATATCACCTTTCCTCACTCTCTCCCTTCCCTTTCCCTAACATCCGGCTACCACTCCCTAAGGCCTGCTTCCCGAGCTTGGTCAGACGGATCAGGCTTCCCGATCTGGTTCGCTCGACCTCAACGAGGCCCTCACGCTCGAGCCGCCTTATCCTTCTCCAGGCGGTGGTCTTGGGCATTGAGAGCTCCTCCCTCAGCTCAGACAGACTTTTCTCACCGTCTCCGAGCGATTGGAGTATTCTCCTATCGGTGAGGTCAACCTCAGGCCTCCGCTGGGTTCTCCTAGAGATGGCTATTGCCGGGATGGCGACGAGCAGGGGCGCGAGGATGAGGTAATATGGGAGATTCCAATCTCCCCTCCCACCTCTCTCGTACCCGCTGGAGGGTGAGGTGTACACGTAGTCCAGGCTAAAGGGAGGATCTAGGGCGAGCTCGAGGCAGGAGGAACCCTCCCTTATGTAGATGGGGGTCTCGGAGAGGCCGACCACGTCCGGGTTACCGATCAGCCTCACCGATACGGGAGCATCCAATTCGGCCGTCACGTTAAGAGACCAGACTAGACCTCTCTTGGATGTGATCGACTGGGTCTGGTAGGTGATGTTCACCTCCTCCGCTGCCTCCGCCTCCACCACCAGTGTATCGCCCTCGAGCGTGTAGTTCAGGGGGAGCCCGTCCTCATCGACAACGGACAGCAGAGTGGGCTGGCCGATGAGGGAGATCTCGATCACGGGATCTCTGACGGTCATGGCGATGCTGATCCTGCACCAGCCATCCGGGTAGACCTCTATAACCGCCCACCGTCCCCCGGGAGATTGGGCCAGGATGCTACGCAGCGAGGACGGTAGCAGAATGAAGAGCAGGAGTAGGATCAGGAGCAGGGACGAGGACAGTGGTGATGGAGCTCCCCGCCGCTGGGAAGACGGTTTCATCGGGTTATCCCCCCTGGAAAAGGCCAAAAAGGTGATGATGGATTCAGGGGGCTGGACCAGTGGCTAGTGCCCGCCCATCCTCCTGCAGATCCTGAAGTATCCGATGAGCCGGCGCACGTCCCCAAGGGCGAGGAACCTCTGACCGCTCTCAACGTGCCTCTTGAGGGACACCAGTGCTCTCTCGATTCCGTTCTTGAGCCTGAGAACCTTCTGAGCGATCTCGGTCTTGTTCTCCCTCATCAGCTTCTTGTAGGCGATGTCCAGCCTCACGACGCACCTCTCTGCGGCTCTCTCTATGTTTTTCACCCTCCCGAGAACCTTCTCCCTTGTGAGGTTCAGGTGATCCCTCGCAAGGGATCTTATCTCACCGTAGATGGATCTGAGTTCATTCGCGGCCTCCCTCGCCTTTTCCCGGGCGCCCTCGATGTCGCCGGAGGTGAGGAGCGACCGGGCATCCTCTATCAGGGGCCTCACCTCCTGGAGCTTGGACGTGAGGTTCGAGACATCAACTCCCCTCCTCTCTAGGGCCCTCAGTATCACCTCCGCCCTCGCGGCCGCGGCGGCCAGCCTCCTCAGGGACATCCCGATCCTTCCACCCTCCCTCACCACATCCACGTCCCTTATCTCCTTCAGAACGCTCCTGATGATTGACAGAGCTTCCCTGACCTTTTCAAGGGCCGAATCAGCGTCTCCGGATGAGAGAAGAGATTTCGCCTCCTCAGCCAGCGGATCGGCCCTCGCTATGGCCTTCTCTATCCTGTCCACCTTATCCTGATCCAGCCTTTCCTCTATTCCCTTGAGGAAGGATTTCAGGTTCTCGTATGACTTCAGCAATCTCTCCGTCAGCTTGGCCGGATTAACGCGGTTAGCCTGGGCGTAGGCGGGGATCGCCAGCAGGGCGATCAGGAACGCGGCAGCCAGGACCGCGTATGCCCCCCTCGACTTCAAACCTTTGCTGCTAACCATGTTACCTCCCCGCGATCTCCACCACCGGGGGCTAGATTAGGGACGCGCGCGGAACGGGGTGGAACGGTCCCCTGGCTTGGGTCACCTTTATATAATGACCCGGTGCCCGCATGCAGAGGTGATCTCATGGAGGGTCTCATCGCCCTGAGGTTGGATGGGGCCTTCCTTGGAGGTGTCCGCCTTTCGCACCTCCGAGGTGGTGTCCTTTGGAGATCTGACTGAGTGCTCCTACTTCTGGAGACCATGCGTCGGCAGGTTGGCCAGGATACTATCTGGGATAAGGGAAGAGGAATTCTACGAGCTCGCGATTCCGCAGGAGAGGCTGACCTGGCTCCCCAAGGTGAGGGAGCGGGGTATAGTGGCTTCACTGGGCTGGGGGCTGGCACCTACCGCGTCCATCTTGACGGAACCCGACTTCCTTGCGGCCTCTGAGCCCGTGTTCAGATCTGGCTACCTGAGGGATCTGGTGAATCCGCACGACGACTTCGGATCAGCGCTTACCGCGGCGATGAGGGTCACCAGGATCCTCAAGGACAGGCTGGTGGTGATGAGCGATGTGGACACCGGGCTGAGAGGAGTGAGGCACGTCAGACCGGGGGCCGAATTCCCATTGGAGACTGGAGAAGATGAGCTCTTCCTCCTGGCCGACAACATACCCAGGGAGCTGGATGAGAAGCTGGAGGATCTGGGTGAGGTCACCAGGGACTGGAACAGGCTTGAAGAGGCCACAGTCGCGGTGATCAGGACCAGCAGGAAGCTGGGGGCAAAGGAGCTAGCCGCCGCGGCGAGGCTGAAGCTAATCATAACGGCCACTCACGGGCTCGACCATGTTGACCTGACCGAGGCGAGAAGGAGGGCTATAATAGTGGAGAGAGCTCCTGTGAGAGCCAGGGCCGTGGCGGAGCTGACCCTTGGCCTGATACTCGACCTCGCCCGCGGGATAAGCGCCGGAGACAGGAGGATGCGCGCCGGGGAGTGGGCCAAGAGGAGGCTGAAGGGATTCGAGGTGGTCGGGAAGAGGGTGGGCATCATCTCCATGGGAGTGGTGGGATCGGAGATAGCGAGTCTACTCAGGGCGGTGGGAATGGAGGTGAGCTTTTATGACAAGTACAGGGACGGAGGCAAGCCGCTGGAGGAGCTGCTCAGGGAGAGTGACATTGTGGTGCTGGCATCTCCCCTGACGGAGGAGACCAGGGGAATGATCGGGAGGGCCGAGCTCTCCCTGATGAAGGACGGTGCCTACCTGGTGAACGTAGGCAGGGGAGAGCTGGTTGACCTTGACGCCCTCATAGAGGCCCTGGAGAGCGGGAAGCTGGCAGGAGCCGCCCTGGACGTGTATCCCAGAGAGCCTCCCTTCGGTGAGGAGGCCTACGAGAGGTTGAGCGGACTGGATAACGTGATACTGACGCCCCACATAGGCGGAAATACACGAGAATCAGACAGGAGGATCGTCAGGGAGGTGATGGCGATCCTTGGAAGGTGGTTCCATCCTTAACTTCATTCCCGGGCCGGTCACCCCCTCCCCCAGGGTGATGAGGGCTCTGAGTCAGCCGATGCCCTACCACAGGGGCGAGGAGTTCTCGTCCCTCTACCGGGAGATCGGAGAGCTGATGAGACCCCTCTTCGGATCGGAGGAGGATCTTGTTATCGTCAGCGGCTCTTCCACGGCTGGCATAGAGGCTGGTATCTCGGGATTCGTCAGGGGGAGGAGGGCCCTGACCCTCGTTGATGGGAAGTTCGGCGAGAGGCTGCATCTCATCTCATCCATGTACGCGAGAGAGGCCCGGAGGGTGGAGTCGGAATGGGGGACAACCCCCTCGCAAGAGGAGCTTGAGTCGTCGCTGAGCGGGGTTGACTTTCTGCTTGTGGTCCACAACGAGACGTCGACCGGGGTGGAGCACGACCTCGACCTGATCGCTGATCTGGCCAAGGACAGGGGGGTCGACCTTCTGGTGGATGTGGTCAGCTCGGTCGGCGGTGTCGAGGTCAGAGGGGATGAGTGGGGCGCAAAGGCTCTCTTCGGTGGGGTCCAGAAGTGTGTAGGCGCCCCGCCCGGGCTGGCCCCCGTCATGGTCAGGGAGTGGGACGGCTACCGGGGAGGACCCTTCTACCTGGATCTGCTGAGCTACAGGGAGGCCCTGAGGCGCCCCCTGAGGCAGACCCCATTCACGCCGGCCCTCCCGCTCTTCTCCGCCCTCAGGGCTGCCCTCCGGGAGGTGCACGATGAGGGGCTGGAGAATAGGTTTCACAGGCACGAAAGACTGGCTGAAATTCTCAGGAGAGGGCTGGAGGAGATGGGGATCGAGCTCTTTGCCCGTCCGAGAGACTTGGGCAGGCTCTCAAGCACGGTCACCTCCTTCTTGGTTCCCGGGGCAGAGGAGGTGAGGCAGGAGCTGGCTAGGATAGGGGTGATGGTGGCCGGGGGCCAAGGACCATTGAAGGGAAGGATACTCAGGGCTGCTACCATGGCCAACATCGCGGAGAGGGATGTGAAAATCCTGCTGTCGAATCTCCGGGAGATATTGAGATCAGGTTGATTAGGGGGGAGCTTCAACCGAGGATCTCCCTCTTGATGTCCTCACTGAGTCTGTGGGAGAAGGCTTCGAAGACCGATCTGATGTCCATCTCGAAGGTCTGCTCCCTCTCGTTCCACAGGTCGACAGGAATCTGCCAGTTTGAGGGGCCCGCCACCATGAGGTGCTCCACGTCTATCAGCTGATCAGCGAATAGGGTTCTGAGGGACTTTATCAGCGTGCCGAGGACCTTCTCATTGACTAGGATGACACTGGTTATCCCGGAGAGGGAGCCTTCTGTGTAGAACATTATGGGCGAGGCCACCCTGGACAGGGCCTCCCTAATCCTGAGGAAATCTTTGTAGGAGGCATTGAGCCTCACCAAGATGGGCTCCCCGAGCCCGACCCCAGTGGGGAAGTAGCCCTTCACCACCAGACCGTTCCTCCTGTACCTGGCAAATCTCTCTGCAGCATTGGGAACGCCTATCTTCCTCAAATAGGATCTTGAAGCCCTCCCCTGGCTATTTATCACACTCAGGGCAAGTATGTCCTTCTTGTCCAGCTTGATGGGGGGTTTCGAACCCCTATAAATCTCCCTCCACGTGGGCGGGGTATCTGAGACCTTCATGTATCCGTCCACCATGAGCCCCAGTACTTTCTCGGGCTCTATGTCGTCCAGCGAATGTATGTCGAACGAGAAGAGGATCTCCTTACCGATTCGGAGCCCTCTTCCCTTCAGTTTAGCAAATAATTTCTCATATTTCATCGGAATAGTAAATAAAATATAATGAGTGCCATTTTCTGTTACATAGGCATTGTATGTAAAGGGAAATTTATCTATGAATTTTATTTCCTCTGGCAGAGGGTCTTGGAGCTCCATCATGTATGTTGGAAGCCCCATCCTAAGAGTAAAAACAGCGTAGGGACCATGAACTATCCCTTTACCTATGAGATCTTTCAAAGCTCTAGAAACCGAGGCGAGGGACAGCCCGGTATACTTCGCCAAGTTCTCCAGTTTGGCATCTTCCGAATTGGTTACGTAAACGAGAGATTTGAGGACCAAGAGTTCCCTCTTGGACAGTCTAATGGACGGATATCTGCGAGAAATGGATACGAGGAGGAGATAATCCTTGAGATCTATATCGGCCCCCCTTTTCATGTAGAGCAGGTTTATAGCTTTGGCAATGCTGCCGATTACCCTAGTCCTCTCCCTAAAGTTATACGACTGGAAGATCTCCGGGGCATTGTATGGGGGGGCGGTGGGAAGTTCCACCCTCTGGGTGCACTCCGACCACCATGAGGTATCTGCTCCGGAATAAGCCCACGCCAGATCGTAGATATGGGGGAAATTGAGGGGGGGTAGAAATAGAATGAAAGCCTCCCTTTTGATCACGGACTCTATCTTGTCGGGCGGGAGATCCTTACTTATGAGGAGATCACCATCTCTCTCTTTAGCACCACTTCTGAGGTCATTCTCCACCTTAACATCTGCCAGCATTACCTTCTTGGGAATTCTCCTGATGGGACCTATTTCCAGCTCCTTTTCGACCCTCTTAACTTCCTCCATGAAAGGTTTGGTCAGATCCTCAATTTTTTCAAGCCCATTCCGTTGCACACTAATTAGTGTCGTTACGGCTAATAAAGTTTTTCCTCAGGTCAGATTCATTGTAATATCGCTTATTATCTGGGTAATAACCCCTCTTCTGTGTCTACTAAATAAAATGAGATCGTATAGAGTAGATAGGTTTGGTCTACGTAAGTAGTGAAGAAGGAAGGAGGATGGTGAGAAAGATGATCGGACCAATAGCTCCGCCTGCTCCACCTGTAATATGAATTCTCCTTTCCTTATTTTCTTATCTATCCGTTTTCTCCCTCATTTTGATCTCTTGAAAAAATAGTAGGAGCACAGCATTTAATGGCGTGGATGCCCAGTCACTCTAGGGATGATCTATAGGGTCAGATGTCGAACTAGAGAGTAAAACGATTTACATGAAGGCTGGAAGGGTAAATGAATTTTCAAAAGGTGATCCCGAGTCCTTGGAGCCGCTTTCCTCCATCTTAGAAGAGAGGCTCGACGAAGACTGGAATCTGCTTATCTGGAGGCATGGAGGTGGCTCCATCTTCAGCTTCGGGCTTGAGGTGATTGTTAGCAATGATCCTATGGATGGCTGGATCCTCAGCCTCAGATTCGAGGACAGGGGGGCGGTGTTGGAGACGCTGGGCAAGACCGCTAGGATAGAGTGGAAGGGGGAGAGGAGATTCCTTTTTCTGGCCTCCGAGATCGCGACCCTGAGTCTGTACCTCTACAGAGATCCCCTGGGGGTCCTGAGGGATGGGCTGATAGTCCCCGGCATATTCTACCTCAACCCCTGCATATGGTCGGATCCGACCCTCTCGGGCGTGGAACTGGCGGCTGCCTACTCGGCGGTATCGACAGAGCTAGATCTACCGAGGAAGTACCACTCCTTCGTGAGATCCCTCCACTTCCTCAGTCAGCTCGATCACCTGCCGGAGATGCTCAGGGCCCTTAAGGCCCTGGCCGTGTTAGGGGTGGCGCCGCCCTTGGAGAAGAGAGATCTCTTCTATGCGGATCAGCTCTCTCCAGTTGAGATCAAGGTCCTGAACGCCCTCACCGCGAAGGAGGCGGTCGACAGGCTCTACGGGCTGGATGAGAGGAAAGTGGTCTCGCTTCTGTCAGAGCTGCTCGGGCTCAGATCCGATAGCTTCGACAGGAGGAAGCTGACCAGATCCCTCGCCCAGAGGGAGTCGAAGGAGGGCCTCACCCTCAGCGAGATATCGCACATCCTAGGAATAGACAAGGCCTACCTGTGGAGGGATGTCCTCCCGAAGATGATAGAGCGCTTCCTGGTGACTGTGGGGAGCGACAGGTACAGGGGCAAGACGGTCAAGGTGTACAGGCCTAACGCCTCGCTGCCCACCATAGGGGACATGGTCCTGACCTACACCCTGAACCTCAGCTACCTGATCGGTGGGGGTTGAGTCATGGGATCCAAGCTGGGGAGGGACTTCTTCTGCAGGGATCCAGTCGTCGTGGCCATCGAGCTGCTGGGCAAGCTCCTAGTCAGGGAGATCGACGGTAGGAGGGTATCGGGGATGATAGTAGAGACCGAGGCCTACCTGGGGAGGAACGACAGGGCCTCTCACGGGTTCGGAGGCAGGAGGACGCCCAGAATGGAGCCCCTCTACCGGGACTGCGGCCTCCTCTACGTTTACCCGGTGCACGCCTACGCGATGCTTAACGTGACCACCGCCCCGCCTGGGGAGCCGACTGCGGTCCTCGTAAGGGCCCTTGAGCCGATGGAGGGGTTGGAGATCATGAGGAGGAACAGGGGGATTGATGATCCCAGGAGGCTCTGCTCCGGACCGGGGAGGCTCACCAGGGCCCTGGGGATAACTCCCGAGATGAACGGGATGAGCGTCGAGGACGGGCCGGTGGCCTTCGAGGAGTACAGGCGCGTGAGCCCGGATAAGGTGGTGTCGACCGGCAGGGTGGGGGTCGACTACGCGGGAGCCCACGCCAGCCTCCCGCTGAGGTTCTACGTAAGGGGGAGCAGGTACGTCTCAAGGAAGTGATCCCCTGAAGATCACCTCCACCTCACCGGGATCGACGCTCCCGTTCCCGTTATCGTCCACCCACCTGATTATCATGACCCCGTCGACCTGCCCGCCGGACTTGGACAGGAGGATGGCGGCGGCCCTAGTGCCGTACCTGGTGAGACCCTCCCCCAGGATGATCCTCCTGTCATCCCTCTCGACCGAGGCCACTATCGCGTAGTCGCTCTTCCCGTAGCTGATGCTGAACCTCCATACCCTGGCCCCGACGCCTATGATCCCCCTCGACCCGTTGACCTCGACCCTGATGCCCAGCTCCCCGTTGAGCCTCGAGGCCAAGGGGTTGGCGACCGGACCGCCCAGCACTATGATGTTCCCCTGGGGCATTTCCTCACCGGCCCTAGTGGCGTTCATGCCCAGGATCGAGGCCGCCTGTCGGTCGTGTCTGCCGTAGAGCACCGTGAAGGTCGGCGCCGATCCCTCCACCACCCTCACCTTCGACTCCCGAACCGTGGAGCCCGCCATGATCCTCACCGTCCACGTGCCGGGTTCCGAGAGGGTGACGGAGAGCTGGAAGTGGCCCGACGATACCATGGCCCTGTAGTCCTCCTCCCTGCCCTCTGGGGAGATCAGCACGACCCTGACGCTGTTCACCCCGGAGACGTTTCCCCTTATGATCAGGGGCTCTCCAGCAGCTATCCTGCTGGGAACGAGCGCCTGAAGGTCGACCGCCCTGTGATACGCCTCCTTGGCCTTTCTCACGGTGACATTGACCATGTCGGGTATGTACGGGACGTCCCTGGGATCTATCTTGGCGAACACGTTGCCAGAGGGGTCGATTATGACGACCGTGGCCGTGTACCTCACGCCGAAGTAGACGAGATTGGGCCAGGACGCCAGCAGCAGGATCCACCCGGGGGGTGGGTTGTAGCTCCTGAAGGCGGGCAGGGCCGCGTCCGGATTGTAGGGTGAGTACATGGCCACGGCAACCACGTAACGGTCGCTGGAAAGCTCCGGATCGGATCTCCAGGCGCTCGCGAGCATCGGGACGAACCTCTTGCAGTGGGAGCAGGTGGGCTGGCTGAATATGAGGACGACAACCTTGCCCCTGTAATCGGAGAGCCTGAAGGTCCCTCCCTCGTACTTAGGGGCCGTCCAGTCCGCTGTCCCGGCAGCCGAGGACGGCGTGAGCGGTGGGAGCATCAGCAGGATCAGGGGGAGCAGTAGTAGGGCTCTCGGCCTCATCACCACCTAGGTGGCCATCCACTATATAATGGCTTGACGTCACCCGCATCACGCGCCTTTGATAACTATAGAATTATCCATGGGCGGGGCTGAAGAGGGTTACAGGGGGTTAGTAAGCAGACAGACGGACCAGAACGGGGTAACGAGGAGGAGGGAGAGGGGTATTGTTGTTCATCCCCATTCTCCCCCCCATCCTCACCCTCTCAACACCCGTCCACTCACTAGCTCGCCACTCCTCACCCTAACCTCTCAATCTCACCCCGCTTCCCGACCCCACCTCGCCTCACCCTCAGGATCAGGAGGCCCGCCACCAGTATTGCCAGGGCAGCGATTCCCCCGATCAGGGCGAAGGGCGGCTCCGACCTCACTGTGACCGTGGTCGCCGTGGGGAAGCACCCCTTGGAGTAGACCGCGACGCTCGCCTGCGCCTCCCCGCCGACGTCTGGGAGCCTCAGCACCACCTTCCCATTCCTCATCTCGTGGGCCGTCCCGTTGAATATCAGGAGTCCATCGACGGGCTTTCCGAGACAAGAGGCCCTCAGGATCGCGTCGCTTCCACCTACCAGCTTATCCGGGACGGAGATCTCCACGTGAGGCAGGTAGGTGACGTGGAACCTCCTCTCGAGCACTGTCCCGTTGTATATTCCCCTGATTGAGATCTCGTTGTCCCCGGGTTCGAGGCCAACCGTGGCGGAGAAGGTGCCCGTCTTGGAGGGCCTGATCCTGTGACCGTTCACCTCCACGGTGGCGAAGGGCTGGGCCCTTCCCCTGACCTCGAGGGAGGGGGAGTCGACGAACTCCGGGAGATCGTTCACCTCGAGCACCGGGGGCCTGACGAGGTCGTACTCCACCCGGTCGCCGTTGACCCTCACCACCAGGTAGTGGAAGAAGAGGTACTTGGCGGGGTACTGGTTGTCCAGCTCCGCGCCTCCCCCACCGGTTATGAACGTCCTCAGGCTCCCATTGACGGCGCTGTAGTACATGTGCTCGTGTCCCTGAAATATGGCATCGATACCACCCCCGTATGTCCTGATGACGGCCCTTAGCTTCTCGAGGGCCGACCTGTCCTCTATGCCGTGCGCGTACGGGTAGATGGGCTGGTGGATGAACACGAAGATGTGCCTGGCCCTCGAATCCTGGAGATCCCTGGCGAACCACTCTATCTGCTCATCGCTCATGGAGTACCTGTAGCCGGGCACGTTGGCGTTCAGGAATATGAAGTGGGAGTTGCCGTAGTCGAAGGAGAAGAAGAGCTTGCCGAAGAGGGACATGAAGTTCCTCTGGGCCCTCCTCCCTATCTGGTTCTCGTGGTTGCCCTCCGCTATGAACAGGGGCATCCTTATGACGCTGGTCACCCTTATGAAGTCCTCGTACTCCCTCCTCTCCCCGCTGTAGACTATGTCGCCCACGCTAGCGTAGAAGTCGGCGCCCTCCCTCAGCACGTGGTCAAGGAGCTGCCTGTATATCTCCGGCTGCTTGACCCCGCCGGACGGCCTGTTGTCCCCCAGCACCACGAAGGTGATGTTATCCCTGTCGGAGAACAGCCTGGTCCCGTTCCTGACGTTCTCCACCCACACGGGCCTCCTGAACTCCGCCACCCTGCCCTGGGAGTCTAGGGCCCTCACCACCACGACGTGCCTCCCGTCCCAGGTTGAGAGGGTGTTCCAGCTGGCACTCCAGGAGCCTCCCGCCGGGTGGAAGTCTATCAGAACACCCTTGTCGTCGTTCCAGCCGTACTGACCGTCGTAGTCGAGCCTGGCCTGCACGGCGGTCACCGGGGAGAGGTTGCCCGTCACCCTGACCCTGAGCTCCACCGTCCCGCTCAGGTTCGAGGGGAAGTCCGGCAGGACCACGAACCCCTCCCTTCGGGTGGGCTCCACTCTCCTAGCGGAGGGTATGGTGGTCCACTGGGATCCGGAGGGAGCCGTGTCCAGGGTCACCACGTACCGGCCGGGGGAGTCGGCCGCCCATCTCACCAGAAGCCTGCCTGACACGAGCCTCAACCCTGAGAGACAGCCCGGCTCTGGCCCCGGTATTACGAAGAAGGCATAGGGCCTGTCCCTGGACAGGGAGGAGGCCAGGTACCCCAGGAAGATCCGATCCGGGCCTGGCTCAGCCGAGACATTCCTCCAAGAGATCACCCTCAGCAGGGAGGCATCCCTCAGGGCGACCTCGAAGCGCCCCCTGGCCGAGAAGGTGAACCCCAGGGACCGGTCCAGGTCCTCCCTGTCAACGGCCACCTTGATGTAGGGGTCGGGTCCGGTGGCGAAGAAGCAGAGCTCACCATCGGACGTCGTGAAGGAGATCGCGTTTCTGTGCTCCAGCTCCGATCCTAGGGGAACCTCCCTCTCGAAGGAGATGGACACGGGCAGGATCCGGCCTCCGGGCGAGATCACCTGGGCCGAGTAGGGATCGAGGGTTCCGTTGAAGGGGAAGCCGTGGTTCACTATGTCGACCGCCATCTCGTAGTTCCCGGGCCTCTCCACGTTCACGTAGTACCTGAACCTGCCGGAGGGCTGGGCCCATGCTGGCAGGATCGGCAGGAGCAGCGCGAGCATCAGGGCTAGGGGTAGAACCGAGATTTTACCCATAGGGTCAACCCGCCGGGGGACCTTAAAAAGGGACCTAGCCTCCCCCGGCCACCTTCCTGTACTCCCTCTCCACGAGGCTCTGGGCGAGATCCAGGTAAATCTCGGTGGTTCGGAGGCTGCTGTGCCCCAGAATACGCTGCAAGACGCGAGGATTCCCTCCCTTTGAGAGGAACCAGACCGCGAAGGCGTGCCTGACGGCGTGGGGATGTGTGTCAAGGAGCTTGGAGACCCACCTCCTGACGGTCCTGTCGGTGACGGGGAAGACCCTGTCGCCCTCCCTCGGGAGCTCCCTCAGCAGTTGGGCGGTGCGCTCGGTGAAGTAGACGTACCTGCCCTTGTCCCCCTTGCCCCTCACCCTGGCCCTCTTCCCGTTCAGGTCCACGTCCTCCCACCTCAGCGACACCAGCTCACCCACCCTCATCCCCGTCTCCGCCAGCATCATTATCGCCGCCCTCTGCAGCGGCCTGGCCCCAGAGAGTATGCGGTCTATCTCCTCGTAGGTCCTCAGCAGATCCTCATTCACCTTGGGGAGGGGTGGAGGTGAGCGGATCTCCTTCGCTAAAGCCCTGGCCTCCTCACTCAGGTCTTCCCGGCCGGCGATCCTGAAGAGCCTGGAAAGCATGTAGAGCTGCTGCTTCAGGGTGCGCCTGTTGACCCTGAATTCCCTCCTAGAGGCCCACAAGCGGATGTGGATGGGTTTGGCCTCTTCCAAGGAAACCAGATCCAGGAAGGAGGCGAAGACCGGTCTGTATTTCCTCTTGCTCGATGGCGAAAGGCCGGCCAGGGCAGCCTCGATGATGGGGTCCATTCTCCCTCTACCAAGGGATCGGCGTTTTAAAAAGAGATGAACCTCACGGGCGGGACGCTGGGATCAATCCCGAACTAGGGGCTCACCGTCCGGGGTCCGGTCTGGTCCGACTCGGGCCAGCTTGGTCTCGCCTGACCCAATCTAGGCCTGCTCCTCATCCACCCGGATCAGCTTCTCCCTAGACCTGTGTCCCCTGACTATCTCGATCCGGGACTTGGGGACGCCCAGGTACTGGGCCAACAGCTCAACCAACCTCCTGTTGGCCCTGCCCCCCTCCGGGGGGTCCCTCACCCTCACGATCAGCTCGTCCCCCTCGCGGGAGACCCCTTCCCTCCTAGCCCGTGGAATCACTCGGACCCTGATCAACATGGCCCATCCTTTCCACGAGGGTCAGCATGCTCTCCGCCACGTAGTAGATGCTCTCCAGCAGGTAGTCCTTCTTCAGGTGGCACCTGTCCAGGTCCATCTCGACCACCGCGGAGCCCCTGTCAACGGCCACCTTGCACGGTATTCCCCTGTCCACCAGATCCCACGAGGCCCTCATCAGGTCCAGCTCCCTTCCCTCCGCGCTGAGGGGCGGGTAGGATGTGGCGAGAATGTAGGCAACCCCTCTCTCCTCCTCGGCGACTATGTATATGACGACCTCCTTTCCCTCCTCCCCGATCATTAGCACGAGCATGTTCCCCTCCCTCAGAGGGGTGAGGTCGGAGCTCCTGAGCATGGACTCTATCTCGTCAAGAAGCAAGGCTCTCACCCAGCTTTCGCAGGAACGCGAGCGTTATGTAGAAGTTCCTCCTGAAGGACTCTCCTATGCACTCGCTCCTGAGGAAGGACGTCACTATGACCTCGTTATCCTCGCTCAGCTGGTAGGAGGCGAAGTTCATCCTGAAGTTCTCCTCCAGCAGCTTCCTGGCCATCTCGGCCGTGGGTATGAGGGGCGGGTCGGTCCTCCCCACGATGACCGTCATCTCGTCATCGGCCAAGACTATTATGTTGTAGGACACATCTCCATCCCTGAAGGAGGCCAGGACAGCCTGCTCGACCCTCCTGTAGTTTATGCCCTCCTCCCTGAGCACCTCCTCTATTTGATCCAAGAATCCCATATGGGTAATCTCCCGCCAAACTACTAAAGGGTTTCTCAGAGATTTACCCTTTCGGAATGTCTGCTAGGCGCCCACAGGGCGCCCTTTGCCCTTAAATGGGCGGTATAGGCCCTAGTAAGGTGATCGAAAGTGACGATTGCTTACCACGTAGTGGGCGGAGTTCTCTCCGGAATGCTTGCCGTCATCCTCACTACTCTCCTGTCCATAGCCGCTCAAGCCTTCTACTTCTGGGTGGCCCAGATATTCGTCATGGAGGAGAAGAAGGGCTTCCTCTCCCTGATGGGTCTCGTGATCGCGGGTAATTTCCTGTCCAGTCTCGCCTACCTCACCGTCGTAAAGCTGATCTCGACGCACTCCCTTCCACTATCGTCCCTCTTCGGGGTGGCCTCCGTCCTGCTGGCATGGACTTTGGTCGCTAAGTACTGGTACGACACAACTTGGAGCAGGGCCTTTCTGCTCATCTTGATAGCGAGCCTGCTGCAGCTCCTGACCATCTACGTGATGACACCTGAATCCTGGGGAATGAGGCCCTTCAGGGAGCTGAGCCTCTGATCCAAGACATGAATCGTAGGGAAGGGAATCTAATCGTGTTCGCTTAAACCCCATTCCTTTAAGTGCTTCTTCTCTATGCACAGCAGCTATCGCGCGTCTGCCGGTGCGCATGCGGGTAATATAGCAGTGCGATGCCACGAACTCACTCTGCTTATAAAGTCTATATGACCGGTCTGAGACAATTAAATAGTATCTAATACCACAAAAATTCAATTCTATGGTCCTCTTTACCTAATATGAAATTATATAGTGTCATTTCGATGGTAACTTTTTTATTGTCGATCGGGCCGACAGCGGGATGAGCATGTCCCAGAAGCTAGAGCTGCCCCTCGAACCCCGGGCTTTCGCTGAGGACATATTCAGGATAGTGAGTCACCCCGTCATGCAGGAGGTCTACCGGTTCAGGCACCTCATAGCTAGGGCAGTGAGGGACTTCCTCGACAGCGAGGGTTTCGTGGAGTTCGATCCCATAATGATCGGCCCGGTGACCGATCCCGGAACCAGAGGCGCGTTCGAGTTCCGGATCCCCTACTACGGCAGGGAGTACAGGTTGATGAGGAGCGGCATCCTCTACAAGCAGCTCCTGGCTGCGGCCATGGACGAGGGCAGGATCTACTTCTTCTATCCGAACCTGAGGCACGAGCCGATAGACGCCGCCAGGACCGGAAGGCATCTAGTGGAGTTCGTCCAGATAGATCTGGAGGTCAGGGATGCGGACCACTTCCAGGTGATGGAGATAGCGGAGAGGCTGCTCAAGCACGTTATCGATGAGATGAAGAGGTACGAGGACCGCCTCCGAAGGATATGGGAGTTCTTCGGCTCTGAGAGGAAGAGTCTACCGGATGTGAGGCTTCCCCTGAAGAGGATGACCCACAGGGAGGCTATAGAGCTCCTCATGGAGCACGCGAAGGATGAGGAGGTAATCAGGGAGCTGGAGAGCAGGTTCAACGTCAAGAGACCCCAGGACAGGCTCAGCTTCAGGACCGAGATCCCCTGGGAGTGGGAGTGGTACCTGTCCAAGATACACGACCAGCCCTTCTTCATCCACGACTATCCGAGGGGCGCCAGGGGCTTCTACGACCGCGAGTACCCCGATAAGCCTGGAATACTGATGGACTTCGATCTCCTGGCTCCGGAGGGGCACGGAGAACTCTCCTCAGGTGCAGCCAGGGAGTACGAGGTTTCGAGGGTATTCGCCAGGATGAGGGAGACCAACGAGAACCCCGAACTATATCGCTGGTACCTCCAGTTCCTCCGGGACCACGGGAAGCCGACCGCAGGCTTCGGAATAGGGATGGAGAGGCTCGTGAAGTACATCTGCGATCTCCCATCCGTGCATCTCGCCAGGCCGGCTCCCAAGCTACCGGGGGTGCACTCGCCATGACAGACTACCCGATAGACGAGATATTCAGGAGGGCCAGGCTGGGCGAGCAGGCAGTCTACCCACCCAAGGACGAGTTCGGTTACAACGTCTTCGGGGCCGACGTTTACACGAGGCCGAGGAGGTTCCTCCTGCTGGACGACGTGGTCCTGCTTCCACCCCAGTTCACACCCGAGAGGCTCGAGAAGGGCATCGAGCTCCTCAGGGAGCCCCTCTACACGGACGTGAGCACCGAGACGGTGGTGGGCGGGTTCAGGGTCAGGATGCCCGTCGTGTGCGCGGCCATGGGGGGCACGCACATCGCGAACCTGATAGGCCCCAAGATAGCCAAGGGATGCGCCGAGATGGGCGTCGTCTACTCGCTAGGGGAGAACATAGCCGCCATCAGGGGATACGATGAGAGGCTCACCGACCAGCCCTCGTTCAAGGAGAGGGCCCTTGCCTACCTGGAGAACCTGGAGGGGTACGGGGGGCTCGTCATACAGCAGAGCGTCGAGGACGAGAACCTGAAGCTCTGGGAGAGGGTTTACACCGATCCTGACTTCGATCGGTACGTGGAGGACGGGCTTGTAGCCTTCGAGATAAAGGCGGGTCAGGGGGCCAAGCCGGGACTGGGCGGCGAGGTCTTGGTGAGCAGGGAGGTGGCCCTCAGGATAAGGGACCACTACTACATACCGGAGGATCCGGAGAAGGTGGTCAAGGACTACTACGAGAGGCACTCGGCCCCGGGCACGTTCACCGAGGACATACTGGCCAGCCAGATCAGGCTGATAAGGAACAACTTCCCCCGCGTGAAGGTGTTCCTGAAGACGGGGCCCTACCGGGATCTGGACAGGGTGATAGAGGTGGCCAGCAGGGAGGGGGTGGACGCCATAACGATAGACGGGAAGGAGGGGGGAACCGGGATGAGCCCCATAGCTGGCATGAGAGACCTGGGCCTCCCCACCGTCGCCTGCTTGGGGGCCATCGCGAGGGCCAGGGAGAGGGGGATAGGGACCAGCC
>JALWYH010000019.1 GCA_027078475.1 Thermoproteota archaeon
CTCCCAGCCACCTCCAGGCGGAGTCGTCGAAGTCCTCTACTGAGGCCTTGAGCTGTTTGATTATCTTCTTCATCTTCTTAGCCTTCTGGATCACACAGTCATTGATGACCAAGACGGCCCCTCCCCTGATCCTGTTAGTCTCCACCCTAGGGAGGTTCCTGAATGAAGATACCTCCTCCTTCTCCGTGGGCGGACCGGTCACCTCTACCGGTATGTTCATGACGGCTCTCCTGACCTCCTCCGGCTCTGAGTTGTACTGCAGGTGAGCGACTCTCTTGTAGAGGAAGACCTCCTCAGCGTACCTCTCCACTTCCTCGTGAGTAGGAACGAACCTCCCAAGCCCGAGCCTCTGCCTGATGTAATCGGCCATGAGGACACTTATCGCTCCCTCGGTTCCTCCGGCTGTCCTTATGGGTCCATTGTAGTAGACCGAGAGATAAGAGCTCCTCCCCGATCCCTTTATGGCCACCTTGCTTATTCCCTCTATGGGAGCCGAGACCGTCGCGTCGGTTATTATGGCCATTCCGACCCTGAGCGCGAGTTCCGCCCTATACTCATCGTCCCCCTCAATCTCTATTCTAGGAGTCTCTCCCTCCCTAGGTATTATCTCCGCTATCACTCTGAAGGCAGTCTCCACCTTATTCTCCGTCTTCTCCAGCCAGTACCTCACCCTCTCGCCCAAGGCTTCCACGTGGAAAAGGGCGACTATCCTCTCATGGAGCTCGTTAGCTATCTCTATTTCAACGCGGTCCACAGGATCTAGACCAACCGCTCTGGCCTTCTGGGCAACCTCCAGCACCCTGTCAAGGTCCCTCTCCAGTGAGAGGAAGTACCGCTCATCAGTGGTCATATCCCCGTTATGGCCCGCCATCAAGTGTATAAATGATGGCCCATCCCGTCAGGTCCACCGGGATACTTAATTTAGAAGCGGTGCTTCAGAAGGTGGGTGTCCCGAAAAATGGGAAGGAGGAAGAGGAGAACTACCCTGCCGGTGAGGAAGAGGCGTAAATCCGCGTTCTTCAGATGTCCAGTCTGCCAACATAACTCGATAATGGTCGAGCTTCACGAGAAGGAGGGGAAGGCAATAATAAGGTGCTTTAACTGCGGGCTCGTGGAGGAGGTTGAGATGAGACCCGGGGAGACCAAGGTGGACGTATACACCAGGTTCTTCGATTCCTACATAGAGAGGACGGAGGGGGCAAGCTAGCCCTCCCCTATGACCTCGGGCACGAACTTGGGGTTGTCAAGCACCTTGGTCTCATTGTAGGCTCTCCTGAGGGCCTCCAAGTTCACATCGGTGAGTCTCCTCATCATGCTCTTCACGGCCTCCTCCGCGCTCTCAAGCTTGACCAAGCCAGTGGCCCTGACGAGGGCCCCCACCATGGCTGAGTTGGGAACTGGTAGGCCAGCCACCCTAAGCCCGAGACCTATGGATATGGCCGTGGCATCTACCGCTGCCAGCCTCCTGACCCTCCTAGGCAGGAATATCTCTGAAGGATCCTCTGGCACGTTCATGACCACTATAGTGTCGGGTTTCACGCCCCTCCATGCCACCTCCAAGTTCAGGAACATGGGATCCAGTAGCACTAGTATATCGGGCTCGTATATCTGACTCCTCAGCCTTATGGGGGAATCAGAGACCCTCGTGAAGGCCATAACCGGAGCTCCCCTTCTCTCAGCCCCGAAGAACGGGAAGGCCTGGGACCACTTGCCCTCTAGGAATGCGGCCTTGGCCACTATTCTCGAGGCCAGAACCGCGCCCTGCCCTCCCCTCCCGTGCCACCTGATCTCCAACAGGTCTTCTCCCAACTCTCTCCCCGGATTCTGGGAGTGTAAACTTTTTAAAACCGTATTGCACCTCACCCTGATGCTGAAGTTCCCTTTAAGGGGGTGCCTATTTGGTAGAGTCCGAGGATGTTCCGGTTGATATCGATCCAGGGGAGGAGCCCGAGTCCCCGGATGGAGGAGAGAACGATCCATTTCCCGAGAAAAAGTCGTCCGGAAAATCCTCCTCCAAGTCGAAGGCCAAAACGAAGAAGGCATCGAAAAAGGATAGGAAATCCACCAAGAAGGCCAAAACGTCCAAGTCCAAGAGGACGAAGAAAGTCATCAAGTACGATCCGACCGAGAACTTCATGGTGCCCAAGCATGAGATAGTAGGAGAGGAGGAGAGGAAGGAGCTTGAGAGAATGTACGGTTCACTTGATCTATTCCCAAAAATACTAGTCATCGATCCCATAGCTTCCAAGCTGGGCGCTAAGGAGGGAGATCTGATCCGGATATATAGGGAGGAGGGTTTCTATTACAGGTACGTCATCAATAGAGGCTAGTTACGGTTATTTGTGGGGGTTGTTTCCGTGAAGTCGTCTATAGGTATTGATCCGGGCAACATTAACGTTGATTTCTACCCCTTCGTGAGGGCGTACTTCCAAGAGCGGAAGCTCTCCGATGTACAGATAGAATCATTCAACAGGTTCCTAGAGAGCGGAATACAGGAGGTCGTCGACGCATTCAGGGAACTGGAGCTCGTTGAGAACTACAAGCTGATACTGAGCAAGGTTCACGTGGGACGACCTGAGGTGGAGGAGTACGATGGCTCCTCCCTTCCCGCCATGCCGAACGAGATCAGGCTGAGAAATGCGAACTACTTGGCCCCGATAGAGCTAGAGATAAAAGTATACTCCGGTGGTATGGAGCTGAAGAGTGAGAGAGTCAGGATCGGGCATATACCCATCATGGTCAGGTCCAAGGGATGCTATCTCCACGGGTTGGATGAGAAGAGGCTTATAGAGAAGGGAGAGGACCCCAAGGATCCGGGTGGTTACTTCATCATAAATGGGTCGGAGAGGGTCCTAGTTATAAGGGATGATTTGGCGCCAAACAAGGTAATAGTGGAGCAGACAACCGCGGAGAACAAACCCTACTCTCACGTGGCCCAAATAGTCTCGGCGAAGGCGGGCCTGAGGACCAGACTCTACCTAGAGTATTACACGAGGGATGGCACGATAAAGGCGTCCACGGGCGCGATAAGGGGCGTCCCCGTGGCCATGCTCCTGAAGGCTCTCGGGCTGGAGAGAGACGAGGACATAGTGGACGCCATCTCCGATGACGAAGAGATCAGAAATGAGTTCCTCTACAGTCTCGACGACGTCCAGAGACGTGCGGAGGAGGAGGGAACCGTCGGGATGCTCACCCAAGAAGAGGCCCTGGACTACATAGGCAGGAGGCTGGTTCAGGCGGTTCCAAAGGCGGACAGGGTGAGGTACGCCAAGGAGTATCTGAAGAACAACCTCCTGCCTCACATCGGAAACAGCGAGGAGGACAACATAGTGAAGGCCTACTTCCTAGCCAAGATGATAGAGAAGTTGCTCAAGGTCGTTAGGGGCAAGATCTCACCGGACGACAAGGATCACTTCTCGAACAAGAGGCTGAGGCTTGCTGGAACCCTGATGCAGGAGGTGTTCAGGGACGCATTCTATCAGCTAGTCAGAAGGCTGAAGGAGAAGGCGGACGAACAGCTTAGCAGCGGAGTCTACGATCTCGACGTCCGGAGGATCCTTATGAGTCAGAAGATGATAACCCAGCGAATACTAAGGGCCGTGGCTACGGGGGCTTGGCCCGGTGGAGATCTTGGTGTCAGCCAGAACTTGGAGAGGACCAACTACATAGCTACCCTCCATCACCTGAGGAGGGTGAATTCTCCCCTTCCAGCTGGTCTGCCGCTTCATGAGGCCAGGCAGATCCATGGCACTTCCATAGGCAGGTTGTGTCCCCTTGAGACCCCTGAGGGGACAAACGTGGGTCTCGTCAGGAGCCTGGCCATCTTCAGCGATGTGACCTTCGGTACGGATCCGGAGCCCGTGATAGAGATCATACTGGACTGGGGTGCCAAGCCGGCCTCCCAGGCATCGCCTAAGGAGGTCGGGAGGCTTACCCCAATATATGTGAACGGGAGGCTCATAGCCTTCACCGATAGGCCAGATGATCTGATGATCTTTCTAAGGGAGAAGAGGCCGGAGATGAGTCCTGAGATAAACTTCACATACAACAGGGAGGAGAATGCCGTCTATGTGAACGCGGACGCGGGCAGGATGAGGAGACCCCTCATACCAGTTGATAAGGTAGATGAAGCGATAAAGCTCCTGCCCGAGGTTGAGGCTGGCAACCTGACCTTCTCGGACTTGGTGAGGCGTGGGGTTATCGAGCTTCTCGATGTGGATGAGGAGGAATCAGCCGTCATCGCTTACAGCCTGGCGGAGCTGAACGAGAAGCACACCCATCTGGACTTCGCCCCCTACGCCATGTTCGGTGTGGCTGCCTCGCAGATACCCTACGCCGAGCACAACAACATACCCAGGGATATAATAGGGGCGAACATGGTGAGGCAGGGCCTGGGCGAGTATGTAGCCAACTGGAGGCTCAGGTTCGATTCCAGGGCTTTCCTGATGTTCTATCCCCAGAGGCCCATAGTCAGGACAAGGGGGTCCGAGATCACAGGCTACGACTACAGGCCGTCGGGCCAGAATCTGGTCGTGGCTCTCATACCCATGGACGGATACAACATGGACGATGCCTTGGTCATGTCAAGAGGATCTATAGATAGGGGTGCCGCAAGGGCCGTTTTCTTCAGGACGTACGAGGCCGAGGCCAGGAGGCAGGCCATCATCGAGGGTGACAGGTTTGAGAACCCCCTGCCGCTCAAGAAGGTGTCCGGAAAGAAAGAAGAGCAGTATTACCAGAAGCTCGGTGAAGACGGGATAGTGGATCCAGAGACCTACGTTGAGGGAGGAGACGTGCTGATAGGTAAGACAAGTCCTCCCAGGTTCTCCCCGGAGCTCTCCATAGGCGGGGGCTATCAGTACACGTTCGAGAGGAGGGACACCTCGGTAGCAATGAGGGCTTGGGAGAGGGGCGTCGTGACCGACGTGCTCCTAGCCACGAAGACCGGCGGTGAGAAGCTGGTGAGGGTGAAGGTCAGAGACACCAGGCCACCTGAGCTGGGAGACAAGTTCGCCACCAGGCACGGTCAGAAGGGTGTGATCGGGATGATATACAGGCAGGAAGACATGCCCTTCACGTTCGAGGGCATAGTGCCAGATATAGTACTGGATCCCCACGCCATCCCATCGAGAATGACCATAGGCCAGCTCTACGAGATACTCGCTGGTAAGGTCGGCGCTCTGGAGGGGAGGTTCGTGGATGGAACTCCCTTCATGTCCGAGCCCGTGGAGGATCTGATGGAGGCTCTGAAGAAGCTTGGCTTTGAGTACAGTGGAGAAGAGATTATGTACGATGGCAGGACCGGGCGCATGATCAGGGCCCCTATATTCATCGGGATCAGCTACTACCAGAGGCTCAAGCACATGGTGAGGGACAAGATACACGCTAGGGCCAGGGGACAGATGCAGCTCCTGACCAGGCAGCCGGTGGAGGGCAGGGCTAGGGGAGGAGGCCTGAGACTCGGTGAGATGGAGGGTGAGGTGCTGATATCCCACGGGGCGGCCTCCGTCATCAGGGACAGATACGTGGAGCAGTCAGATAAGACCATCATATACGTCTGCAAGAACTGCGGCACCGTGGCCTTCTTCAATCAGAGGACGAACGAGTTCTTCTGCCCGAGATGCCAATCCTCCGTGGAAGTGAAGCCCCTCATAACCAGCCACGCGTCCAAACTCTTCATAGACGAGCTCATGAGTGGGCACGTGGACGTGCGGCTAGACGTGAGGGAGGAGGTCTGAGGGGGGTGGTTGAATGGCGCTCATATGGGAGCCAGTGATGGACGAGGAGGCGATCCCCTACAGCCTGAGGAAGGTGATGTTCGGCCTTATCTCACCCTCGGATGCCCGGAGAATAGGGTTCATAGAGATAACCGAGCCTACGGCCTATGATGAGGGTGGTCTTCCCGTCCAAGGAGGCGTGCTGGATCCCAGGCTGGGGACCATAAACCCGAGGAAGAGATGCCCCATCTGCGGGAATTACCCGAAGAACTGCCCTGGGCATTTCGGCAGGATAGAACTGGCCATGCCCGTGGTCCACATAGGATACGTGAAGAGGGTGAAGGATGCCCTCAATACCGTATGCCACAAGTGCGGGAGGGTCCTGCTTCCTGAGGAGGAGAGAGCCCACTTCATATCCAGAGCGAAGGAGTTCGCGGAGAAGCAGCCGCACAAGAAAATAGACGACGAGCTGGTGAGGCAGGTCAGGGAGGAGGTCAAGAAGTACACGAAGAAGCACAAGAAGTGCCCTCACTGCGGAGCCGATGTGCAGAGGGTAGAGCTGGAGGAGGTCTACAAGTTCATAGTTAAGGAACCGGAGCCGAGGAGGCTCTGGCCCACCGAGATAAGGGATATACTGGAGAGGGTGAGCGACGAGGATTCTCTCCTGATAGGATTCAACCCGGAGAGGGCCAGACCCGAATGGACTGTTCTAACGGTTCTCCTGGTTCCTCCACTCCCGGTCAGACCCTCCATATACCTCGAGACGGGTGAGAGGTCAGAGGATGATCTGACTCACATACTAGTGGAGATACTCAAGGTCAACAGGAAGCTACACAATTCAAAGAGGCTGGGAGCTCCGAGCAGCATGGTAGAGAGCGAGTGGGATCTGCTCCAGTACTGGGTGAGCGTGTTCTTCAACAACGCCGCGGCCAACATGCCCGTTGCCACTCAGAAGGGGACGAGAAGGCCGCTGAAATCCCTCTTTCAGAGGCTCAGCGGTAAGGAAGGGAGGCTGAGGAAGAACCTCATAGGCAAGAGGGTCAACTTCTCCAGCAGGACGGTCATATCCCCTGACCCCATGATAGACATAGACGAGGTGGGAGTCCCCGTAGAGATAGCCATGGTCCTCACCGTGCCAGAGTACGTCAATGAGAACAACATAGAGAAGCTGAAGGATCTGGTAATGAGAGGTCCGGACGGTTATCCTGGAGCCAACACGGTCAGGAAGGGTGGTGCGACGCCTCTAAGCCTGAAGATTATACAGAGGAAAGGCAAGGAAGCCCTAAAGGAGGTCGCCGAGCAGCTGGAACCTGGAGACGTGGTGGAGAGGCACCTGATGGATGGGGATTACGTGATATTCAACAGGCAGCCCTCCCTGCACAAACTCTCCATGCTGGGCCACAGGGTGAAGGTCCTGCCGGGCGCGACCTTCAGACTTCATCCCGCTGTCTGCGTCCCCTATAACGCGGATTTCGACGGGGATGAGATGAACCTTCACGCTCCCCAGCTGATGGATGGGGCCATAGAGGCCAAGGAGCTCATGGGCGTGAAGAACAACATGCTCTCCCCGAGGACCGGGGGCTCCATAATAGGGGCCAGGCAGGACCTGATAACGGCTCTCTATATGATAACCAAGAAGGACTCCCTCTTCACCAAGTCTGAGGCAGCGAGGATCCTAGCCAGGGCTGGCATAACCGAGCTTCCGGAACCGGCCATAAAGAAGCCCAAGGAGCTTTGGACCGGAAAGCAGTTAATTTCCGTGCTCCTTCCTAGGGACCTAGACTTCGAATCGGTGGCGAAGTCAGCCAAGGGAGTGGAATGCACGGATCCCTCGTGTCCCGGGGACGGTTATGTCCTCATAAGGGGAGGACAGCTCCTGTCAGGTGTCTTAGATGACGATATCGTGGGCACGCTGGTGAAGGGCAAACTCACCATAATAGATGTGCTGATAAGGGACTATGGTAATGACATGGCTGCCGACTTCCTCAACAAGCTGCTGAAGATAGCTGCCAAGGAGGTAGTGCTCTACGGGATCACCACCTCCCCCAAAGAGCTCATGATGCCTGACGAGGCCTATCAAGAGATCGATGGGATCTACTCCAAGCTTAAGGAGGAGGTAATGAGGCTGATAAGGAGCAGGCCCATCACGAGGAAGGCTGCCATATATAGGACCAAGGAGGAGCTCCTTAGGCTGATGAGAGAGGAGCAGATGCTGGAATTCGACATAGTGCAGACCATAGACAGCTTCTGGAGTAAGGTTAGCGACGTGGTCGCAAAATACGTGGATCCCAAATCGAACGTGGCTATAATGGCTAAGACGGGAGCCAGGGGCTCCATAGCCAACCTATCGCAGATAATGGGCCAGGTGGGCCAGCAGAAGATTAAGACGAGGATAGGGTTCGTGCTGACGAGCGGGAGACCTAGGAAGGGATACAGGGATAGAGTACTCTCCTACTTTGAGAGAGGAGATTTGAGCCCCGAGGCTAGGGGGTTCGTCAGGAACAGCTACGTCAGAGGACTCAACCCGGTGGAGTTCATATTCCACGCCATGTCCAGCAGAGAGTCCCTAATAGACAAGGGCAGGAGGACCGAGGACAGCGGTTACTTCTACAGGAGGGTGGCCAACTCCTTGAAGGATGTCTACGTCTCGTACGACGAGACGGTCAGGGACTCGCTGGGCCACATACTCCAGTTCAGGTTCGGAGGTGATGGCTACGATCCGACCAAACTCTTCAGGAACGAGCCCGTCAACATTAGGAAAATCATCAGCAAGCACGTCAGGAGTAAGAGAAAGAGGGGCGTCTCCAAGAGTAGGATAGAGCAGGCCCTCCGGGAGGCCGGTCTTCCGATGTCCCTGCTTGATAAGATATACGAGGCCAGACCAAAGGAATCGGAGCTGAAAGCCATCATTCAAGAGCTGAAGGAGGGGTTCGAGAGGGCTAAGGTGGAGGTCCTGACTCCGATAGGTCTGATAAGCGCCCAGAGCATAGCAGAACCTACTACCCAGATGGTCCTGAGGACCTTCCATGCCCCCGGTCTGCTGGCGATGGACGTGACTCACGGGGTGGAGAGGTTCAAGGAGCTGGTATTCTATGCGTCCACCAGCACTCCCACCATGGAGATACACCTGAAGCCGGAGTGCCAGGACGACGAGGTGAAGATAAGGAAGGTGATAAGGAGCATCAGGGAGCTCAGGATAAGGGATCTGATCGAGGAGTACGCCATAGATAACTTCGGTTACAGGCTCATATTGAAGCCGGACATGAGAGCCCTAGAGAGCAACCTAATCACCTTAGACAAGTTCTTGGGGTACATAAGGAGCGCGGTCAAGAACATGAAGGGAGAGGTCTCAGTCGAGGGCGATAAGGTGATAGTGGAGCTCTTCGAAGCCGCAAAGAAGGACAAGCCCCTACAGACCCTAAGGTCTTGGTCCTACAGGGTACTGGACAAACTGGTGTCGGGTATAAAAGGGATAAAGAGGGCGTGGGTCGAGACCGTTGAGGCGGACGGCAAGAAGGAGTATGTGATAAGGACCACCGGATCCAACCTGGCCGAGGTGCTCAACCTCAGCTGCGTTGACGTGTCGAGAACCATAACCAACGACTGTAAGGAGATCGAGAAGGTACTTGGAATAGAGGCGGCGAGGAACTGCATCTTCAAGGAGCTGGCGCGCATACTGGAGGAGCAAGGTCTGGAAGTCGACAGGAGGTACATATCGCTGGTGGCTGATACCATGACCTACTCGGGGACGATAGAGGCCATAAGACTGCAAGCCGCCGGGGTTTCTTCCGGCTTCTTCAGCGAGATGAAGACTCCACTGAGTAAGATGGCATTCGAGTGGACGACCCATGTGATTCTCAACACAGCGAGGCGCGGGGAGGACAATCCGATAGTGGGACCACTAGACGCTTTAATAATGGGACAGACCCCGCCTATAGGGACGGGAAGGGTTTCGGTCAGGTGGGATCTCAACCCGCCCGAGGATGGTAGAGGTGATGGTGATGAGCAGTGAGGTGGAACCCGAGCTGTACCTAGCTCTGAAATCCGGGAAGGTCATATTGGGGGCCAAGAGGGTGGTGAAGCAGCTGAAGTCGGGCCAGAGCCCCAAGCTAGTAATAGTGACCAGCAACGCCCCTAGGGATGTAAGGATGGAGGTGGAGTACCTAGCCAAGCTCTCCAACGTTCCTGTTTACGAGTACCCCGGCAAGTCCATCGACCTAGGGAGGGCCTTCAAGAAGCCGTTCTTCGTATCGGTGGCGGCGGTCATGGAGGAAGGTGAATCAAGAGTTCTGGAAATCCTCGGGGTGGAATGATCGTGGAGGTGTAGGAGGATTCCCGGAAGGAAGGTCATCATAACCCCCGAGCAGTTCAGGTACATCCAGCTGTTCCACAACATGCTGGGCGTCAGGCCCAAGGACGTGGTGAGGGACGATGAGGAGAACAGGTTGATATTCGTGGTGGAAAAGGGAGATCTTGGCAGGGCAGTTGGTAGGGGGGGCAGGAAACTGAAAACCATGAGGCGCTTGCTGAGGGGGGATCTGAACATGGCTATCGAGGTGGTGGAGTTCGATGACACGCCTGAGGGTTTCGTGATCAACCTTCTGAGCCCCGCCAGGGTCCCCAAGGTGAGAATAACGAGGCAGGGGGATGAAACAGTAGCGATCGCTTACGTCCTAGAGCAGGATAAGAGCATAGCCATAGGGAAAAACGGCAGGAGGATAAAGAGGGCCAGAATGCTGGCCAAGAGGTGGTACGACATAGACAACATTAAAATAGCAACATGGACTACCCCTACCTCGTGAGGTGGTCGCATGGGTAAGAAATCCCCGCTGGGACTGTACGCTGCTCGAGGGCTGGCTGAGAAGTATAAGGAGAAGAGACTTCACAGTTGGAAGGTCAGGAGGAGGCTGTACAGGCTGAAGGAGAAGTTCGACCCCCTCGAGGGCGCCCCGATGGCTAGGGGCATAGTCTTGGAGAAGGTAGGTCTAGAGGCCAGGCAACCTCATTCCGGTCTGAGAAAGGCTGTCAAGGTCCAGCTGGCCAAGAATGGTGTTGTAGTGACTGCCTTCGCTCCAGGAGATGGAGCCCTCAACGTTATCAATGAGCATGATGAGGTCCTCATCGAGGGAATCGGCGGATCCAGGGGTAGGTCCATGGGAGATATACCCGGGGTCAGGTACAAGGTTATCAAGGTAAACGGCGTATCCTTGCAGGCCATACTGCAGGGGAAGAAGGAGAAACCAAGCAGGTGATTGTGATGAGCGAGGAGACGAAATCCAAGGCCGAGGACAACCTCACGCAGGGTCCAGACATAAAGCTCTTCGGCAAGTGGAGCTATGATGGGGTGGAGATCAAGAATGTGGCCCTGAAGAGGGTCATATCCCTGAAGCCAGTTTACCTCCCCCATACCGGGGGGAGGCACGAGCATAGGAGGTTCGGTAAGCTCGAGCTGCCCATAGTGGAGAGGCTCGTCAATAGGCTCATGAGCCAGGCCATAAACGCCGGTAGCAAGAAGGATCACGTGAACAGCAGGAACCCTGGAAAGAAACTGAAGGCCCTGAGGACGGTGAAGTATGCCTTTCAAATCATAGAACTCAGGACCGGGAGGAACCCCATACAGGTATTCATCGACGCGATAGAGAACTCCATAATAAGGGAGGAGGTGACTAGGATAATGTACGGTGGTGTCAGCTACTTCCACGCTGTCGACACATCCCCCAGCAGGATGGTGGATCTCGCAATAAGACACATAGCCCAAGGAGCTGCCATGAAGGCGTTCAGAAGCCCCAGAAGTTTGGCGGAGGCCCTTGCTGATGAGATAATCGCTGCCGCAGAGTATGACAGAAACAAGAGCTTTGCCATAAGGAGGAAGGAAGAAATAGAGAGGATCGCTCTCAGCAGCAGGTGATCCTCCCACGTTCCATTTATAATATGGGCGACCTCTATTTAGGTGATGGGATATGAGTAGGGAACTTCCGATCTCCCACCTGAGGAAGGCCCATGGGGCTGAGATCACGGTAAGGCTGAAGAATGGGAGCGAAATTAGGGGTAAACTCTTGGTCTACGATGAGATGATGAACTTGGTTTTGGATTCGGCTAGGGAGATGGATCCAGATACAAAGGAAGTGAAGAGGAACATGGGCACCCTATTCATAAGGGGGAACAATGTACTCTTCATCACCTTAGAGTGAGAGCTTCAGTGAGTTTCACTCCACTGTCACACTTTTGGCCAGATTTCTGGGCTTATCTGGATTTCTCCCCAGCAGAACGGCTGTCCTATAGGCCATGAGCTGAAGAGGTACCGCGTAGGCCAGAGGAGAGAGGAGCTCCTCAGTACAGGCCACCTCCAAGCTCTCGTCCCCGGGCATGTCAGCCCCCTCCGGCTGGAGGGTCACAGTGAGGGCCCCCCTTGATCTAACCTCCATCAGGTTATAGAGGGCCTTCCTCCTGAGATTCTCGTCAATAGGGACCAGCATCACCGTCGGCGTGCCTCTCTCTATCAAGGCGAGCGGTCCATGCTTGTACTCGCCGGCTGGATAGCCCTCTGCATGTATGTAGCTTATCTCCTTGAGTTTCAGGGCTCCCTCGAGAGCCGTGGGATAATTTATACCCCTCCCCAGGAAGAAGACGTGTTCTTTCTCCTTGAAGAGATCGCTCACCTCTCTGGCGAAATGTTCAAAGGTCTCCATGCTCCCATACAGCATATCAGAAATCTTGAGTAGTTCTCTGGAGGGGTTCCCGCCGCTCATCACTGAAGAGATGACATACAGAACCGCCACCTGAGCTGTGAAGGTCTTCGTGGCCGCCACGCCCACCTCGGGACCGGCCTGTATGAAGACCGATTCGTCGGACATCCTAGTCAGGGTGCTCCCGGGAACGTTGACTATCGAGATCACCCGGGCGCCCTTGGTCCTGGCCATCCTTACAGCCTCCAGAACGTCCGCCGTCTCGCCTGACTGGCTTATGGCCAAGATCACATCGCCCTCCTTTATGTGGGACGACCACTCTGGGAACTCGGAGGCGATCAGCACCTCAGACCTGACCCCTGCGAGTTTGGACAGGAGGAACTTCCCGATCAAGCCCGCATGATAGGATGTACCTGCCGCGACAATCGTCAGAGAGCCATCTTCGAGCATACGATCGAGCTTGGTGGAGAACTTCCTGTAATAGTCCACACTCTCCGCGATCTTCTTGAGTACGTGAGGCTGCTCATATATCTCCTTCAGCATGAAGTGCTCGAAGGATCCTCTGTCCAAGAGTTGAGGGGACCAGTCTATCACATCGGCCTTCCTGTCAACCCTCTCGAGCCGCCCATCCGCAAACCTCCATATCTCCACCTTGGAGGGAGTGAGTACCGCAATCTCGCCGTCCTCCAAGAAGATGAATCGCCTCGTCAGATGCAGAAGAGCGGCCACATCCGATGCACAGTAGTTCCCGTCATCCCCAAGTCCGATGACCAAGGGGCTCTTGTTCCTAGCTAGGAAAAGGGCTCTCTCTCCAGCCATCATTGAAACTATGGCGTAGCTTCCTCTCAGTCTCCTTATGGCCTCCACGAATGCGTTGAATGGATCCCTATCCTTCAGGTTTTCCTCTATGAGGTGAGCCACGACCTCCGTATCGGTCTCGGATTTAAGCTCGTGTCCCTTCTCCATGAGCTCGCTCCTCATCTCCTCAAAGTCATCAAGCGTGCCGTTATGAACCACGGCCACCTCCCCATGGCATGATAGATGAGGGTGAGCATTTTCCGGACTGACTCCACCATGAGTGGCCCATCTGGTGTGCCCTATTCCAGCATATCCGTCTCCTATTCCCTCAAGATTGCCCACGACCTTGTCTATAGTACCCACTCCCTTGATGACCTCGATCTTGCCGTTGGACAGCAGGGCGATACCGGCGGAGTCGTATCCCCTGTATTCCAGCTTCTTGAGTGACTTCACTAGGTCTCTAGCGACGCCGACGCGCCTCCTCACTATGCCAACTATACCGCACAACTCGAAAGCACCTCACTCCCTCAACAACTGCGACTTCCACTTCCTCAAGATAATGGTTGCACCTGAAATCATCGCAACGAATATCAATGATACTGTTATTCCGGACAGGAGCCTCGCCTCCTCCTCAGCTTTTCTCCTGAGAGCCCTGATCCTCTCCTCTATTACATTCACCTCCCTGCTGACGTTGGAGTAGAAGTCTGGGGCCTCCGTAAGATTGAGGTCACCGATCCTACTGGATAGATGGACGATCCTCCCAATCAATTCCTCATATTCGGTCTGATTTACCTTCCTTATCTTTTCCACATCCTCCCGGGCCCCCATGAGCATATCTTCTATCCTTTCTCTGTACAGGGATAGTATCCTGTCCTTGATATTTGACAGAAGGTGGGATGACTGTTTCAGGAGAGACTCTATCTTAAGCACGTCCGCATACGATATGTTCTGCTGACTGAGCAGCGATTCAGCCTCTTTTATCTTGGAGTTTACGATGGTCAGATTGAGAAGTACGTCCTCCGGTACGGGTAGACCTAGTTCCACGGCCTTGGTATAGGCAGCCTGGACTTCTTCCCTCTCTGCCCTGACGGCCTCCAGCATCCTGGTGAGATCCTCCTTGTTATAGCCCGGAACCACCTTGACGCTCCTCCTGACGTACACCTCGAAGCTCCTGTCTATGCAGCCAATCCCGTAGCACAGGCTCACTATAACGGTGTGATTCCCCTCCGATCCCTCCGGACTCATGGGAATGGAGAAGTCTAGCTCTCCCGATGTGGAGTTGAGCTCCCTTCTCATACTGAGTCGCCCATCTACGTACACAGATATGCTGGGCTTGTAATCAGCTGGTACCCCCCTAACGCTGTAGCTGACCTGAATGGAGAGGGGCCGACCCAAGCTGATCTCCTTGGACTGGGGGATCACCAGCAAGGTGGCGTTTACATGGGGCTTCACTACGAGGAGAGAGGATGCATTTCCCTCTATGAGCTTCAGGCCCACCTCTCCCTTCCTGAAGTACCTGACGATCGGTCTGACAAAGTTGGGACCCTCCAAGGAGTTCCTGTCCACATTCACCGCTATAGAAATGGTGGCCGTTGAGTTTGGCCTCAGCTCCCTGAGGCCCAAGTTCCTAGTGAATGCACCCCAAGGAGTGATGAGCTTCACATAATCGAGGAGGATCGTCCCATCACGGTTCTCGACCGACACGTTCACCTCGCATGGGTATCCTGCCACGCAGGGATCTCTCGGCTCCACGTTAATCACCAAATCGGTCCCTTGGGATCTCACTTGAAGCAATGGAACCAAGCTGAGCACCAGCAGTGCTGCGATGATGCAGGAGACTGCGGAGGCCGCTTTCATCAGCTCTAAGAGGGAGTTAAGCTTTATTAACCTAGCCGCGAGAGTGTCCTACCGAATGGACGATTTGGTCGTCGCCGGGGTGGACATAAGGTCGGGTTCACCTAGGTCCAATAGGAGGCCCCTCTACTCCCTGTCTATACTTAGAGGGGAGAGAGTAGCCTACGAGGATGAGGAGGTGACCCTAGAAGAAATATTCTCCCTGATGAGGAGGTTCAATGTCAGGGTGCTGGCAACCGACAACGTTTACGAGCTTGCTGAGAACGTCAAAAGCCTGAGGAAGTTCATTCAGAGGATGCCTCCCGGGAGTAAGCTTGTTCAGGTTACCGGGTCCCTAGGTGGAATCAGGTCCTTGGCAGCTATAGCTAGGGAGGCGGGGCTGCCAACACCATCCCACAGGGATCCCTTAGGCACGGCAAGGGTGGTGGCCAGGCTGGCACAGAGAGGGGTTGGGGTGGAGATCATTGCTATGTATCCCGAAACCAGGGTGCTGATAACCAAGAACAGGAGCATAAAGCAGGGTGGATCTGGAAGCGACAGATGGAGGAGGTCTATTGAGGCGAGCATACTGAGTGAGGCTAACAGGATCGCCACCGAGCTGGATTCCGCGAATCTAGATTACGATCTTTACGTTGAGAGGGCTTCTGGGGGGTTGAAGAGGGCCGAGTTCATAGTTTACGCGGGAATAGATGAGGTGAGGAGGGTAGTGAGGGAGAGTAGCGAGTGGACTCCCCTCAGGGTGGTTCTAAAGCAATCGTGGAGGAGCAAAGTGAAGTTTCCCTCATCCAGCCTCACGCCCCTTCCCAGATCCAGACCTATTATAGTCGGGATAGATCCTGGGATGTCAGTTGGACTCGCTGTGATAGATCTTGATGGAAACCTCCTGACGTTGAAGACTATGAGAAGGGCCTCTAGGTCTGAGATAGTGGAAGAAATTCTTAACCACGGATATCCCGTGATAATAGCCACGGATGTCAGTCCACCTCCCAAGAGCGTTGTCAGAATAGCCAGCATGTTTGACTCCAAGCTTATGGTCGCGAAATACGATATGAAGGCTGATGAGAAGAAGAGAATAGTCTCTGATTATGAGGAGGCCAAAGGAATCCGCGTGAATAGCTCGCACGAGAGAGACTCCCTAGCGGCCGCTCTGAAGGTGTACCTAAGAGCCAAGAACCTGATATCCAAGGTGAAGATGAGGGTAAGGGAGGAGGGCCTGACCAGCGAGCTGGACAGGATCCTGACCAAGGTTCTCAAGGGAACCCCAATCTCCGTGGCGATTGAGGAAATTCTCTCGGAGAGAGAAAGTGAGAGTGAGATCAGAGATCTATCATACGCGGAGCTGAAGAGAGAGTTGAGGAGACTGAATAAGTACGTTAGGAACCTAAACGAGAGATTAGAGGTCATGAAAAAGGAATTGGAGAGAAAGGATTCAATCTTAAGGAAAAGAGAGGGAGAGTTGAATCGCCTTAGGAGGAAGGTGGAGGAGCTGGAGGACAGGAGAATCAGGGAGATCGAGGTTGATAGGAGGATCTCGGCGAGGGATGCTAGAATAAAGGAGCTCGAGAGGGAGCTCGAGAGGGAGAAGTGGAGGAACGAGCTCCTGAAATCGCAGATGAGGCAGCTCGCGAGCTCAAGGGAGCCTGTGGATGGAGTGAGGCTTAGGGTCCTTCCTTCCCTGTCCAAGGACAGGGTAGAAGAGCTAGAGCGGGACAGTTACAGGGATGTTCTCCTCATCCTAGACGCGAGCGGCGCTAGTACAGGTGTCCTAGGAAGGCTCAAGGATCTCGGAGTCAGGGCGATACTCTACAGGGGTACGCCTCCTCCTAAGGAGTTCCTAGAGAAGGCTTCCATGGAGGGTATCGTCATCGCATCACTCGATGGCTTTAAGATCTCATGGAGGAGTCTGGATCCAGTACTCCCATCCGATGAGGCTCTGAGGCTTTTATCATACATTAGAACGGAGAAAACTGGGGAGCGGAGTGGTGGAGAGGGGGGAGTGGACGTCATGAGCATAATAAGGGACTATAGGATGTCCCTGCTCAGGGCTGTCAATGAGAGGGACACTGAATGACCGCCCTTCCTACGTGCAGTAAGATATATTAATCGGACGCGCCGGAACACGGGGTGATGGATAATGCCTAGGGGTACGCACGGTGCGCTGAATAAGGCTGGTAAGGTTAGGTCCCTTACTCCTAAGGTGGAGGCCAGGCCTAGAAGGAGCCCTGTTCCTAGAGTGAGGATGAAGAGCATATACAGGAAGAGGTTCGTGCTCGGAAGGAAGCCCGGGCAGCATCCGATATAAGATAGAGATTTTTTAGGACCCTGCGTCTCACTTCGAAGGGAGATATCTTGCGGGCATTCCTGGCCCTCCAACCCTATGGATTACTCCTGCTTGATCAGAGGGGGAAGATCCTCAAGTCTTGGGGATTTCCCAAGGATCCTGAGAGGATCGCCAGCTTGATAACGAGTGATGATCTGCTCTACGATCCTCTGGAGAAGCTGATTAGGGGTCTAAAGGCAGATGAACTTATAGTTAACGATCAGAAGCTCAAAGAGCTGCTGGACAACAAGGGGGTTAGTTCCGTCCTGTCTCCCGGAGAGGAGGCCTTCCTGCAAGTGAGGAAGGCTCCTCAGAGGTATGCCTCCCAGATATGGGGGGGAATCAAGCAGAAGGAGTACTTCCGGATTCTGAACGAGGTCGGGATAGAGATCACGAAAATCGGAATAAGGAAGGAACTGAGCTCCCTCGATCAGCAAGTGATGAAGGCAATAGACTACATAGATCACGCTAACAAGGCCCTGAATGTCTTGGCGCCGGCAATAAGGGAGTGGTATTCGATACACTTCCCGGAGCTCAACGATCTTGTGGAGGAGCATCCTGCATTCATGAGAATAGTGTCAATCCAGCCGGACAAGAGGAAGCTCACCGAGGAAGTGCTGAAGGAAGCCGGGCTGAGCGAGGGCAAGACCAGGCAGGTCATGAAAGCCGCGAGAGAGTCCATGGGAGCCGATCTTGAGGAGGGAGATCTGGAGATAATGAGGGAGGTGGCGGGTAACTGGATCTCCCTCTATGAGACTAGGAAGAGGGTTGAGTCCTTCATAGAGGATCTGATGAAACGCGCAGCCCCCAACCTCTCTGCTGTGGTTCACCCCCTCGTGGGGGCCAGGCTGATAGCTGTTGCTGGTGGGCTGAGGAGGTTGGCCAGCCTGCCGGCGAGTTCCATACAGATACTCGGGGCCCACAAGGCTATCTTCATGCACCTAGTCAAGGGGGCGAAGCCTCCCAAGCACGGGATTCTCTTCCAGGCTAAAGAGGTGAGGACGGCCCCCAAGAGGCTGAGAGGCAAGATAGCCAGGCTCTTGGCCACTAAGATAGCGATAGCCTCCAGAGTTGATGCGTTCGGGGGAGGAAGGTACATCGGAGATGATCTGAGGAGAGAGGTGGATGAGAAGCTGAGGGAAATAATGAGGGGTGGTAAGAGTTGAGGGTTAGAGAGGATCAGAGGTTCAAGAACGTCTTCTGGATCATAGACGGTAGGAAGCAGCTCGCCACAAAAAGCATAGCTCCAGGTTATAAGGTCTACGATGAGATTGTCAGACAAATAGGGGGTGAGGAGTACAGGATCTGGAACCCATACAGGTCCAAGCTGGCGGCAGCGATCTACAAGGGGCTAAGGACGTTCCCATTCAAGAGAGGGAGCAGAGTGCTATACCTCGGCATAGCCTCGGGCACCACTGCCTCCCACTTGAGCGATGTGATAGAGGATACCGGCGTGATATTCGGTATCGAGGTGGCGCACAGGGTTCTCAGAGATCTCCTCTCGGTAACTAAGGTCAGGAAGAACATAGTACCCATTATGGAGAGCGCCAGGAGGCCACAGAGCTATGCCTGGATCGTCCCGGAGGTGGATGTGGTCTACGAGGATGTGGCCCAGCCAGATCAGGCCGGCATACTAGTGAGGAATTCTGATATATTCCTCAGGAGGGGTGGCATCGCCATGATAGCGGTCAAGGCCAGCAGCATAGATGTTACCTTGCCGCCCAAGAAGGTCTACAGGCTGGTGGAGAGGGAGGTGACCTCCACTCGAAGGTACAAGCTCATAGAGACGGTGGATCTCTCTCCCTACGACCCCAAGCATGCCTTGATGGTGTTCAAGAAGCTGTGAGGTTCCTGACCACCTCCTCTACCTCCGCCCTGCTTGCGTTCGTCTTTATTCCCAGGGGTTCCAAGTGAGTCCTAGAGGCGAAGTAGCCCTTCTCCCTCAGAGAGGAGATGACCTCCCTTATCTTGGGCATCCTGACGCGCAGCCTGGAGCATATATCGTCCAACCTGATGTAGAGGGGTGGACCTCCCACCTCTGAGGCAATCGCAGAGATCAGAGATTCCACCTCGGCATTCAGCGGGTTAACGGAATTGAGGAATGTTAGATCAGTTATCTGATCGAGCCATATGGGACCCATGAGTTCCCCGCATTCGGCCCTCGGTATCTCAACACCGGTGTGAAATTTGTAGCCATCGTCGCATACCTCCACCCATCCCAGGGACTCCCTGAGGACCCTGTTGGAGATGGAGGGCCCCCTGTCCACTGACAGGAAGACCCTGACGTAGTGCTCCCTCCCATATGACAGGACAGGCCTGATGACAAGATCTAGCCTGGCCGCGATCCTGGCGGCAAAGGAGATCAGTGCCCTTATTCCAAATTCCTTGTGGGGAGGTATCTTCCTCCCAACTACCCCGTAGTACCTGAAGAGCTTCTCCGGATATATGCCAAATAGAGGAGGGGTATCGGTGGCGGTCACGCCGATCAGGCCACCTCTCTTCACGGCCCTGAGGAAAGAGTCGAGGAAGGGAGCCGGAGATCCGAACGGATCCAAGTCCAAGTAGCGAACCCTGATCCCCTCGCTGGCCATCCTCTCAGCCTCCAGCCTCGCATCCGAGCAGGTGATCCTCATCCTGACTCCGTTCAGTCTCGCGTTCATCCTGATCACGTGCACCGCCAGACAGTTCGAGTCGTTGGCGGCAACCTCGTTGACCCCCGCCTCGAGCGCGAGCCTGAGGGGTCTAACCCCCGAGGCAGCCATGAGGTCAGCGGCGCTCTCTGCCCCGATCGATCTCACCACCGAGACCGTGACATCCCTGTTCAGCTTCATTCTCGGATTGTAGAAGACCGGTGCCTTAGTGTAGGAGAGGCCCATCTTCCTCAGGTGCTCCAAGTCGGTGGAGTAGAAGGAAGCGCTCCCCTCCCTATATAGCCTGAGTGGTATGCTAAGAGAGGGCTCCATCATGGGGAGGGAGGGGAAGTATATTATAAGGGGCAGGCCGGGATCGGGGAAATCCACCGCCGCAATGATTGTGAGGAGGCGCCTGGAGGAGAGGGGCGTCAAGGTGGGTGGCATAAGGACACCAGAGGTCAGATCTGGCGGAAAGAGGGTTGGCTTCGAGGTGGTCGACCTAGTCACATGGGAGAGGGTTCTCTTCGCGTCCGTCGACTACGAGTCCCCTTGGAGGGTCTCCAAGTACGGGGTCAGGGTGGACCTATTCGAGAGTGTGGCGATACCCGCGCTGGAGAGGGCTATGAGGGACGCGGATGTTGTGGTTGTTGACGAGATAGGTAAGATGGAGCTCCTGTCCGAGAGGTTCATTAGCACTGTAAGGAGGCTGTGGGAGACGGAGAGAGCCGCCCTGGGAACGGCCCCCGTGTCCCGAATAGGCTTCGTGGAGGAGATCTCCTCTAAGTCGCGCGTCATCCGGATCGAGAGGGGAATGGCTGAGAGAGTAGCTGAGGAGTTAGTAACTGAGATACTCAGCTATCTGGGTAGGTTATGATTCTCCTGTCCTCCTTTCTATCCACTAAGTAGAGTCTCTTGCCTACTAGATCCGCAGCCTTGTCCAGAGGGATTACAATTTTGACTAGGGCATAGGGCTCGTGGACTGGCCCTATAACATCGCTCACCACCCCGACAAGCAAGAGGTCCTCAGAGACAACTCTCATGTCCTTAGGATCCTCACTGACCGGAGGTTTCATCCTGACCAAGAAGTTCCTCGACCTAGTCAGCCTCACAACCTCGCCCAGCAGCCTCACTTCCTCATCCCTCTGATTACCTCGGCTACCTTCCTAAGGAGCTCCTCCTTGCTCCCCTCGTACTCAACTCTCACCCTGCCCTCGAACCTGTACCAGCGGGAAGGTCTGTGCTTATCCTCCACTTCATACCTGAGGGAGAGATACCTCAGGGCTCTCTCCACATCCTGTAGGGTCGGCTTCCTTACCGCCAGCGATCTGGGAACCCTCCTGCCCTTGGACCTGCTCAGCCTAGAGTCGAAGTAGGAGGGATACAATACCTTGAGGTCCTTACGAGGCAACCTCCTCCCTCAGAAGGACTCCATTCAGGATCCCATGCTGACCTGGCCTGGAGGTTATCTTCACCAGACCCAGCTCGGTCTTGACCACAGCACCCTTGGTTATTATTCTCCTCCTAGTCAGCACCTTACTGGCCGGGTTCTCGATTACGTCCAAGATCTTGACTCTCTTGGCCGTTCCGTCCCCCAGTGCAACATTCACCTCATGATCGGAGACCAGCTTGAGCTTTCTCCCTCCTCCCATGGTCCTAATGGGCTTGATCTTCCTTGCTCCCACCACCGTGAAGGCTGGAGGCCTGCCAGCCTCTCTCCTCCTCTTACCCCTGCTCTTCCTGAGCTTTCCTCCGGTGGGCTTCCGCCCTCCTGGCATCACGGGACCGTGGTAGTAGTACGGCATGTTCCTACTTCACCTATCTAGCTTGGTCTCTCTCCCATTAATAAGATTGGCGAGGGAGGCGAATAGGGCTGATCCGGCCACCAACGCCAGGTCCAGCTGGCTGAACCCTACTTCCGTCCTAGTGATGAGGATGGGCCATATTATACTGTAGGAGAAGTGATCGTTTCCTTCATCCATGGAAAGCCTATAGCCATAGCCTGACAGGAGCCCGAGGATGAGTGACATGGCCATCATACCCAGCAGGCCCAAATCTACGAGGAGCCCCACGAACATGGTAGGGGTTATCCCATACTCCTTGCCGAATATACCCCTACCAAAGGATTGGGAGGGATGTAGGGGGATCGACGATACCCAAAACGGACCGAAGGGGGGAAAGGGGGTGAGGAAGTATCTGCACAGCTCCTTGGAGTAGTAGTAGGTAGTAGCAAGTCTGAAGACTAGCCTCTCGTAGCTAGGAACGTTCACATAGGATCTGACCTCCCCGACCAGTATGAAAAGAACCAACAGTATAGTCAGCAGGGCGAAGCCGCTAGGACTCTTCCTCTTCACAAGGAGGAGGAACGTGGTTAGTACCACGAGGAAAACATCCGCCCTGAATCCGTGAAGGATCATGAGCCCCGATGTTAGTGAGAAGAAGAGGAGCGCCTGGATATTACCCCTCTCCTCTAGGAGCCACCAAAGAACGCTGGGATAGGATATAAAGAGTAAGAACATACCGAAGGCCCCCTCTACGGGAATTAGAGGAAGCTTCCTTATCTCATCCCAGCCTCCGTATTGTAGGAATGAGTGGATCACAAAACCCATGCCGGAGGAGTAAGTGATCAGCTGGAAAAGTGGTCCTCTCTTCCCGAAAACGGCTACAGCATAGGCTGACATATTGAGGACAGAGACCCAAGCTAGAGATATGATGGGGAACAGTAGGGGGGCCACTTCCCTGAAGGAGACGGCCACTAAGATGAAGGTAAGGACTTCACCTAGTAGAAAAGAGATTCTGTGGAGTCGATCTACCTCCAGCTTGGATGATATGGTAAACCCCAGCTGGAAAGAGAGCACTCCCAATGAGGAAACCAGTAGCCACCTCCAGTCGAAGCCGTAAGACCACGCACCAGATAGCAGAAGGGCGAAGAGTATCAGAGATATGCCCAAGGTGGGATGAACTGCTGCGCGGTAGAGCTTCTCCCTTGGAGACCTCATTTTCCGGTCCTCAGCGATGCAAGTAGCACGGCCACCGATAGCAGCAGGTAGAGATATATGTTGAGGTCCAGTATCCCGGTCTCTATCCCGACCACCAAGTAGGAGAAGAGGATGGAGTAGGGTCCAAGGAGGAAATCGGCTCTCTTGGAGAACCTATAGGCTAGGGCCAGCAGGTAAGAGGAGAGGAGAGAAATCACTATCGCTCCCAGCAGGCCCCAGTCAAGTAACGGTCCCCCTATAAGCGTCGCTGTTGTTGATACCGACCTCCTCCCACCCACATATATGCTTATCAGAGTCCTAGGCCCATAACGGGAACCCCTGATAAGTCCGAGAGATGAGATGGCGGCCAGGTGGACCCATCCGCCCGTCACTGGTCTGAACGTGTACAGTCTCACTATAGTATCCAAAGCCGCCACGGTAATGGTGGGCCTGTAGAGAACGGATACCAGCGGGTTTTGGGCCAGTCCGGTGGTGAGGGATCTCACAGCCCCCACCCCTAAGAAGAAAGCTGTGGCGGCTATCAGGCCGAGCAGGACATGCTTGTGGTCGATCATCCTCCTGTGGTACAAGATCACGGTAGCCATCAGTATGTAGGCGATCATTTCAGTCCTGAAGGCCAGGAAGAAAGGTGGGAGGAATCCTATCAGAGTCAGCGTGTATGCCTCGCACCGACTCATATCGAGCGATGAAAGGAGGAAGGCGGTTCCTGGAACGGTGGTCCAGGTGAGGTAGTTCAGCACAGGAGAGAGCCCTCTCCTGAGTTCATCGTTGAGGAGCGGTAGACCGCCCACCCTCGATATCTGGACTGCGAAGGCCGCGTTGCCGACGAGGAACATCACAATCCCGAAGAAGAGCACAATTCCTCTCAGATCGGCGATTTCGAGATCCTCCTCGCTGTAGGCCAGGGCTATCCCGCCCACCATGGTTAGAGCAGACAGGTACACCAGCACCATCGTTAGGGGGTGAACCCTCACGGTGGATGACCAGAAGAAAAGGAGGAATCCCAAGGGGAGCATCCAAGGAGACAGAAGAACCTCAATTAGCCTTCTGACCATGGTGTTAGGTATTTCAGCGTGAGATCTCCTCGGCCTAGATCCCGGGAGCAGTGATCCTAGGAGGTGACAGATGCGCCTCAGAATGGACAGGAGGGCTGAGGAACGACTGGCCGATTCCAAAAGGTCGTACAAGTACACGATCAGCCTGTAAGTGGCGCTCGCCTTGATCAAATCTATGAGCCCCGCTTTCCTCCAGATTCTCCCGATGAGGGAGTCGCTGAAGGATCTCAGTAGTAGGGTGATCAGCAAGCCCATCCCGCCCTAGGGCTTGGGGATGAAGGTCAGCCTGGTCACATCGATGGCATCTGATAGGGGACGGGCATTGTCGAGCAGGTTCGCGTAGACTGAGACGCCTGTCAGCGGCTTGTCTGTTCCAACAAACACGTATGCCGCGTCCAGCACCACACCGGTGTAATTGACCCCCAGATCCCTCAGTATTGAGTCTATTTCCCTGAGGTCGTCCGTGGTCAGAGCAGCCCTTTGGGTGTAATCGAACTTCATAGTGATGAAAGAGTCTCCCAAGTAGATGAAGATGAAGCCCCACGGCACCCTCTTATAAATCTCCCACTTCAGCTGAGTGTAGAGATAAGCATTGGGCTTGAGGTTCGGTACATCCATAATAAGAGAGGATCTGACCTTAACATCCCTTACCCCGTAGTCACCAGCCACCTGATGGCCGATCTCCTCAAGCCTGTCGGCTATCTCGCTTATACTCTTGGCCCTTATGGGATATGTGTAAATCCTTATGACCGATGGAGCTGTAGTCTTGAACGTTATCTTTGACGCGGCTATGTCCTCCACGTAGGCGTTGGGCCCGCCTATGGTCACTCTCCTGCCATTGTACCATCCGAAGAGCCTGGTCTCATACGACCAAGTTATGAGGATGTCGTCGTGGAACCTAGTCTTATTAGTCGTCCAGACCCCGTCCACCGTAGCTTTCACCACATAACCCATTGTGGATAGCCTAGAGAACTCCAAGGCCGCGTTGCGGATATTGAGGCCCGAGTAGGCGTTGACCTCTTGGGGAGGGGGGGCTAAATTCTCATAAGCGTAATAGCCAGCAAATGCGATTATTATAAGAATTAAAAAAAGATCGAAGGCGTTTACGCCTAGGATTTTGCCGCTTTTCCTGTCTATCAGCTTCATCCCGCGTTTTCAATCGAACTCAGATTTAAACTCACTGCCGCCCTCCTCTTCTCCTTCGCCCTTGCCCTTGCCCTTCTCCTCGTAGGGCTTGGCAGCTATTATGTCGTCAGTCTTGATTATGAGCACGGCCGTCTCGGTGGCCGCAGCGATGGCGTTCTTCACTCCCCTGTAGGTGTCAACCACGCCCAGCTCCTTCATGTCCGCGACCCTGCTGTTCACCGCGTCTACACCTACGAACGGATTGCCAGATTTGTGAGCATTCCTTATCTCGACAAGGGCGTCCACAGCGTCCATTCCGGAGTTCTCGGCCAGTATCCTAGGTATGCTCTCAAGGGCATCGGCGAAGGCCTCCATGGCCAGCTGCTCCTTGCTCTTCTCGGTGTGAGCATAGTCCCTGAGCCTCAGAGCAAGCTCGGCCTGTATGGAACCGCCACCGTAGAACACCTTGCCGTCCTCGACCACGTTCCTGACCACGTACAGGGCATCCTTCAGGCCCCTCTCGGCCTCGTCCAGTATAGTGTCGGCGCCCGCCCTCAGCAGTATGGTCACTGCCTTGGGGTTCTCGCACTCCTCTATGAATATCATCCTGTCATCTCCTATCTTCCTCTCCTCGACCAGACCGGCGTGACCCAACTCCGCCTCGGTGAGGTCGTCCAAGTTGTTAACTATCTTCCCACCGGTGGCCTTCTCAATCCTCTGCATGTCCTTCTCGCTGACCCTCCTCACGGCCATTATGCCGTGCTTCGCTAGGAAGTGCTGGGCCACCTCGTCTATGCCCTTCTGGCAGAACACCACGTTAGC
>JALWYH010000020.1 GCA_027078475.1 Thermoproteota archaeon
CCTGCCGGACGACGCATACCTCCCCTCAAATCTTGTTGCCCCATTAGTGCCGCATCTCGTGTACGTCCATAAAAATTTAGCCGGGGACTTCGATGCTCTGCTCATATCTGGCCCCATGTTGACTCGTCTGCTTGCCCAGAAAGAGGGCGCTTCCCAAATTCAGGCTCTGCTTTCCGAAGGCAAGACCTTGTTGGTCCTCCACCGTTCGACGACTGATATTCGAAACCTCTTGCATGTTCGAATACCCACCATGCAAACCCGGACAACCCGGTATCTTGCGGCCGGGGTGGCAAAGGTGAGTCCCAATGCCTACATAGCTGGCGGAGTTCTACTGCACAAAGGCCTGAAATATACCCCCGGAGAAAAGGCGAAGGACCTTGTGGAATTCACGGCACGCCTACATTCTCTCCGGGTTCATTTCACCCAGTTGCAGAGTAACGCCCCAGAATGGAGTCCGGTGAATCTCCTTGTTCACTACCTGGATGAATGTCCTTTTGGCAAATACAACGAGATAATATACGCAGAACGGGCGACAAACGACGCTTCGAGTGTGTACGACTTCTGGAACGCGAAGATCGAACAACAAACGATAGGAGGCTACAGTGCCTGTAACTCGTCCTATCAAACATCGCGACTGTGGACACGCGCGGATGTGGGGCTGTACGGGGGACAACTTCTCTATCGTTACGGGCCTACCACAACAAATGCACACACTACAGCCAACGTCGATGTGAGGCTCACTGCAGGATATAACGGGGCAGCCGTTACTCTTAATAGGCATTGGTCGTTTTATTTACCGAATGTTTACGTCATTGACCACAGCGACTTTTCCATCCAAAGGGCTGAATGGGAATTCCGCTACAGCCATTGGTCAAACGCAGCGAAATATACCTGCCTTTCGGAACCCGGAATATCGGTGCGCGTCCGAGGAGGCTCTGGGATGCACATATACAGACCTATCAATACGTATTGGTGGACGTGGTGGGCAGGCGAGTACAACTTATTTGATTATTGGGATATATCTTTTTGGCCATGATGCTGAATGGAGAGCGCATCGCGCCACGACCCGGCCGCCAATCGATATATCTGGTTAGCCAACTGACAGCGCTGCAGACGGGGAAAAATCAGGGATTTCCCGGATGTCTGGGAGGCAAAAATGTGGTAGGGTGGGAGTACTGTTGTACCAGGTGCTTTCGCTGCTTGCAGTAGATCGGTGAAAAGCTAATCTATGTTTTGATCCTTCGGGCGGTAATTCTGCTCAGGCTCACCGCCCGAAGGTCACAATGTTCTCCCTTCTATGGAGGTGAGCCATGGGAAGCCTGCTAGAAAATACGCAGCCCATCGTGGGGTTTGCAACGGGCGCCGTCGCCATACTTGTGGCCGGCGTGGCTTTTCTATGGACTAAGGGCGATCGAGCCGCGAGGGGACGAAAGCTCAGACCACTTATCATCATGACGGTGCTGGTGCTGTTGATCGGCGGGGCCTGCAATCGGCCGATCAATCAGCCACGGAATCCGTCGGAGGGAGAAACAACGTTCACGCCGACTCCCAGGGGCGATGGGGAGACGTCCGGAAGCGTGATTGCTTTTATAGGTGTCGATGGGAACCTATGGCTCCTCGATCTCCACACTCGTCGGCGGCAACGGCTGACCACACATGGGCATGCCGACAGCCCCTCCTGGTCACCGGATGGCCGGATGCTGGCTTATATCTATGAGGAGCCACACAGCGGGATACGGTACGTTCATCTTTATGACATACTCGAGAGGGTCGACCGTCCTGTAGCGGGGTTACAAGACCCTTTCCTGTCCGATGTAACCTGGTCTCCCGATGGACGTTATCTGGCCGGAGACATCGGTTGTTGTCCACAAGGGCGCATTATGCGCATACTGGACATGCGCGACGAACGAATAGTGAGTAAATATGAGTACTCGCTGGGTTATGCCTGGTCGCCTGACGGGACACAACTGGCACTCGGGGTGGAGCAACCTGTGGAGCCCCCCCTTCCGGTAGGTGAGGGGACTTCCAATAGCATCATCATTGTGAAAGTCGGGCAGAACGCCTTTCGGAAAGTTATAGAAGGAAATCGAGAATACCTCTACTGGCCGGTAGCCTGGTTACCCGACGGCAGACTCGTGTACAAAAGGCTCTGTACCCATTGTGCCGGGGAGGGCGCGTCGCCGGAATTGTGGGAGGTAAAGATCGAACTCGACTTTTGCATGAGCCTGCTGAAGGCTATGGCACCTTAACATAGATGGATACCCGAGGGCATTTTCCGGGAGAGGCGCGCACCTCCCCCTTCCCGGCCCTGGCGAGGGAGCCGGGCTGCA
>JALWYH010000021.1 GCA_027078475.1 Thermoproteota archaeon
CCCCCGGAGCGGAAGGCGATTCCCCTGAAGCTGAGTGACGGTTCGGGGAGGGATCTGGGGAGGGCCATGTCCCCCGATCCGGATCTCCTGATCAGAGGATTCAGCTCGAATCGGGGCATCATTCCCGAGACCGTGGCCACCGGGGCTATTCTGGGGACCTCAACCGCCGCATCCCCCATCACCCTGGTCCTGCAGGCCAGTCTCAGCCCCCTCTCCATGACCCCGATCAGCCGCTCCTCCCTGCTTGGGGGAGTCACCTCGCCCTCGAGCACGCGCACGGCGCATCCACCGCAGTACCCGGCACCTCCACACGGTAGGGGGAACGAAACGGCCCTGCTAAGCACATCCGATAGCAGCTCGCCCCTATCAGCTTCAACCTCCACGCCGGCGGGTAGGATCCTCACCCGCACTCGCTCTGAAGGGATGCGACCACCTCCGCTATCACTCTGAGCTTGCCTATGGCCACTTCATATGCTCGGGGTCCAGCGGCCTTCAATCCACCGAACCCGCAGTCCCCGCTGACCAAGTCTATCCTCTCGATCCCGAACCTCTCCACCAGCTCCTTGAGGAGGTCCCTGACAGCTTCCCTCTCCTCCACCTCCATGCTCTGCGCGCTCACCACGCCGGGGGAGAGGACCTTGTCCGCCTCCTCCAGCTTCTGTCGGGAGAACCTCTCGAGATTCGACCTGGAGTCGAAGAACTCGTGGCTCAGAAACCTCACTGGAACCTTCATCAGCAGATCCGAGAGCTTGGGAGACAGTTTCCCGCATATGTGGGTCCCCTTCTCTGTCCTCACGCCGGAGAAGACCCGCTCATACGATTCTATTATGTCCTCCTCCCTGTAGTCGAAGAGTATCCTCCTCCCCACCAAGAGACCTATGACCGGCTCGTCGACGAAGACGTACCCGAAGCCGATGGAATCCATTTTCTCGGCTATCTTCGACACGTAGGGAACGAAGAAGTCGAATAGGACCCTCTTGTCCGCTAGAAGCGAGTTGAAGATGCCGCCCTCTCCCACTTCAACCCTGCTCGCCAGCGTGAAGGGGCCCGTGAGGGGGAGCCTGACCGCGGACAGGTCGAAGTTCATCTCGTCGGCCAGCTCGAGGAACCGTTCCACCTCATCCAGCTTGGGCAGTTCGGGCTCGCCGTGAAGGTCGACGGGCCTGTACTTGCCGCCCCCTATGGGCTCGAGGTGACCCATCTCCACCAAGGGTTCCAGGTACATGTCCGTGAAGGGCCTCAGCTGTGGAACAGGTGGGACGGTGATCCCAGCATCTATTGTGTCGAGGAACGCCCTCCTCAGGTTATCCGGGGAGTGCTCCAAGGGATAGCTGCCCACGTGAGAGGTCCTCATAGGCACCCACCCAGTCGATGGATTGAGGAATTAAGTCTTCCCTCCTGCCAGCGGTGGTGCACTCATCCCTTAAAAGGGGGAGGTGCCCGGGAGGCCGGATGAGGCTGGACTCCGGCACCAGACTGACCTGCCTCCTGGGCCATCCCGTGGGTCATTCCATCTCCCCCGCCATACACAATGCCTCCTACAGGGAGGCTGGGATCAACTCTGTCTACCTGGCCTTCGACGTGTCCGACTTCAGGAGGGCCCTCGACGGGCTGGAGGCCCTAGGTGCGGTGGGCTGCAACGTGACCATACCCTACAAGGAGGCTGCGTGGGAGGCGTCCGGGTGGCTCAGCCAGGAGGCCAGGCTCACTGGCGCCGTCAACACCGTGAAGTTCGACGGGACGATCATGGGCTATAACACGGATGTGAGCGGGGTCCTGCACTCCCTGGACCTGCTGGGAGCGGGGAGCCTAGACAGGGCCCTTCTGCTGGGGGCGGGGGGTGCGGCCCGCTCCGTGATAGTGGGCCTGTCCGGCAGGGTGAGTGAGGTTTACATAGCCTCAAGGAGTATCGAGCGGTCGAGGAGGATCCTTCCTTTATGTGGGAGGGTGGGAATCGATTGCAGAGCCGTTAGATGGGAGGAGAGGTCTGAGCTGGCGGCCCGGGTCGACCTCATAGTCAACGCTACCCCCGTGGGGACCTTGGGCCGGGGAATCCCCGTCGATCCCGCCTCGCTCAGGGAGGGCTGCTACGTGTTCGATCTGGTGTACAACCCGCCGCGGACACCACTCCTGATGGAGGCGGCGAGGAGGGGGTGCAGGACCTTGGGAGGCCTTCCCATGCTCGTGAGACAGGCCGCCGAGGCTGAGAGAATATGGTTCGGCATCTCCCCAGATGAGGAACTCATGATGCGCACGGCCATCGAGGCTCTGGGTGATTGAATTGGTGGAGGTAGCCGTCAACGGCGCCGTGACCGTGGTGAACGCGATAGCTGGATGGAGGGGTGCGGCCCTGTCCATCGACTTCGAGGTGAGGGCCAGGGCCGAGCCCTGCGAGACAGTCAGGGTAAAGCCCAACGATCCCCTGATAAGGAGAGCTGCCCTCCTGGCCCTGGAGGAGGTGGGTGGTGAGGGGGCCAAGGTCGAGGTCGATTCGGAGATACCCATTGGCTGGGGGTTGAAGAGCAGCAGCGCCGTGGCCAACGCCACCGCCCTCGCCGTGCTGTCCCTCCACGGGAAGGGTGACCTCATGAGGGCCCTCGGAATCTCTGTGAAGGCTGCAAGGCTGACCGGGGTCACCATAACGGGAGCCCTGGACGACGCGACGGCTTCCATGCTGGGCGGCTTCGTCATGACGGATAACTCCAGGGACGAGATCCTCATGAGGCTTCCCGTCGCGGAGAGGGATGTCCTGATCCTGCTTCCCGGCCATCTCAAGTCCAGGCCGACCTCAAGCGTGGACGCGGACGGGCTGAGATCGTACTCTAGGCTGGCCAACTCCATCTTCTCCATGCTTCCGAGGAGGATCTGGGAGGCCATGACGCTGAACGGCCTGCTCTACTCCTCCCTCCTCGGTTACGATCCTGTCCCGGCCCTTGAGGCCATCAGGCTCGGCGCCCTAGGTGCCGGGCTTTCCGGTACGGGACCGGCGGTGGCGGCCGTCTGCGATTCCTGCGATGAGGTGGAGGAGGCGTGGTCCTCCCTAGGGAAGGTGATCAGGAGGAGGATAACGAATAGGAGGGCCATGATCCTGTCGGAAGACCTCAGATGATCGCTGACAGCCAGGACCACAGTATGGAGATTAGTGGGGCCACGACGAGGCTCGGGAGCATGTTGCCCACCCTGATCCTCTTCAGGTCGAGGAGGTCAACCGCGAGGCCCAGGAGTATTATCCCTCCCGCTCCGGTGAGGTCCCCTATGGCGGCTTCAGGCAGGGAGGCGCCCACGAACGATCCTACTAGGGAGAGGGATCCCTGGAACAGTAGGAGGGGGATCGATGAGAAGATCACCCCGGGCCCGAGGGCCGCGGCGTAGGCCATCGATGTGAAGCCGTCCATGATGGACTTCGCCATTATTATGGACGGGTCACCCATCCCGTCCCTCAATGAGCCGATCACCGTCATGGGACCGACGCAGAAGGTGAGGAAGGCCGTCATCAGGCCCTCAACGAAGTTGGAGTCGCCTCCCACCCTGGACCTCAGATGCTCGGCCCCCCGCTCGAGGGCCTCCTCCAGCCCCATCCTCTCCCCCAGCAGGGTTCCCACGAGCAGGCCCAAGATCAGACCCACCGGATTCCTGGTCTCGAGGGACATGCTCACCCCGAGGTAGAAGGTGAAGAGGCCCACCACGTGAAACACAGTCTCCTTCCCCGATTCCCCCAGCCTGCTCCCCAAGAGGAGGCCGGTGGATGACCCGACCAGGACGGTGATCGTGTTGAATATGGTTCCGAGCATCCGGGCTTCGAGCCCCCGGCCGTAATAACCGTTGAGTTCGGTTGCCGCCGTACAGCCGCGACTGGGGGGGCGCCCGGATCGATCGGCCCCTTCCCACCCCGACAGGACGAGACGCACTTCAGGCGTGGGGCGGCCTTATCTCATCCCATCTGGCCAGACTAACGCTCCGCTTGATGAAATCCGGGAGGAGTTTGAAGTACATTCGCTTCGCATACCTCTCATCGGCCAGCACGAAGACTCCCTCGTCCTCCTCGGACCTTATGACCCTCCCCAGGGCCTGAGATGCCTTCCTCAGGGCGGGGACCACGTAGGCCAGGTATCTTCCCCTCATCCTGCCGTGTATCCTCTGATTGTACTCGATGAAGAGCCTCGTCTTGGTGGTCAGCCTGTCGAAGGGGATGCCCAGGAGCAGGACGCCCTCCAGCTCCTCTCCCGGGAAATCGGCACCCTCGGCGAACCTCCCCCCGGCCGGTGCCACGAGCAACCCCTCTCCCCCGGATCTGGGGAGGGACTTGAACTCCCTGAGGATCCTGCTGGCCTCATCCCCCTGCATGTCCCTCCTCTCGATGAAGATGGGCCTGCCATGCTTCCCGGCCAGCTCCTCTATTCCGGGGAGGACCTCGTCCTGTATCCTGTAACTGGCCGTGAATATGGCCAGGTTGCCGGGGAGCGACAGGAAGACATCGATCACCCTGAGGTACCTCCTCACCATCTCCCCGGAGAGCTCCTCCCCCTTGGTGCTCACCCCCCTTATTATCACGCTCCTGACCCTGTCGGGATCGGCCATCGAGGGGATGCTCATCCTGGCGCACCTGTCCACGCCAGCCATCTGGGCGAAGGCGTCTATCGGCTCCAGAGTTCCCGACATGAAGATCACGCTCCGGAACTCGTCCCAGACTGGAGCCAGTATCTCACTCGTCCTCATGTCCCAGACCTCGAGCTTCACGCTGGACCCCTCCCTGGAGTAGAGGAAAGCCACCCCATCCTGGTCCGCCTTCTCCAGGGCCACGACGAGGAAATCGGCTATGGAGTTGAGGTAGGACCTGGGCTCCTTTCCCCGCCTCATCTGGTCCCTGTAGACCTCCTGAGCCAGGGAATAGAGCGCCTTCACGTCATCGGGTCCCAGGCCCGTTTCCTCCAGGAGACGCTCCAGCTCAAAAGTTCCGTCCTCGTTCCTCGCCTCCTTAAGGGAGAACTCTAGCAGTGAGTCCAGCTTGGCGCCCAGGCCCGTCTCGTCCTCTGGATCATACCTTCTCGCCTCTTTCAGGGCTCTCTCCACGGTCCTCGATGTGATGGACTTGCTGTTCAGCTCCATGGCCGCCCTCTCGACGTTGTGCGCCTCATCCACCACCAGAATGGAGCTCCTGAACGGGACCCTGTGCCTCACCACCCACCCGAGGGGGGACAGGACGTAATTGTAGCTGAGGGAGATGACGTGGGCGTACTCCAAGAATGATATCTGGAGGAAGTAGGGGCAGACCCCCATATCCGAGGCCAGCTCGAATACCTCGGTGAATGTCAGGGGCGTGGGAGGAGGGACCAGCTCTCCCCCTCCCCTCTCGATCGACCTCTTCAGCTCCCTGTAGTAGGGGCATCTCTCCCTCCTCATCCTGCACAGGGCGCTCACTCCCTCGTAGCTCGTGACCTTCAGGTCCCTGGCTAGGAGGCACATGTCCCTCTTCCCCCTGAAGGAGAGGCCGAACACGGGCTTCCTCTTGCTTATCAGTTTCAGCTCCTCTATCGGCCTGTCCGTCTCGTTCCCGGTCCTGACGGCCCAGATAATCGACCCGTCCATGTTCTCTATTATCGGGAGCAGTGCCGCCAGGACCACGGGGGTCTTGCCGAACCCGGTCGGGGCGTGAAGGCAGAACCTTCTTCCCTCCTCCACGGCGGACCTTATCGAGACCATTGCCTCTCTCTGATACCTGCGCGGCTCGTAGGGAAAGTACTCCATGGCGTCACTTTCAGGCATCATTTATGCGGGCATCTCCAAGGTAAGAAGATTTTCACACCTACTTTCCTACTTTCCCCGATACCGACTTGGATGCTGGCTCCCGGCTAGCAGTTCGATCCGTGACCACCCCGACGGCCGAGCGCATCCAATCCATCAGGGATCACTGCTTGACGGGATAATTGATCATCAGGGCCAGACCTTATTACCGGGTCCGAGCGCCGCATTGATGGAGAGATGAGACTTCTGGATGACGTTGAGGTGTTTCCCTACGGGGCGATGGTGAAGGGGGCGCTGGTGGTTGCGGACCTCCACCTCGGTTACGAGGATGCGCTCAGGGAGAGGGGTGTGGAGCTGCCCTACGAGCAGTACCCCACCGTGAGGAGGTGGATTCTGGAGTACATCGATGAGCACGATCCCGATCTGGTCATCCTCAACGGGGATGTGAAGCACGAGTTCGGGGGAGCCCTGAGCCAGGAGTGGAGGGAGGTCTTGGATCTGCTGAGGACCCTGAGGGAGAGGGGAATTGGAATTGAGGTGGTCAGGGGTAACCACGACAACTACCTGATTCCCATACTCCTCAGGGAGGGAATTCGGATCAGGGACCCCCACCTGATCAAGGATGGTGTGATGTACTTCCACGGTCATAAGGAACTCCTGGCCATTCCGGAGGAGGTCGAGCTCATCGTCATGGGACACGAGCATCCCGCCATATCCCTGAGGGACGATCTGGGAGGGGGGCATAAGTTCAAGGTCTTCCTCGAGGGCGAGTACCAGGGAGTGAGGGTGCTCGTCCTTCCGGCCATCTCCCCCCTGGCCCCGGGAACCGACCTGCTGAAGGTCGACAGGAGGGGCCTGCTCTCGCCCTTCCTAAGGATGGTCGACCTTGACGGGTTCACCATCCACGTGGTGGATGAGGAGGTTGGGGTGGTGAGGCTGGGAACCCTAGAGGTGGTCAGGAGGGCGGCCAAAATCTCCCGGCCGTGAGGGAAGTCCCGCATCGATGCTCGGGGGGCTTTTATTTTGATCGCCGGTGGGACGCTGGGAGCTGCTGCTTCCGGACAGGATTCAGCCAGGTGGGGGAGGCGATGGATGAGGGTCAGATGCGCGGTCTTCGATATAGACAACACCCTGTTCGACGCCAGGGAGAGGTTCGAGGTGGCTCTCAGGAAGTTCGGGGTCAGATCCCCCAGAGAAATGCCTTTCGAGCTCCAAAAGGAGTTCTGGAGAGCCTACATGGATCCCGGACTGCTGGGGCTGGACAGACCCCTACAGAGGACGATAGAGATGGTTCAAGATGCCAAGATGAGGGGGCTCAGGGTCGTCCTGGTGACCGGGAGGTACGAGTGGCTTAGGAGGGAGACCGCGATCCAGCTCATGTCATCCGGTGTGCCGTTCGACGAGCTGGTCATGAGGCCCGACGACAACTACCAGGTCGACGGAGAGCTCAAGCCAGCCCTGGTGAGGGAGCTGGATTGCGAGGTGGTCGAGTACCACGACGACGATCTGGACACCCTGCTGAAGGTGGGTGAGATGTTCCCCCGGGCGGTGCTCTTCCTCCACCGACCCGACGGGACCTTCAAGATACTCAGCAGGGAGGGGGCCGGGAGGGGTTTAGCCGGACGCTAGATCTGGCGCGGCAGGGCTATCGACCAGCATGATGTGGGGCGGGATGGCCATGATATCCAAGGCGGTCAGGGAGTACACCAAGGAGGAGGTGCTAGAGGCTCTGCACCCAGCTGTGGCCCTCTGGTTCGACTCCAAGTTCGAGGATCTGAGCCCGCCCCAGAGGTACGCGGTCATCCCGATACATGAGGGGAGGAATGTCCTGGTTACGAGCCCCACCGGTACCGGAAAGACCCTAACGGCCTTTCTCTCGATAATAAGCGAGCTCCTTGAGATGGGGGAGAGGAGAGAACTGGAAGACTCCGTGTACGCGGTCTACGTGTCACCCCTCAGGGCACTGAACAACGACATCTACAGGAACCTCGAGGTGCCCCTTAGGGAGATAAGGGAGCTCTCACCGGGCCTTCCAGGGATAAGACACGCTGTCAGGACGGGTGATACCCCCACAAGCGAGAGATCAAGGCAGCTGAGGAGGCCGCCCCACATTCTCATAACGACTCCCGAGACCCTGGGGATAATCCTGACGGCCCCCAAGTTCAGGGAGAAGCTCAGGACCGTCAGGTGGGTCATAGTGGATGAGATTCACAGCATGGTGGAGAACAAGAGGGGAACCCACCTGTCCCTATCCTTGGAGAGGCTCAGGTGGCTCGTGGGTCGGGATTTCATCAGGATAGGCCTGTCCGCCACCATCAACCCACTCGAGGAGGTGGCCAAGTTTCTGGTGGGCTACGACAGGGGAAAGCCGAGGGACTGCCTGATAGTGGAGACGAACTGGGCCAAGTCCCTGGACTTGGCTCTCCTCTCCCCGGTGAGTGACCTAGTAAACACGCCGACTGAGGTCGTGTCCTCCAAGATGTACGAGCTGATATCTAGGCTGGTCAGGGAGCACACTACCACCCTGATATTCACCAACACCAGGAGCGGAACCGAGAGGGTGGTCTTCCACCTGAAGAGGATGCTCAGAGAAAGCATCGAGGACATAGATGAGAGGATAGCGGCCCATCACAGTTCCCTATCGAGGGACGTTAGGGGGGAGGTTGAAGAGAGGCTGAAGAGGGGGGAGTTGAAGGCCATAGTCAGCTCGACCAGCTTGGAGCTGGGGATAGACATAGGCTACATAGATCTCGTGATACAAATAGGGAGCCCCAAGTCGGTGACCAGGGCCCTGCAGAGGATAGGCAGGGCGGGCCACAGGCTGCACGAGACGTCCAAGGGTAGGTTCATCGTGGTCGACAGGGACGATGCCGTTGAGGTGGCGGTGATGCTCAGGGAGGCCATGGCCGGAAGGCTGGACAGGGTCCACATCCCAAGGAACCCCCTGGATGTCCTGGCCCAGCACATAGTGGGGATGGCGGTGGAGAGCAAGTGGAGGGTGGGGGATGCCTACGACCTGGTGAGGTCCGCCTACCCGTACGTGGATCTGGCATGGGAGGACTTCGAGTCCGTGCTGAGGTACCTGTCCGGCGAGTATACCCAGCTCGAGAGCAGGAAGGTCTATGGGAAGATATGGTACGATCCGGAGGAGGGGGTCTTCGGGAGGAGGGGCAGGTATGCGCGGGTGATCTACGCCACCAACATAGGCACGATCCCCGACGAGGTGGCGGCTAGGGTTTACACGACCGATGGGAAGTACGTGGGAAACCTGGAGGAGGGCTTCTTGGAGAGGCTCATGCCCGGGGACAGGTTCGTGCTGGGAGGGAAGGTCTACGAGTTCGTGTCGGCGAGGGGTCTGAGGGTCAAGGTCAGGCCCGCCTTCGATCAGAAACCCACCGTCCCCGCCTGGTTCTCGGAGATGCTTCCCCTGAGCTACGAGCTGGCACTCGAGATAGGGAGGTTCAGGGGCGAGTTCTTCAGGATGCTGGAGGAGGGGGCGACTAGGAGGGAGCTCATTGCACTGATAATGGGGATGAGCAACGCCAACAGGACCGCGGCCCTGGCGATATACAACTACCTGAGGCAGCAGTACCTCTACCTGAGGTCCCTAGGCGTTGGCGTGGAGGACATGCCCTCCCACGAAGTCATCCTGGTGGAGAGCTACGTGGACGAGGATGGGAGGACTCATCAGGTCACCCACTCCCTCTATGGGAGGAGGACCAACGATGCCCTTTCAAGGGCCTTGGCCTACGTGGCCGGCAGGAAGGCGAGGAGGAACTTGGGGATAGCGGTCAAAGACACGGGATTCGCGATAATCTACCCAAGAGGGGTCAAACCGGAGGTAACCATAGCGGACCTAGTCGGGGAAGACATCAGGGATGTCCTCAGGAGGGCCCTGTCGAGGACCGAGCTCCTCAGGAGGAGGTTCAGGCACGTGGCCGCCAGGGGCCTGATGATACTCAGGAACTACAAGGGACATGAGATCAGCGTGAACAAGCAGCAGATAAGCGCCCAGAGCCTCCTGAAGATAGTGGAGAATATTGAGGGGTTTCCACTGCTTAAGGAGGCCTACAGGGAGATAATGGAGGATTACATGGATGTGGAGAGGGCAGAGGAGGTGGTCAGGGGGATAGGGAGCGGTAGGATAAGGGTAGTCGACGTGGGAGTGGTGAGGGTGCCCACGCCCTTCGCCCACAACATAGTCTTAGAGGGCCTCAGCGACCTCATATTCATGGAGGACAAGATGACCGCGCTGAGGAGGTTCCAGAGCGAGATAGAGAGGATCCTTAGGGGTGAGTCCGGCTGATGCCCTCTCCTCCTCACATCCCTCTCCCCGCATTCACTTTTTAACCAAGTTAAGTGAGATGATCCGATTGTCATGATGGCATCAGCCCTCGCGAGGTTCGTCATCACCCTGCTGGTCAGCGCCGTGGTCCTGTGGCTGGCCCAGAAGGTGGTCCTGCCTGACAAGAAGGAGCAATCCTTCCTGTCCGTCCTGGCCCTGGCCTTCGTCTGGTCGGTCATCGATCTCGTCCTGGCTATTGCCTTCGCTATTCTGCCCCTGTGGATAATCGAGAAGCTGATTGAGATAGTGGTGTGGGTGTGGGTGCTGAAGGCCTGGTTCAGGGTGAGTTGGCTAACGGCCGCGGCTATCTCGGTGGTTGCCTGGATAATGTCTGGCGTGGTTGGCCTGTTCCTAGCCCTCATCCATCTGATCTGATCCCCAGGACTTCCTCCAGCTTCCTGAAGGCCTCTCCTATCTCATGAGGTTCCAAGACCAGGCCTTCGAATACTAAAAGGTGGAAGGACCTCAGGGGGGTCTCGTCGAAGTAGATGTTGACCACCTCCACCCCATCGAGCCGGGCCACCTCGTCCGGATCCCTCCTCATGAGCGTGTATTTCCCCCTGTGGAGCTTCAGTAGTCCCGGGACCGCTATCGTCCTCACGAGGGATGCAAGCGGCAGGGTACCCGCCTTGTTCACCAGCACGGTGGGGGTGACCCTGTCGGCCCCGACCAGCCCTGTCGCCCCCATCCTCATGGAGTACCACGGGAGGAGGGCGTCCACCACGAGGATGACCCTGAAGCCCATGTCCCTCAGGATCTCGGCTGTCCCCAGGCCCTCCCTCCCGGGTCTGGACTCCCCCACTATCACCTCGCTCACCGATGACCTGTCGAGGCAGTTTATGACCGCGGAGCTCCTGCTGAGGGTCGCTACCCTGTCAACCCCCAGCTCGGAAAGTAGGTTGGAGCACGTGACGGCTAGCTCCTCCCTGGAGCTGCTGTAGAACTCCCTCAGCTTGCCCAGCGATCCACTGCACGCCGCCATCTCCAGGTACTCCAAGACCGTCATCTCAGGATGGGATCCTCTCAGGGCTCTGGCATCCCTGCAGGGGTCGTCAGACCTCTCCAGCAGGATCAGGGCTTCCTCGAATATCTCCAGTGAGCCCCTGGTCCTGTCCTCCATCAGGCGGCGGATATCAGTGCTCGTAGGCCGGGCCCTCCTCGAAAGCGTATTTCACCGTCCTGAAACCCTTTCTCAGCTCGGAGACCTCCTTCGCGACCTCCTCCGGTTTCTTCCCGTCTATCAGGACCTCTCTGTAGAACCTCGCCACTTGGGCCATCTCCTCCGGACCCATGCCGAGCCTGGTGAGCTCGGAGACACCGAGCCTCAGTCCACCTGGATCCTTGAAGCTCCTCCCCCTCTTTATATCCCACGGCAGGAGGTTCCTGTTCACGATTATGTTAGCCCTCTCAAGCAGCTTCTCGCACCTATAGCCCCCGCCTAGCTCGTCCACATCGAGGAGAACCTGGTGGCTCTCGGTGAACCCCAGCTTCTCGCCCACGACCCTGAACCCTTGGTCGTGGAGGGCCCGGGCCAGGGCCTTGGCATTTCTGATCACGGCCCCGGCGTACTCCTCGCCGAATGCCAGCATCTCGGCCGCGGCTATTGCCAGTGCAGCGACCGCATGCAGGTGATGGTTGCTCAGGAGACCGGGGAAGTTGGCCTTCTTTATCAGATCGAACTTATCCTCATCGTTCGTGATCACCGCACCGTGCTGAGGGCCGAAGAACGTCTTGTGGGTGCTGAAGGTCATCACATCGGCCCCCTCGTCCAGCGGGCGCTGGAACCTCCGTCCGGCTATTAACCCAGCCACGTGAGCCGCGTCGTAGTTCACCGCCGCTCCCATGGATTTGGCCGCCTCGGCTAGCTCCTTCACCGGCTGAGGGAAGAGGATGACGCTCCCTCCCAGCATCAGGAGCTTTGGCCTGTATTTCTCCATCCTCCTGAGGGTCCTGTCCACGTCTATGTTCATGCTCTCGTCGTCAAACGCGATGTACTTCACGTCGAGCCCCCTGACGGCCCCCGCGGTCCCCCCTATGAACTGGCCCTTGGACCCCCTGAGGGGACCCATACTTATGTGCCCGCCCTTGGTTATGGGCAGGGCCATGACAACGTCTCCCGGCTGGGTCAGCGCCGTGTAGACGGACAGGTTGGCCACAACACCGCTTATGGGGCGCACATCAGCGAACCTCACCTCATATATCTCCCTTATCAGTTCCATCGCGAGGGATTCCACCCGATCTATGTACTTGGTGCCCGCGTACACCCTCTCCCCCACCCAGCCCTCTGCGTATCTGTGACCGAAGTCACTGGTCAGGACCCTTCTAACCGCGGGACTCGTCACGTTCTCGCTGGCTATCATGGGAAGGGAGGAATCGAACCACCTGTGATGCTCCTCCAAGGAGGAGAGAACCTTCCTGTAGGCTTCCTCCGGATCCAAGCGCACACCCAGTTTTCATCGAGGGGAGAAGTTATAACTGTGCGTGGAAGGTTGCAGGGATGCTGGAGGAGTACCAACTGCGCTGCGTCAAGTGCGGGAGGACGTTCGCCGCCGATCCTTGGACGATAGTCTGCCCCCACTGCGGGGGGCTGCTGGAGCCGGTGTTCAGGAGGAGACCCCTGGCCATTTCCTGGCCCCTGTTCAGGACCAGGAGGTTCGGTGTGTGGAGGTACAGGGAGCTCCTTCCAAGAGTCCAGCCGGTGACCATGGGAGAGGGCGGAACCCCGCTAATCCAGCTGGGTGATAACCTCTGGATCAAGTTCGAGGGCAGCAATCCGACGGGGTCGTTCAAGGACAGGGGAATGACCGTGGCCGTGTCGCTGGCCAGGGCCGCGGGGGTGAGCAGCGTCATATGCGCCTCCACGGGAAACACCTCAGCCTCCATGTCTGCCTACGCATCTAGGGCGGGCATGAGGAGCTTCGTGGTGCTCCCCAAGGGGAAGGTGGCGAGGGGCAAGCTGGCGCAGGCCGTCCTCCACGGAGCAACTATAGTGGAGGTGGATGGACCATTCGACATAGCGCTGGACGTGGTGATGAGGGTATCAGGGAGGGAGAGCGGTCTCTATCCCATGAACTCCATCAATCCTTGGAGGCTGGAGGGCCAGAAGACCCTCGCCTTCGAGATAGCAGATGAGATAGGGGTTCCGGACTGGGTCGTGCTACCCGTAGGTAACGCGGGCAACATATCTGCCATATGGAAGGGCTTCAGAGAGATGAGGGAGCTTGGGTTGATAGACAGGCTCCCGAGGATGGCGGGCGTTCAGGCTGAGGGAGCGTCGCCCATAGCGAAGGCGTTCAAGGAGGGGATGAGTGAGCCCCTATTCACCGATGAGCCCGAAACTGTGGCCACAGCCATAAGGATAGGGAGGCCCGTTAACTGGCCGAAGGCATTCAGAGCGCTGAGGGAGAGCGACGGAATCATGGAAGTGGTTTCCGATGAGGAGATAAGGGAGGCCCAGCTGGCCCTAGGCAGGATGGGGGTGGGCGTCGAGCCGGCGTCGGCCGCCTCCTACGCCGGATACAGGAAGCTCCTAGAGAGGGTCATCTCCCCGGACGACAGGGTGGTCCTAGTGGCTACGGGACACGCCCTGAAGGATCCCGATGCGTTCCCCTTCCCCGAGCCGGTGAGGGCCTCCAGCGTGGAGGAAGCAGTTGAGAGGATAAGGGGGCTGTCGTCATGAGGGTAAGAGCGTGGAGTACCAGCGCTAATCTGGGTCCGGGCTATGACATAATGGGCATAGCGATTGATGCCTTCTTCGACGTGGTGGAGGTCCAGCTAGTGAGCGGGGGTCCGGATGCCCTGGTTACCAAGGTGGAGGGCCCATATGCTGCATCGGTTCCGCTGGGAAGGGGAAATAGCGCTGCCGCTGCGGCGAGGGCTGCCTTGGAGATGGCCGAGCAGAGGCTGACCGCCAGGATATCCCTCTGGAAGGGAGTCCCCCCCGGGAGGGGACTGGGGAGCAGTGGAGCCTCGTCATCTGCAGCTGCGAGAGCCGTAGATCTGGAGCTTGGCGACCTCCTCTCGGAGAAGCAGCTGATAAGGGCGGCCGCCGAAGGGGAGAGGGAGGCATCGGGTTCACCCCATCCGGACAACGTCGCTCCCTCACTGCTGGGCGGCCTCGTGTTGATGGGCAGCAGGATAGTCAAGCTTCAGCCTCGGGTTGAGTTCGTGCTCGCCATACCATGGACCCCGATACCCGAGAGGAAGACTGAGAGGATGAGATCCGTCGTGCCGGACATAGTCTCCATCGGAGACATGGTGAGACATTACTCCCACTTGGCCTCGCTCGTCTTGGGATTCGCCACGGGTGACTTGGAGCTAATCGGGGAGGGAATGTCCTTCTCTCTGATAGATGAGGCTAGATCCGGGCTCGTACCGGGGTATTCAGAGGTGAGATCAGCAGCCCTTAAGTCCGGAGCCTTAGGAACCAGCATCAGCGGGGCGGGACCCAGCATGCTCTTCCTGTGCGGGGACTGTGAGGGCATCATGGAGGGGGTCAGGCGGGCTTATAAGGATCTGGCGATCCCCGTTACCCTGATGAGGGTGTCTCCCGCTGAGGGGGCTGCTGAGATATGAGGGACCTCGTATGGAGGATCTGATTGCCTTGGCCCTGCTGTTCGTCGAGCTGACCCTCCTGATAGCTACGATCATCCTCCTCTACCTCAGCAAGCATGAGGTGGAGGGGAGGAGGAAGCTAGTAGAGCACCTCGTGGAAGTGACGAGGATGCTCACCAGGACTCAATACTTCTCATCGGTGCTGGAGGCGATGAGGGGTGCCGTCAGGGAGATCTTCGGTTCCGTCACGGGTGCGAAGCCCAAGGAATCCACAGAATTCTTCGATAAGATAGTGAGGGAGATAGAGGCAGCGTCTTCCAGAGGTGTCAGGGTGAGGTACATGATGCCTAAGGGCAGGGAGAAGCTCTATGTGGGCTACAGGTACACCAAGGCGGGAGCAGAGGTGCGCTACCATGGGGGCCTAGTGGTGTACGACCTGAGGCACATGGTGGTGGACGACAGGGTCGTGGTCATGGGGTTTCCTGAAAAGGTGGGGGTGGAGCAGCCCACCCGGACGGGGATAAAGGTGGAGTCGGAGAGCCTGGCTAAGATATTCAGAGAGAGGTTCGAGAAGCTCTGGAATGAGGCTCTACCCTACGATGACTACTTGGCACGCGCAGTCGAGGATATAAGGAGAACCAATCCGGAGATATCCAAGGAACTGGTGGCAAAGCAGCTCGATCTGCCCGTGGAGGAGATAAACAGGGTTTGGGGTAGGACCCCTAAGGGACCCGATACCTTCCTCGGATGAACCTTTATTTGCCTTATCATCACGTTATAGTAATCGTTTAATACTGCAACTTCGGTGATCGGGAGCGAGGTAAGTTGAGAGAAGTCAGGATTCACGGCGGCCTCTATATTCCGGATCCGGATCCTCCAAAGGAGGCCCACGTCGAGCTGACCACGTCATGTAACCTGAACTGCAAGTTCTGCTACAGGCAGAGCTGGAATGAGAGAATAGGCTTCATGTCTGAGGAACTCTTCTACCACATCTTGGATGAGCTCGAGGGGTTTGGGGTCAGGGACCTCTGGTTTAGCGGATGGGGCGAACCAACCATCCATCCAAAGTTCGAGGAGTTCACGAAGGAGGCGTCCAAGAGGTTCAACTTGGGAATGATAACTAACGGGACTACCCTCATGAGGAAAGCCGATCTGGTAAGCGAGCACTTCTCGTGGGTCTTCGTCAGCGTGGATGTCACGGATCCAGAGATGTACAGGAATCTCAGGGTTGGTTCAAGCTTCAGCGTAGTGGAGGAGGGGATTAGGGAGGTTGGGGGCAGGGACGGCGCGGATCTGTGGATATCCACCGTCCTTATGAGGAGTACGGTGGACAAGCTACCCAATCTTATAGAGTGGGCCTCTGAGGTTGGGGCTAGGGGAGTGCTGCTTTCCAACCTGATCGCTACGCATCCCGCCCTGGCTGGGGAGCAGATACATGCCAAGGTTCAACCTGAGGAGATAACTCGTGTGATGGAGAGGGTGAGGACCCTGTCCATGCTCCACCACGTGAGAATCGTGGAACCCTTCTTCTACTACAGGACCGAGAGGAGGTGCCCCTTTGTGGAGGAGGGGAGCTTCGCCATAACATTCGACGGTAAGGTCGTCCCCTGCCTGTTCACCTTGCACGACTACAGGGCTTGGATAGATGGCAGGGAGGTTGAGGTGAAGCAGCTAGTCTTCGGTGATCTAGAGGAGAAGGGGATAGAGGAGATATGGTGGTCGCCTGAGTACGTCGCTTTCAGGGCGAGGGTCAAGATAGCTGATTATCCCTCCTGCAATGACTGCCTGCTCTGGGAGGGATGTCAGATTGCCGACAGTAACGAGTATGATTGCTGGGGAAATAGCCCGACCTGCTCGTTCTGCCCTTACTACAGGGGAACGGTGCAGTGTCCCAGAAGCTACATCGCCAGGTGGGTCATAGGCGCCTAGTCGCGTGGTAATCCAGCGACGAGGTCGAAGGGCTTGCTGGTTCCTAGTACATCCGCCCCAGCCCTTATCAGCTCAAGGGCCTGTTCCTTGCTCCTTATTCCTCCAGCGGCCTTGATCTTCTTGCTGGAAATCTTCCTTATCTTTGTGACGTCCTCTGGAGTCACCGCCCTGTAAAGACCCGTTGAGGTCTTCACGTAATCCACGTCGGTGTCCTCGAGCACCTCGAGGGTCATCCTCAGCTCCTCATCCGTGAGGATGGGCACCTCCACTATCGCCTTGACCACACCGGGGAATCTAGAGGTGATCAGTCGGGCCTCCTCCGCCAGATATTTGGGAATCCCGTTCTTGATGGCCGGTATGCTCACGACGTAGTCTATCTCCGAGACACCAATTTCATTCGCCAGCTCGGCTTCCGCTCCCTTGGCCTCCCTCAGCTGGGATCCATGCGGGAATCCGATCACTGTGCAGATAGGAATGTCTGGGGATCGGGCCACCAAGTACTCGGCGTGGAATGGGTAGACCACCACGGCCCTGAAACCCTCCAATGAGGACCTCCTCGCAAACTCGAGGACCTCCTCCAAGTCGGCGTCATGCTTGAGAAGTGTTGCATCTATCCTGCTCCTCAGATCCATCTCCTATCCCGGATCCCTCCACCTCCTGCTCTACATAACCCTTCTCTGTCTTCGTTTTTGTCTGAGATCTATTACTGATCAGGACCGCAAAGAGAAGGTTGTAGATGGAGTACAGCAGGATGAAGGCGAATATTGGATATTCCAGGGACAGGCTCATCAAGTTACCGCCTGCGAGGGATGACACTGCCCTTGGTCCCACCATTGACAGGTTGTAGAGGGAGTTAACGACTCCCCTCTCATCTGGTGGTGAGTACTCCATGAATAGAGCCCATATAAGGGGAAATGGAGCATAGGTTCCCATAACATTGAGGATAAGGAGCAGAGAGGCGAGCAGGAAGTTGTCAGTGAGGGACATTAAAACCATCATCAGGATGGCGAACCCCTGAGAGGCCACTATGAACCGGACCAGACCCATAAGTTTGGAGAAGGCTGGAGCCACTAGGTAGCTGAAGGATGATATTAGGTATATAAGCGAGAGAATGGTTCCCACCGGACCGGATTCCACCCCGTACTTCATTCCCAAGTAGTAGCTGGTGAGAGGATAGAAGAATCCCATCGCCAGGCTAGAGAGTACCAGTAGAAAGGTGAGCTTCCTTATCATGGGAGTCTTGAGTGGTTCCAAAACCTCTCTCAGGGTCGTCGCAGGCCTCCCTCTCAACCTGACGACTCTCCTGTCCCTAATGAGAAGGAAGAGAGGTATCGCCGCCAGGGTCGCCAACATGGAGAGGGTTATCATGAAGCGGTATGCTTGGGAATAGCTCACTCCTCCGTTTGAAAGCACCATCAGCTCGGGGATCCATCCCATCATGCTACCAGCCGAGAAGCTGATGTTGTATAGGAACATCTGCATGCTCGATGCCTCCTCCATCCGGCTTCCGGCAAGATCGGCCAGCCATGCCTGAAACGCGGGAAGGGCTAGGGAGCTGCACCCCCCGAGGATCCCGCTGAGGGCTATCGAGGGTAAGGTCAGCCCCCATATGGAGATGACTGCCAGAGATACGACAGAGAACAGATAGCCAAGGAGTACTGGTCTCTTCCTCCCTAATCTATCTGTAATCAGACCAGCCGGTATGAAGACGGCTGCCATCAACAGACCCTCAAGGAATGTGTAAAGACCGAGCAAACTGGCATTTATACCCTCAGTCTCGAAATAAAGCCCCCAAACCGCGTAGAACATTCCTCCAGAGAGTCCAGTAGGAATGCTCGCTATCAGCAGTAGTTTCAGATCCCTTTCCAGCCGCCTCATCCCGTTTATCATTTCAGTTATGCGACCGTATGAAATATTAATTAAAATAGTTATGCTTCTCACTTTCCCAGCAACATCTAGTTACATGAAAAAACGTAGGTTAATTTCATATAATATCCTAGGATGAGTTAATCCTCACTTTATTTACCTGAAAAAACAGATGGCACGACCCTCCGAGGTGAACTCCCTAGCACGCAAAAAGATTAAAACCGGACGACGCCTCGATGAATGGGGCCGGTGGTCTAGCGGCTATGACGCCGCCCTCACACGGCGGAGGTCGGGGGTTCGAGTCCCCCCCGGCCCACTACCACTTCTTCAGCGTGACAGCCACTATATCACCATCCTTGACGTTGAGTTTAACTCGGAGGCTCTCCGGATGTATGACCTCTAGTACATCATCCCCGTAGTGTCTCCTGAGCGGGAAGATGGCGTGAGCCTCGATGGAACCATTAAGGAGCACGGGAAGCACCTCCACGTCGCCGAAAGTCCTGCCAGACTCCACGAATCCGGGAACCACTTTAGGCCTCACTCTCCTCCTCCATTCCCTTATCTTGGATATGTCTTCTCCCCTGACCCTCAGATTGAGAGTGCCCGGGTAGGGTATGTATCCTAGCACCTCCTTGAATCCCATGATGTAGCCGGGCCTCGACATGTAGTAAGCCCCCTCCTTCATACCGGAGAATACCTCAGCCATCAGGACCTCCTCATCCCAGTTTACTCCCTCAGTCATCTCATACAAGGTCCTAACCAGCTCCAATGCCTTCTGGGTGGCCATGACGTACTGAACTCTCCTAGCCATCATGGACTTGAGGAATCCCAGATCCTCTGCCCTTGAGATCCATCTGGAGATTGTGGCCCTCGAAGTGTTGAGGTACTCACAGAGATCAGACGCCCTGATGGGCCTCTTGGATCCACCTAGCATGATCACAGCTAGCACTAGATGCGATGTATAGGGATCCAGCTCCTTGAACTCCCTGCTCATCGCTTACCACCCGATGATCTTGCAAGGAGAATTTCTGAAAGGGTCCTGTCCACTAGAGACCTAGCCATATCGGCTTTCCTCCTGACAGGGACGAGGGAATCGGGAAAGACCATACGGCTTAGTCCCTCGTATATTTCCTCCATGAAGCTGGCCAGCTCCTCGGCCTCCTCTATCTTCCCCTCCAAGAGGAAGTGCAGAGCGACACGCCTGAGCTCCCCTACGGCATCACCCACACCGAGCACGTACTCTCTTGGGGGCACTCCCAGCTCATCATGGGTTGGTATGGCCTTTTTCTTGAGCAGCCTCGTCAGGACGACCCCCTCCACGGCCTCCTGTATCGGATCCGAGACTGTACTTCTGAGGGAGATATCCAAGTAGCCCAGTTCCCTCTCGCACTCCGAAAGAAAGCTCATGATCTCCTCCAAGAGCTTCCTCAACTCCTTCTCCACGGCTTCCAAATCCCCCAGCCTCCTAGCCCTGGACACCAAGTCCCTGCACCTGGCCAGCCAGTTTCTAGAGAGTATTATCGCCTTCTCTCTCAAGGAATTCAGTTTCTCCAGTTCGAACTCTGATCTCCTCAGTTGCTCGGAGACCATGTTCGGGCGAATCATTATTTATCGAAGATAGGCCCCCAGCATGGATAAAGATGTTATCCACCGGCTTGGTGAGGATACCCGATCACGTGAGGAGGCTTATGGAGAAGCAGGGATACAAGATCATCCTCAATCACTCGGCCATGAAACCGTGTTACTGGTTCAGGAAGGCGCTTATGGAAGGAAGGACCTGCTACAAGCACAAGTTCTACGGTATCCCCTCATGGAGATGCCTCCAAATGACTCCGACTGCCTCGTTCTGTAATCTGCAGTGCCTGTACTGCTGGAGGCTTAATGTGAGCGATGTCCCGGCCAGTTCGAGGTGGAAGGAGGTTCCGGACGAGGGGGCCAAATGGGATGATCCGGAGGACATAGCCGAGGAGAGCATAAGGCTGCACAGGATGATGGTCCAAGGTTACAAGGGCGTGAAAGTCTTCAGGAAAGATTGGGTTTACGAGGCAGAGAAACCGAGGCACGCGGCCATCTCTCTGACCGGCGAGCCCACGCTGTACCCCTACATAGGAGGCTTGGTGGAGGCCTACTCCAAGAGGGGCATGACCACGTTCATAGTGACGAATGGTACCCTGCCGGAGAGGTTGGAGAACCTAGAGAGGGAGCCTACCCAGCTCTACGTGACGGTTCCAGCTCCCAATGAGAAACTTTACATGGAGATAACCCGACCTCTATGGCCAGATGCCTGGTCCAGGCTTCAGAGAACGTTGGAAATTCTCCAATCGTTCTCCTCCCCTACCGTGATCAGGATACCCCTCATCAGGGGGTTCAACATGGACGACAGGTCTATAGAGGAGTTCTCAGAGCTTATAAAGAGATCTCAGCCGACTTACGTGGAACCGAAGGCCTATATGTGGGTGGGATACTCCCGGAGGAGATTGGGAAGGGAGAACATGCCCACTCATGATGAGGTTAGAGTTTTCGCGGAGAAGCTGGCCAAGTTGACGGGCTATGGAGTGATTGACGAGTCACCCGAGAGCAGGATAGCCTTGCTATCCAGGCTGGAAAGGGCCATCAGGTTCTACTGAGGTGCTGGCCATGGGAAAGGATTTCGTCCTCCTGCTGGGGGGGCACGTGTTCAGAGGTATTCTGAGTGGGGATCTCTCGCTGGTCGAGAGAACGGCAGAGGTCGTGAGAAGAATAGTTGCGGATGGAAGCAAGTTGGCCATAGTTGCAGGTGGTAGCATAACGGCGAGGAGGTACATAGAGGCGGTGGAGAAGGTGGGTGGGGGAAAGTTCCTGCAGGATCAGGCGGGGATACTATCTACCAAGCTCCACGCCTTAATCCTGATGTCTGCCTTGGGCGGAATCGCCTTCCCCAAGGTGGTGGAGGATTACGAGGAGGCCGCGCTGGCCTTCAGCTTGGGCAGGATCCCCGTATCAGGGGGCATGCAGCCAGGCCAATCCACGGACGCAGTTGCCGCTCTCATGGCTGAGAAGCTGGGCTTGGATCTTCTGGTAAAGATGACAGGAGTTGACGGGGTTTATGACAGGGACCCAACCGAGCATCGAGATGCCAGGAGGATAGAGGAGCTCTCCTATGATGATTTAGAGCACCTACTCAGGGATAAGTCCTACCATCCTGGCAGGTATGAGTTACTCGACGCATTGTCAATCAAGATCCTGAGAAGATCGTCTATTTCAACGATAATTTTAAGTGGGGATGTTCCAGAGGCTCTACTTGAGCTGATGAGGGGTAGTAGAAAGGGGAGCTTGATCAGGCCGAGGTGATCTCATGTTAAGATCTTCAAGAAGCTGGCGAAGGGGCAGGACCCCCATTTCTAGGAGAAGGAGGAAGGGCATCCCACCCGCCGTGAAGAGAATTGTGATAGAGGCCATCTACGGGGCTCTCTTCGCGGTGTTTACCTTTCCCGTCGCCCTCTTCATAGCCGAGCTGGGAGTCTGGGTGATGATAGTCTGGATGCAGCCTTACGATGTTATAATGACCAATTTCTACCTGACACTAGTAATGATACAGGCCCTCTTTCTGCTGATTCCTGCCTACAACAGACAACCGGTTCGACTGATCGTCGCGGCGCTGACGGCCTATGTCATATGGTCCCTGCTCGTGGGAATCGCAAACTTCCACCCGATAACGTCTATGTTCGGGGAACTTCCGTACTAATGAGGGGGAAAATGGTGCTCCGGCCGGGATTTGAACCCGGGTCTGGGGCTCGAGAGGCCCCTATGCTTGACCGGGCTACACCACCGGAGCCCATGGCCAAGGGATGTCCATGGGAAATATAAATGTTTCCGCCAAGCCAAGACTGTCGGGCCTCGTGGTGGTCATAGGCGCGCCCGCCTCGGGGAAGAGCACCCTGTCCAAGAGGTTAGCTGATGCCCTAGGGTGTAGGCACGTTAGTGTGAGCGAATTGGTTAGGAGGGAGGGCTTCATCTTGGGGATGGATGAGAGGAGGGGCTCACTCGTGGTGGATGAAGAGAAGGTTAGGGAGTGGATCTTGGGTCGCCTGAGGGAGGTGGGGTGCCTCGTGGTGGAGACCATCTCACCCCATTCCGTCCCGAGGGAGGAGGTCGAGCTCGTGGTGGTGGTCAGGTGCAGGCCATCGATCTTGGTTGAGAGGCTGAGAGCTAGGGGATATCATCGAGAGAAGGTGAGAGAGAATGTAGAATACGAGGCGATAGACGGACCCCTTCAGGATGCTCTTGAGATAGCCGATCCTAGGAGGATCCTTCAAGTGAATGGATGCGGCGACGACCCCAATGAGGAGGTCACCTTGGTGCTGAGGAGGCTGGAGGGAGAGCCCGCAGGTCACGAGGATGGGGAGTTCAACTGGACCGAGGATTTCATGTCTCTTCTCGAGTACCTATGAGCCTTTTCAGACTGGAAAGTAAAATTCCTCCTTGGACATCACCTCCTCAATTGACTTGGCGTCAAGGGCCTCCTCCCTTGGGGGGATGATCCTGACCTCCGCAACCCGATCGGGCACCGTTACCAAGCAACTCCCGACGGGCAATCTGGATATCCTGTCCAACAGGCTCCTGTCTCCCAAGATCGATCTCATCTCCCTGATATCGCTGGGGGAGTCCACCCTATGGATCATCTTGACCCCCGAGTTCCTGACAATGCCCTGAGGTATCTCGGAAATGTTCTGGGATACGAGGACGAGGGAGATCCCGAACTTCCTCAACTCCGAGAACAGCCTATCAACGATCTCCATGCCGGTGGGATCCTTGTAAGCTGGGATAAGCTTTTCCGCCTCCTCTATAACGACTACGAGCCTGGGGAAGGTAGACTTCATCTCCTCCCTAGCGAACCTTCCCTTTATCCTCTTGAGGATGAAGAATGTGGCTATCTGCCTCAGTATGTCGCTCTCCACGTCACCCATATCTACGAGGGAGATCGTCTCCTCCAAGGTCCTGCCGCCCAGGCTATCACACTCGAATATCCTGGCCCCGGGAGAACTCACTATTGGCTCCATCTTCCTCAGCAGGGATGCCTTGCTCTCCTCCTCTGCATGGGATGACGGTTCGATGGACCTTATCTCCTCCACCAAGTCCCTTATTGTGGGGGCGCTACTGCCCATGGACAGGTCCCTGAGCCTCCTCAGGGCTGTATTCAGCAGGTAAAATTGGGACGGCGTCAGGTCGAGTATCGAGGAGAGAGTTTCTGATATCAAGAATGGCGCCTCCCTCTCGTGCAAGTCCGAAAGCGGGTTTATACAGGCCGGTGGCATGCCTTCCTGAATCGAAAATATTCTGCCTCCTAGTTGGAAGACCAATCCCTTGTATTCCCAATGTATATCTAGGATGAGGGAAGGTATACCCAAGTTCCACGCCTCCTGAATTATTCTTTTTGCCGTTGTAGTCTTTCCTGATCCTGTTTGGCCTATTATCAGCACATGTCTGGACAACTCGCTGAGGGACAAACTGAAGGGCTTCCCCCTCCTCTCCCCCACCTCTATCACAGGGATACCACTTCCCTGTCTCTTACCGCTCACTTTAATAGCCGGCTCCTCACTTCTGTAGCCCATCTCGATTATCTCGGAGATAAGATCAGGATCCGGCGTAGATCCCTCATCTATCTCAACCCTGATCCCGCCGAGGAAACTATTGACCGCTGATATCGCTGCTTTCAGCATGCTCTGGGCTTCGCTAAGTTCCCCCAGCCTTTTCCACATTAATCCGCTCATGAACAGGCTCCCCTCCTGCCTCCATGAGAGAAAAGATCTTCCTGGCCACTTGTTGACGATCAGCGTTATACCCACATCCAAGTCCTCTAGCAGGTCACCCAAGGCCGTGAAATCTAGCTCAGCAGCGCTTTCCGTCACCTCCATCTTAATGGGAACTGCAAGAAAGGCTCCTCTCTCCGTCTCTACCACGGTTGCATTGATCGATAGACCGCTCCTATCCTTCCTGAGCTTAAGCGCTACAATCAGTAGGGCTGGGGCGGAGAGAAAGATCAACCAAGCCATAGCCTGAAGTCCACCTAGACTGAACTGTCCCAGTACCGCTAATACCTGATTCCATCTATCGTAGATCCATAGGAGCAGAATAATGATTAGGGCGATGGCCACTGGCCGGTCCTCCTTACCCATCCTCATGCAGCTTCCTCTCCAGTAGATCGACCTTGGATTCCACTTCCCTAAGTCTCCGGAGTAGATCGTCCAGTTTGAAGAATAGGTATTCCACTTGATGTTCAATAGCCTTTATCTCCATCTCCAAGTCCATTCATCTCACCAACCCCAAGACCTTGGATATCGTGGACCTGTTAGCTCCCAGCAGCTCGGCTAATAGTCCTTGGGAGATGCATCTCATCCCCAGCTTCCTGCTGGCCATGTATATGACGGCAGCCGCTATATAGACGGGGTTTCTCCCTATGAGGAATGATCTCCTGTTATTCTTTACTCTCTTCATCTCTCTTATGGCCCTGATCCTCAGCCTCTCAAGCAGCAGTGATGCGTCGAACCTGTTAGACATGCGCTCGAGCCTGTTCATGAGCTCCTGATCTCTAGACATCTTTGCTATAAGGTAGTTCACATACCCTTCCCACGGGATTCCCTGTTTCCTAGGTAGGAGCTCCTCCACCTTCCCTATATAGAAGGTCACTCGTGATGGAGAGATGTCCAAGGAAAGCCTAGTTAGTGCTTCTCTTATTGGAATGGGGACTCCGTATATTCTACTCGCTGTTATCAGGGCCGCTATTATCAGCGATGTGGTATGGCCACCCCCATACGTGGAGTCATATGCTCTGAGGAGTTCCTTGGCCAGAGCGGTGACCTCCTCCGGCAAATTCAACCTATTTGCAATATTATCCACCGAGCCGGGTCTCCTAGTGAAGGGAGCTCTGTTGATATCTATGCCAGGGGATAGCCCTTCATCCGCAACGAAACCACAGCTCGGGCAGACCAGCAAACCCCCCTCCTCCCGGAGGAGGGCTCCGCAGTATGGGCATCTCCTCATACTGTTATTAGCTTCTCTTAAAATTATTTTAATCGTTTCTCGGACATATGTTAGATAAAATTTTCATGAAGCCGATAGGTCAGCCCGAGAACTTCATGATCAAGTAGATCTCCTGCCCCTCTTCCAGCTCGAAGGGATTCTTCCTGTAGGACAGCCTAAGCCAGAGTCCGTGGAAGGAGATTTCCACCGTCTTCCCCCCCTCGTCCACCCTGTGGACTATGCC
>JALWYH010000022.1 GCA_027078475.1 Thermoproteota archaeon
AGGACGCTGTACGTGGAGGGGGATCACGGCGAGCCCGTCAGGAGGATCAGGTACGGTGACCCCCGAGTCCTCTCCGCGCTCTCGGAGTTCTTGGATGAGGTGACCGGGGCTGATCGTTAAAACCATCCACCTTCCCAACCTCATATGCCATCGAGGTCGCTGTTGCTCGACGACTTCTCCCACCTCGTGCTGATGGGCCCCCCCAAGGCCAGGCACGACGGTAGAATGGTGGCGTTCAGGTCCGGTAGGGCTTTGATGAGCGACAACTCTTACGATTACAGGATCTGGGGTTACGATACGGAAGAGGAAAAGGCGGTGCCGCTCACAGGGGGTCCCAGAGACGGAAATCCCTCGTGGGAGCCCGGAGGGAACCGATTCCTGTTCACTAGGGGTTCGGACGATGGAGACGAGTTGCTCGTGTGGAACGGGCCCGAGTATCCGGAGTACAGGGTGCTGAAGCATGAGAACAACATAGAGAGAGCCGAATGGGCCTTCAAGGATGTTGGTGTCGCCTTATTCGTTGAGGGCAAGAAGGAGGAGGACGTCAGGACGATAAGGGAGATCCCCTTCTGGTGGAACGGGAAGGGATGGACCTACTGGTCGGTGAGCAGGCTAAGAGGGATTGATCTGAACACCGGTGAGACGTGGCCCATCTCTCCCCCCGAGCTCCACGTGAGGGACTTCATGCCCTCTCCGGACGGGAGGAGCGTGGCCTTCCTGGCTCTCAAGGACAGGTCCAGGCAGCTGGATGTGAGTCTCTTCATCTCCGACGTGTACGGGGAGGACGTCAGGGAGGTGGGACCCGGGAACTGGTACCTGACCCATGTGAGCTGGCGTGGCGACGGGAGGGCCCTCGCCCTAGTTGGTCACGATAAGAGGAGGGGTCTGGTCACCAACAAGCACCTTTACGAGACGCCCTTGGACGAGTGGGATCCGGTGGACCTCTCGCCTATGGACAGGAGCCTTGGGAACAGCTTGAACAGCGATGTGAGAGGGGGCATGGACACCAGGCCCAAGTGGGCCGACGGCAAATGGTACTTCCTGGTGCATGACGGCACGGCCGTGCACCTGTACGGGAGCGACGGAGATCCGACACCGGTTATATCCGGACCCCTGTCCATCGAGGGCTTCGATATAGTGAGGGGTCGCGTCTTCCTGACGGTCATGAGGGTGAACGAGCCCGCGGAGCTCTACGAGGCCTCGCTAGCCGCCGGAATGGGATCCCTGAGGAAGCTGACTGGTTTCAACGAGGGATTCACCAGCAGGGCTAAGCTGGTCAGCCCGGAGGAGTTCAGGTTCACGGCCAGCGACGGCGCGGAGGTGGAGGGCTTCCTGTACAGGCCGGACGGCGATCCCCCATATCCGACAGTCCTCTACGTGCATGGCGGCCCCGCGACGGCCTTCGGACACGCGTTCATGCACGAGCTCCATCTCCTCAGGGATCGGGGTTACGCGGTGCTGGCTGTCAATCCCAGAGGGAGCGAGGGATACGGGGAGGAATTCAGGGATATTAGGGGTCACTACGGAGAGAGGGACTACCAAGACCTGATGGAGGCCGTCGACGAGGCCGTCTCCAAGGGAATTGCCGATCCCGACAGGCTGGCTGTGATGGGGGGGAGCTACGGCGGCTTCATGACTAACTGGATAATCGGACACACTGCCAGGTTCAGAGCAGCCATCACCATGAGGGGAATAAGCAACTGGATCAGCGACTTCGGGACTACTGATATAGGATTCTTCTTCAACCCGGATCAGATAGGGGGCCTCCCGTGGGAGAACTTCGATACCTACTGGAGGAAGAGTCCCCTAGCACACGTGGCCAACATCAGGACGCCCACCCTGATAATACACAGCATGAACGATTACAGGTGCTGGCTGGATCAGGCCCTGCAGCTGTTCACCGCCCTGAAGGTGCTCGGGGTGGAGACCGAGCTAGTCCTCTTTCCCGAGGAGGATCACGACCTAAGCAGGAAAGGGAGGCCGAAGCACAGGGTGGAGAGGCTGGAGAGGATCCTGAGGTGGCTGGACGATCACCTGAGGCTGAGGGGGTGATGGGTTGGAGGCGCCGACCCTCTCCCTCATCGATCAGCTCATGCCCCTGATCTACCTCCTGGGACTGGGCATCGTCCTCTCCATAATATTCTCGCTGGTGGAGATGTTCTCCATAGACAGGGTCCTGAAGCTGGTCAGGGGCAGGAGGGCCTTCGTCTTCCTTGGCAGGGAGGCTCACTACGGCAGGCTCCACATCCCCCCAAGGAGCAAGGGTGGATTCGAGGTCTTCTACGAGGACTCGGCCGTCGAGAATCCCCTATCCCTCGTCGCGTTCCTCATGGAGAACTATCAAGAGACCGGCAACGAGAGGTTCCTGGAGAAGGCCAGGGCCATTCTCGAATATCTGAGGGAGAGGGGTCTCGTAGACAGGGAGCTGAAACCCGAGGACGTGAAGGTGAATCCATGGGCCCCTCCGAGCCTCGTCTCGAGGAAGGTGTACAGCAGCGAGCTGAAGGACCTGTGGATGATAGCCAGCTTCGTGGAATTCATGAGTGAGGAGGAGAGGAAGAGGAGGTGGAGGGAGCTGGCGTCCCTCTACAGCAGGCCCCTCTTCAAGAGGACCAGGAGAAAGGTCTACAATGCCCTCAGCTACGTCAAGGACAAGGTCGCCTCAGCCCTGACCTCCACCGTGAGCGTCATCGCCCCGGTGCCCAAGGACCTGAGGGCCAACCTGGAGGAGGCCGAGAAGAGGGCGGTGACCTCTATAATAGCCCAGTCCTACGACCCCCTGTTGGAGAACAGCATCGGCAGGCTCGTGACCGTGAGGGTGGATGATGTGGAGGGGGAGACGAAGCTCTACCAGGGGGTGCTGGCCGAGTACTCCGACAAGTACCTGTACGTCCTGGATGTGGACTACAGGCTTCAGATGACGGCGGTGGTGTCCGGAGAAGCGATCAGGAGCTCTCCTATCGTGAGGGTTTTCGGCAGGTTCCTCAGACTGGGGGATCACCTGGAGATCAGGAGGGAGAACGGGACTATCGTCCTGAGGAACACCTCGGACAGGCTCGTGAAGGTGGAGAAGGTCATCAGGGGAGATGAGGAGATTTCCATCGACAGGGTCCTCCTTCCGGGGGAGGGAGTGAGGCTCGAGGCGACGGACGAGCTGACTGTCCACTACGAGATATCGCTGGAGGCCGACGTGGTCTGGCCCAGGGGGAGGGCCGTGGTGGTGGGACTTGGGGACTACCCGCCGGACGTGCTGGGGAGCATCCTGGGGATGGGGAAGAAGTTGAAGGGGGTGATCTGAGGCCCCACGGCCTCAGAATATTATGGAGAACAGGGCGCCCTCGCCGTAGACCAAGTCCTTTATGGAGAGCACGCCCTTGAGCCTGCCCTCCTCGTCCACAACCACCAAGTGCCTTATGTTGTTCTCGCTGAGCAGCCTCGCCGCCCTGTATACGGTGTCGTCGTATCTCACCGATATCACGTCCGTCTTCATCACGTCCCTGACCTTGGAGTCCTCCCTTCCATATCCGAAGGCATTGATTATGTCCCTCTCGGAGAGCACTCCTATCACCCTGCCGGGATCATTCGGATCGACCACCACGAGAAAGCCTATCTTCTCATCGGCCATCTTCCTGGCTGCCTCCCTCAGGGAGGCGTCAGGATGGATGGTGATCGGCTCGGGTCTTTTGATAAAACTTTTAACCTTCATCACGGGAATTGCCTCGCTCATGCCCACCACCCATGGACTAGTGCTCCGTATGGTATAAAAGTCTCATAATCGACGCGGTGATTTCTCCGGTGGAATGATCTTTCAGTCGAAGGATTGGCATACGACGATAGTCCACTCGCGCCTCCTTCTCCGAGGATGGGGATGAGCATTGCCTTGATGCAGTAAAGTTCGCGCGCACTTCCGAATCCATCCTACGCCGAATCACATATCTCAGGCGAGGTATCGCTAGCTTATAGATCGTTTTATGCAGTACGTCCGACATTCATGTTAAAGCTCTTTCGAATTTATTGACGAGGGTGATCCACCTTGAGCAGGATCCTTAAGCTGGCGAGGCGCTGGAGATCAGTAAAGGAATTCGACCCGACTCAGGAATCTCGCTTGCTGCAGTTTTGAGGATCTCCGAAATCGTCCCTCAAACCTTGTCTAGTCCTAACCAGCAACCTCGGGTCTCCGCGTGCGCGAGTTCAATATCCCTGTTAGTTGCTGGGTCACACAGTAAGAGAGTACTTCTTCATATCCAAATATGAAATATTCAGATCTGCAAAAGCTTTCTTCATCGCCTCGTTCAGGTCCCTGAAGGTCAGCACTGCCGCCCCATCCAGCACCAGATCCATGAGCAGGGAAGCCAATGAACCTTCCAGTAGCCCAGCGTCTATCGCAGTCAAGGGATCATCTATGAAGTTTATCCTCCTCCCCATGGCATAAGCTACTAGGAGCTGAGCCCTTCTCCTCTGCCCCTGAGATATTCTATCCAACCTCACGGACATCAACTTATCAATCGAGAGGATCCGAGATGCTCTTTCAGCCCTCTCCAAGACCTCCTCCTTGGGGAGGCGATAGAGCACCCTGTATATTTCAACTAGATCTCTCACGGTAAGGGGACCCGGTACATCCACCTGCTCCGGTAGATAGAAGATCTCCCTGAGCACGCTTCCCTTTGGCTCGGAGCCGAGTATGAACACTTCCCCCTCAATGGGTTTCAAGAATCCCGAGAGGGTTCTCAGGAAGGTTGTCTTACCTATGCCATTAGGCCCGTGCACCACCAGCACATGCCCTCTATCCAGCTCAAGGGAGATGGGACCGCAGACATTGATACCTTGGTAACCGCAAACTAAGTCAACAGCTTCAATCAACTTCATGTAGGACACCCCATAGATCGACTGGTATCAGAAGAAAGTGTAGAAGGAATGGAAGGGAGATGAGAAAGTCTATGGTGAGCAATAAAGCTAATCCAAGCAGACCTGTTAGGGTTGGGCCCGCGCGCGAACAAAGCTTACCCACCTCTTAGATTTCTCCAGTAGGATATCCAGATCATAGGCCAAGATTGTTAGGAATAAGATGAAAATCAAACTCTCTGGATCTTCTCTCAGTTTAGGTGAGAGCATCAGCATACTGAGGAATATCAGGAGGGCAATAGAGGAGAGATCACCGCGAATCCCCTCTAGGCTTGTGGGTATTAACGTATGGGAGATAGAGGCGGCTAGAGGAATGAGAAGGTACAGGAACGGATCCACATCCACGCGGACCCCCAGCACCTCCTCAAGTTCTAGGGCAACTAAAAAAAGCCCGAATCCGGCTACAGTTGATGAAGCGAGGACCGATAACCTCAGGCTCCAGGGGGTGCCTCCTACCAGTTTTCTCACATCTCTGGTGTAGTAGTCGGGCTCTCTCAGTCCCGAAAGACCCAAGAAAGGGGTAAATATAAGGAGAAGGGACATAGCGGCCAGAACGATGAACCCTAGTGGGTTCCTCCCCAATGCCGGATTAAACATCAGGAATTCACCTGGTCTGAGCAATGCATGAGTTCCGGTGCCCTCTACCAGATACCAAGTCAGGGGTGATAGTAGTAAGATTATGAGGAGGGGGAATACGAACAGAGCAGGATTAAATGAGGCGTTAGTTGAGGGTATGAGAACTCTGGAGTCGAGTTTCTCATAAAGGCCTGTGACGAGGGAGTAAACCAAGGGGTACAAAGACAGTATCGCAATAGGGAGACCAGCATTGAGTGCAGCTGCAGAAAGAGCCAGCGGGAGGGAAGCTAGAGACAGTGTGCGATCCTCATACGTGGCGGAAACCAGCATCACAGCCGTTATAGATAGAGCTACACCCACAGGATCGCCCTTGCTTATCACAATGGAGAGGGGAAGTATCACAGGTAGCGAGGATACCAGCCTAAGGAGAGAGAGCAGGAGAATAGTTGAATAAATTCTCGTGATAGGAGAATGTATGTTTAGGAGCCTAACCGGATCATTCGACCTATTGATGATGAGGAGGGCAACTACCATTAAGATGAGTGACCAGTAGGAGAGAAAAGTGGCCGCCTCCCTCCAACCGAGTGAGGTGTGAGCCATCCAGAAGAGAAGCGGTGATGCCGCCATTACAGTAAGGAAGTTGGCCTCCCTCACCAAGAGCTTGAAATATTGTACCAACATCTGAAACTCCCCGCCGTAACTAATAGACAAGGAAGTGGATGGGTTTTTACCCGACACATATGCATTCTATCGCTACCTCGAATAGATTCCTCCATAATATTCCGCACTGGTGGACATTACCCCAACCACACACCTTAGATGGACATGTTGCGCAGGCTTCTCCGTAGAGCGCGAGAGCAGCTACAGTTATGACTAATACGATTAGGATTAGACCGTAGAGGTAGTATACCTTTCTTCCGGTCTCGCTCACCTTAGCGCCTACATAATAGGAAAAGACGATCGAGATGACAAGGCCCATCAGAGTGACAGCTAGCGGATCAGCTCTATACATACGGGTTCCTTCGGAAATGGACTTCGTCACCCATGGAACCCAGATCCCTCTGACTTGAAGGGAGATGCTTGCTGCAGTCACAGCCGGTATCATAAGAAAGGCAGAGGAAGTCAAGTAAATGAGGCGGAACACCCAATCTAGCACAATGATCCTATCCATATTCCCCACCTTTTAAAGCGATTACCCCGTATCACTCGGTATCGTATAGCATTGAAACTTTACAAATATTACGTGGCGGGGGGCTAGTTAACAATTCGCGCGCTTTTCACTACTCTGTCTTAAAACAGACTACGAGAGTTTAATGAGATCTGGTTGGGATTTTGATGCAGGTTACGATCACTCCCTGCGCTTCTCTCGAAAGTCGGATTGGAGTGACTCGGAGGAGGCTCTCGAACGTGAGCCTCCTTCTACCACAGCCTGGGCTCGAGGTCCACCTCGGCTATCTAGATGCCCTCGCCCTGTGGTATTCCTGAGCCTCCTCTAATCCGCTGGTATCCCTCCTCGTGATCAGCTTCCTCTAGACTCATACCTTGAGAAGACCGCTCTATACATCCTCAAGATCCTAGCCAGCTTCTCCACACGCGAGTCGAACCTCACGTGACCTGCTTGACGTCGTAGAAGAGACGCGCTCCCCCCTCCACCTCCTCCAGACCCAAGATCTGAATCCTCCCGATCTCCGAGGTGTTTCTGACGTGCGTCCCAGAGCAGGGAATGGCGTTAACCCCCTCTATCTCGACGATCCTGTAGGTCCCCATCTCCGGGAGCCTTCCCGGGTTGGGCGCCCCGTAGATCCGCTTGGGGAGCTCCTCCCTGCTGACCTCCGTGACTATGACGCGCCTGCCGTCCAGGAACTCGTTCGCCTTCCTTTCTATTTCTTCGAGGAGGGAGTCGTCCATGGAGGCCCCATATTCCACGTAAGCCTTGGGAGGGCCGTGGAGGGCTCCCAGAGTCTCCACATTGTGACCAAGAATGTCGGACACGGCCCTGTCTATTACGTGGCCAGCCGTGTGCAGCCTCATGACGTAGTACCTCCTATCCCAATCGAGCTCCTGGGTGACATCCATGCCCTCGACCAGCTCGCCATCGATCAGTTTGCCGTAGAGGACTATCACCCCGTTGCTCTCCAAAACCTTCTTCACCTCGAAGGTCACATCTCCGGTGAGCCAGCCCCTGTCGCTGGGCTGCCCACCGCCGAGAGGGTGGAAGACAGTAGGATTCACGACGGCGTAGTATCTCTTGCCCCTTCTCCTTGATCAACCTGATAATCTTACCGTGGGCTCGCCTAATGTAGGAATCCCCAACATACATCCTCTTCGGAGGAGGAACATCGGGACTACATCGCTC
>JALWYH010000023.1:0-861 GCA_027078475.1 Thermoproteota archaeon
CCCCGGCACCGGCGCCTCCGCTGTCGGCGAGGAGGAACATCCGGCCACCCCACTCCACGGGCTTGTATATCACGTCCCGCGTCGTGCCGGGTACGTCCGAGGTTATGGCGAGGGGCTTCCCGATGAGACGGTTAAAGAGGGTGGATTTGCCAACGTTGGTCCTGCCGACGAGCAGGACCTTCTTCGGCTCCTTGGTGTAGCGGGGGTTCTCCTTCCTCCCTTCCCTTGTCTCCTCCTTCACGTCTTCCATAAGCCACGGATTTTAAACCGGACGGCTCACCTACAGGGGAACCTTACGGTATCGCCCACCTTGACGCCGTGCCTCTTGAACCACCCCCGGTTGACCTCAAGGGCGTACTGGACGGCGTACTTAGACACTACCGGCCTCTCGTTCAGAGGCTCTAAGTCGTATATCTCCCTTATCACCCAGTCGCTCCCGATGTATGCTATGCTCAAGGGTACGTACGTGTTCTTCATCCAGAAGGAGAGCCTCTGCGGGTAGGGGAAGACGAAGAGCATCCCCCTGTCTTCAGGTAGCTCCCGGCGGTACATGAGGCCAAGGGAACGCTCGTAGGGGTCGTCCGCCACCTCCACCCTCAAAGTCCCGGCTCCTACGCATAGAGGCAGAAGGGAGACCACGGGCCTATTTTAAGGGCGATACGTCGGAGGGAAAGTCGCGCGGGTTTTGCCTTCGGAGCCGTTGATCGCCGGTAGGATGATGGGTATTCGGTGAATGATGCGTTCCCCGATGGGCGTTGTCCCATCCGGCGGGGTATTCTGCGGATAAAGTGATACAACCTCCGAAGATCCGTTATGGGAAAATTTTCCCTATTACCGATGCCAAAATATGAACCCAGATTG
>JALWYH010000023.1:871-2270 GCA_027078475.1 Thermoproteota archaeon
TTTGTGGTTATCATTAAAAATTTGCATAATTTTGTAGGATTACAGTTTGATACAGCAAAATTTCACCAAAAAATTGATGTTTATGGTCGTTTAAAGGTACGAGATCAAAATTCACACCAGGGATTACGAGGTGTTTGGCACAGCCTCCGGTTCAGGAACGATAAGAGGCAGTATCCCCCCATCAGGGAAACACCTACCCTAAAAAGTTCGCCTAAAAGACAGTAGTTTCGCGTTTACACGGAGAACAGAGGATTACGGTTAGGCTGAAGGGCGGCTCTACCATACCATCGTAATCGTTGCTGAAGGGAGAAAGGAGAAATACCCTTGGAAAGCCTAAGCCTCTCAAGGAGGAAGAAACCACGAAAAGCGAGGGTGATAAAGCCGAGGATGGCGATAGGAACCCTCACAAAGAAGGTGTCGGCGGAGAAGAGCTGCTTGAGGATCTTGAACATCTCCTCAATCTTCCATCTGATTTTCCGCAGCTTCTCAACATCTTCCCTCGTGTCCTCGGTGTTGGAGGTGACGAAGTACTTGTTCTTCCCCTGCCCGTCGTTTTTGACGGACTCAGGGAAGGCGAAGAGTTTGACCTTACCTACGCCTTTGAGATACACAACTATCCCTTCCTCAGGGATATCCACATCTTCCACGTGCATCCACGTGTTCCCTACCTTTATGTTGCGGTTCTTCCTTACCCCTACCATATACCTTACCCCCTTTTGCTGCAGATACTTGAGAAGGTCCTTGCTTGCGTACCACGTGTCCATAAGAACGTACGCTGGCTCTATCTTCACCTCCTCTAACGCCCACTCTAACATCTCTCTCGCTAAGTCTATCCTGCTCTTCCCGTCTTCCTTCTTCCGGTATATCCTGAAGGTTAGGGGTATCCTCCACTCTCCTACCACCGCCATCAGCACCACCACTCCTATCCCCCTTATCACTCTCTTGTGCCTGCCGCTGTACAACTTATACACCCACGCTGTCTTGTACCCCCATATCTTGTCTAACACCGTGTCGTCTATCACGAGGTATATGGGTCCTTCCTCCACCTCCATCAGCTGCTTGATGCCCTCCCTCATCACTGACTCGTACCCTTCCCTACCTATCTTCCTTATCCACCTCCACACCTTGTCGTGCCTCTTGTGTCCCAAGAACTCCGATATCAGCTTTATACTTCCCTTCCCTACTACGAGTAGGGCTGTTAAGATTCTTTTCATCATAGCCCCTATTCTCAGGGCGAAATGTCCCTGGGGTAGGGGCCTTTTCAATTCTTAAGTTGTGCGTCTCAAATCAAATGAATCAATTCTCAGACTTATGGGGCGAAATCGCGAAAGTACTGGACGGGAAACCGGTATTTATGCGAGTGGAAAAGAAAGAAACAGCGAGAATAAGCATACTTTCG
>JALWYH010000024.1:0-3003 GCA_027078475.1 Thermoproteota archaeon
TCCAGAAGGGGTGGGTGGATCTGGAGAGGGTCGTCAGGGTGGAGAGGCTCTACTCGAGAGAGGAGTTCGTCTACGACCTGGACGTGCCCGGAGCCCAGAACTTCCTGGCCAACGGGATATTCGCCCACAACAGCAGCTTCGTCTCCAGCCTCATATCCAAGGCCGCCGAGCTTCGACCGAGGCCTCACTTCCTGGTCATGGACAGGAGGGGGGAGTACTCGTCCCTCAGCAGGAAGGGGGCCGTGATACTCGATTACTCCGCCTTCCTGCCGAAGCACGGCCTGTCCAGGCCCATAGATGTGGCCAAGAGGCTGGGGTACAGGCAGGGAACCCTGTCTCACAGGCTGGTCCTATCGGCAGCGGAGGAGTCCTTGGCGGAAGGAGACGAGCCAGATCTGAACGCCCTGATAAGAGCCCTGAGGAGGGTGGCCAGGGAGATGAGGGTCAGGCAATCGCTGGAGGCGGAGATAGAGGCCAGGCTCAGGAGGGAGTTCCCGAACCTCGCCGCGGGAGGAGGGGGGCTCGACGTGGTGGAGCAGGTGACGACCAATCCCCTGGTCGTCATGGATTTCTCCTCGGACACCAGGTACGATGACCAGTTCTACGCGGTCAGGGAGGTGGTCAGGAGGCTCACCAACTACGCGGTCTCCAGGAGGAGCCAGGGGGACTTCGCCCTCATAGTGGTGATCGAGGAGGCCCAGTACCTGGTGCCGGAGAGGGGGTACACCATAGTGGGCGATCCCTACGAGGCCGGGGCGGCCCAGGCCATAATAGAGGCCATAAGCCAGGCCGGCGGCTACAACCTGGGGTTCGTGATCGTGACCCAGAGGCCGGCCTACGTCAGCAAGAGCGTGATAAGCCAGGCAAACACGGTCGCGGCGTTCAGGCTGAGGAACGGCAACGACCAGGAGGCGATAATGAGGTACACCGAGGCAGAGGACCTGTCGGGCTACCTCGCCATGCTTTCGGATCACGAGGCCCTGATCTGGGGGATGGCCAGTCCCATACCCTTCCCCGTCCAGGTGGAGGTTGAGGTGGTCAGCCTGCCGTCGAAGGCCTCCAGGCCGCCGGAGGAGGCCTGGGCTAGGATGGGGAGTGACGGTGAAAGATTTTAACAGGCCCACTTTTTATTGAACGGAACGACCTAAGCCCTATGAGTTCGTTCAACCCCATTCCAGAGGGGTCGAGGCGGATCAGGATATTCGACTCGACCCTCAGTCAGGGGGAGCTGGTCCCGGGCATATCATTCTCCACCCAAGCTAAGATGGAGATAGCCATGAACCTCGACGCCCTGGGCGTCGATGTGATAGAGGCGGGATTTCCTGCCGCCTCCGAGGGAGAGAGGAAGGCCGTGGCCGAGGTGGTCAGGGCGGTGAAGAGGATATCAAGGGCCGGATTCTCTGCCGAGATATGCGCCCTGGCCAGGGCCCTCCCGACCGACGTGGATCTCGCCCTCGAGACCGAGGCCGATTGCGTCCACGTGTTCATGCCAGCCAGCAGGCTCCACCTGGAGAAGAGGCTGAGACTGACCTACGAGGAGGCCCTGGATCGGGTCGCAGACTCGGTGAGCAGGGCGAAGTCGGGCGGGGCCGTCGTCGAGTTCACAGCGGAGGATGCCTCCAGGGCCGATCGGGATTTCCTCTGGAGACTCTGCAGGAGCGCGGAGGAGGCCGGTGCAGACAGGATAAACCTGACCGACTCGGTGGGGGCCCTGACCCCCGAGGGGGCGGCCAACATGGTCAGGGAGGCCAAGAGGCATGTGACCAAACCCCTCAGCGTGGCCTTCTTCAACGACCTGGGTATGGCCACGGCCAACTCGGTTGCCGCGGTGCTTGCAGGAGCAGATCAGGTGCACGCCACCGTCAACGGGCTTGGACCCAAGGCGGGCCTCGCCCCCCTTGAGCAGGTCGCCGTGGCCCTGAATGAGCTCGCCGGAATGGAGACCGGGATACAGCTCAACCTGCTCTCCGAGGTCAGCGAGCTGGTGGAGAGGCTCAGCGGCATACCCGTCTACGAGATAGCGCCGATCGTCGGACCCCTCACCTACACCTACGAGGCCGGCGTGCACGTCCACGCCATATCGGTAGATCCGTCCACCTACGAGCTGGTACCCCCGGAGAAGGTGGGCAGGAGGAGGCGCTTCATAGTCGGCAAGCTCTCCGGCAGGACGGCCGTGATCCAGGCCCTCAGGGAGATGGGCCACGACGTGGACGAGGGAGCCGTGGAGGAGATACTCTCCAGGGTCAAGGAGCTGGCGGACAGGGGAGTGAGGATCACGGAGGGCGTTCTCAGGTCCATAATTGAGGAGGTCCTCGGGGAGGAGGGGAGCAAGTGGTTCGAGGTCCTCGAGTGGATGGTGGTCACAGGCAGCGGGATCACGGCCACGGCCCAGGTGAGGGCCAAGGTAGGGGATAGGGAACTCAGGGCTGCCTCCTTCGGCGTCGGTCCTGTCGATGCCTTGGCCAACACCATGAGATCCCTGGAGGGCGTCCCTGACTTCAAGCTCAGGAGGTTCAGGCTCAGGGCCATCTCATCGGGCACCGACGCGATAGGAGAGGTGCTGATAAGGGTGCTCGGACCTAAAGGGGAGGTGGAGGCCAGCGGGACGAGTCCGGACATACTCGAGGCGTCGCTGAAGGCCCTGGAGGACTCCATAAACAAGATCAAGGAGTGAACGGATGAGTTCCTTCCCTTTCCTCTTCCTTCCTCTCCACTCCCCGCAGCTCCTTTCCCACCTTCATTCATCTTATTTGACCAGTCACCTCCTCACGGCCTCGACCAGAAGAGGATCGGCTATCCGGTACACCCCCTCCCCCTCATCCCTCTCGACGAATCCGTATTCCGCGAGTTCCCTGAGGTAGGTTGAGATCTGCTTGTCGCTGATCCTGATCCCAAGGCCGCGATCAGCCCCTCCCGATATCTGACCACCTGGAGGGGTTAACCAGTATTCTGAGGACCTCCATGTGCATCCTCCTGGCCACCCCCCCTCGTCGACAGTAACTC
>JALWYH010000024.1:3013-7645 GCA_027078475.1 Thermoproteota archaeon
CAGCCTGCCTCCATGTCGTAGAAGTCCTCCCTCCTGGATTTCACCTCAGCGAGAAGTACAACTTACACCCCGTGCAAGTAACTTGCACCCACCGGTATTAGGGTGCCAGCCTCGGCCGATGAAGGAGAAGAAAAGGGAGGAAAAGGGGGAGCATGGGACGAGATCAGAGCTTCCAGGGGAACTCGACTCCCACGCGATCAGCCACTTCCTTCATGCTGGTCATTACCTTCTTGTAGATGGGTATGCCCTCCTTCAGCCTCTTCTGGGTGGTGAGCCAGCTCTTCTCCCCGTGCACCCATATCCTCTTGAAGTCGGGGTGGAGCGGGGCGGACTTCAGGGTCCTTATCATGTAGTCCATCCTCTCCTTGAACTCATCCACGGGCATGAAGCTGTCCACGTTTATGGCCATGAAGAAGTGGCCCACGTTGCTGGGCCCGGGCCCCTCGGTCTGACCCACATCCTTGAGGATCGCGGCCCCGCTTATTACTCCGGAGAAGAGCTCCACCAGGACCCCCAGGCCGTAGCCCTTGTGCCCGCCGAACAGCTCTCCGAGGCCACCCAGGGGCAGGAGGGCGCCCTCCTTCCTTATGACCATTGGATCATCGGTGAGCTTGCCCTGGGCATCTATGCCCCAGCCGAGCGGCGCCTTCTTTCCCATCCTGGAGTAGACCTCCATCTTGCCTATGGGCACAATGGACGTGGCCATGTCAAGGACCCAGGGCGGTGGATTCTTGGTCGGGGCCGCCACAGCTATCGGGTTGGTCCCGACCCACTTGCCCAGTGCACCGGTGTGGGCCACCAGCGGCCTGGCGTTGGTCATGGTGACCCCTATCATGTCGTGGTCCAAGGCCATCATGGCGTAGTAGCCCGCGATGCCGAAGTGGTTGCTCATCCTGACGGTGACGAAGCCTATGCCCGTCTCCTTACCCTTCTTTATGGCCAGCTCCATGGCCTTCCTGCCGACGACCTGCCCCAGTCCAGAGTCGCCGTCGATCAGGGCGTAGGCCGGTCCCTCCCTGACCACCTGTATGTTGGGATGGGTCTTCACGGCTCCGTTGACTATCCCGTCGACGTACCTCCTCAGCCTAGCGACGCCGTGGGAGCTTATGCCCCTCAAATCGGCAGTCACCAGGTTATCGGCCGTCCACCTGGCGTGCTCCTCCGGCACGCCTAGCTTGACGAAAACCGAGGTGACGAAATCCATCAGGTCCTCATACCTCACGATGTAGTAATCCTCCGGAGGTATGGGTGGGGACTTATCGAAGGACAGACGAGATCACCCGGTATTATATGACTGCATAACATCCTAAAAAGCTTGGCACTCAATGGCCGTCGGGGTGACAGGCTCCAGCCTAAACGTCACCGTAACTCAGGACCAGTCGTCGGTGTTTCAAACCAACCGACTTCCGGCCTCGATATCGTATTACGGCGTTTTACCTGTATCATTTTAATGTATCAGCCTGGAGTGCAAATGAATGACGAGGGTACTGGCCCTTATACTCGGACCTCTCTACCCCAGAGTGATAGGTGGCGCGGAGATCCTCGCTAGGCTGGTCTCCAAGAGACTCGGATCCCTGGGCTTCAGCACCGATCTGGTGGGTGTGGTGCCCAAGGGCTTTCCCGGACCCTTGGTACCTGACGATCCCTGGGGAGAGGAATATCCGTTCCCCAAGTCCACGATCCTCCTCCCCAATCTGGCTGCGAGGCTCTACAGGAGGTACATGCCTGACGTGGTACTGTCGATAATGGGTCACTCCTCCCTGCTCGGATGCCTGATAAAGTTCCTGGGAAGGGTGAGGGGCCACGCCACGGTCTTTGCAGGTGTCGATGCCGCGTACCTGGCGGGAAGAATGCCAGACGGTGGCACCAGGGAGTACCTCGCCTACCTGGCGAGCATGAAGGTGGCCTTTCCCCTGTGCGGGAGATCCGGACACGTGGCTCTCTCCCCCAAGATGAGAGAGATGCTCATCAGGGGAGGGATCAGGCCCAGCGCGGTGCGGATCATACCTACACCTGTGGAGGAGGTATTCTTCGACATCGAGGCTGATCCCGGAGCCGGGAGGATCCTCTACATAGGGAGGCTGGAACCGATCAAGGGAATTGATGTCCTCATCAGGGCTTTCTACGATCTGGTTAAGGAGAGGGGAGATGTGGAGCTGGTCCTGGTGGGGAACGGTTCGATGGAGAGAAGGATAAGGGAGATCGCCCGGAGTGGGAGGCTCCGGGGTAAGATAAGGCTAGTGGGGGTCGTCCCCTACGGGAGCGTGGGGAGGATCCTCGCTGGCGGTGGGATCCTGACCCTGCCATCGAGGATGGAGGGCCTCCCCATGGCCATGCTCCAGGGCATGGCTGCCGGCCTTCCGATCGTGGCAACCGCGGTCGGTGGAATACCTGATGTGCTGAGAGATGGTAGGAACGGACTGGTCGTGAGGCCGAACTCCCCCGACTCCCTTAAGAAGGCCCTCGAAGTGCTGCTTGAGGATGAGGAACTGGCGAGGAGGCTGGGAGAGGCAGCAAGAGAGGATGCCAGGCCCTTCAGCCTTGACAGGGTTGCCAGGATGTACGCCAATCTCGTGGAGGATCTAGAGATGGGGAACATCTCCTAAAGTGCCGATCTCCAGCCTGCCCTCCCTCTCCAGTCTCCTGATCGTTCTCAGAAACTCAAGCAGCCCCTCTTCTCCCCGGGACAGGTTCCACGGGTGGAACCAGAAGTGGATCACTTGGGCTCCCCGTGACTCAAGCTCGCTCAGGAGGATATCTACGGCGTCCGTCCCCGGGGCGATGTCCAGGTAATAAGAGTCAACGAGCCAGAGCCCCTTACTCCTTCGAACCCCTCTTCTCCTCAGGCCCAGCCTCGTCAGCCCTTCTCTGATTAGCTGCGCGAGGTGGGAGCACCTGATCCCGCTCCGTACCACCTCCAGTCCGAGGCTCCTCAACAGCCAGAGCTTGGACCTGCAGTTGTAGGGGAAGGCAAAGCTCCTTACCTCGACTCCTCGCAGAGATGCGGCCCTCACTCCCAGCGAGAGCTCCTCCCTGGCGGAGGCGTCATCGATCCTGTGGAAGGGCAGGTGGAGGAACCCGTGGAGCCCCACCTCGTGGAAACCCCTGGACCTTATCTCCTCCACCAGGTCGGGAGCAGTGGCGAGCGGGTGATCCCTAATCGTGACGTACTTGCTCCAGCTGATGTGCCCACCAGAGAACTGAGGGAGATCTGGCGTGACTAGGCGAATTGCTTCCTCCCGTTGGAGGAGGAGATGCCCCACCGTGAGCCAGCTCATGGGAACCTCCAATCCGTCCAGGATGTCCAGCAGCATGAAGACGTGCTCCCTTCCAACTCCGTGAAGCCTGGAGGCCCTTACCGGATCGTCCTCGTGTGAGAACCCCCAGATCAGCTCGAGGTCCACCGAGAGCGAGAGCCACGGCCTTCCCCTTGTGGCCTGGTCCTTTGGCGGAGAGGACATTCTGCTAACACGTGAGCGACACTGTTAAACCCTTCCCTAAGTTGGGACGGCAGGAGAACAATTGGAAATTTTTCCCCACTGAAAAGAAAGGTGGGCTCTGAATCTCTTCATTCCTAGACCTCTAATCACAGAAGGATGGTTGGATCTCATCTCTGATCTGACTTCTAATCGATTCGAGTTCTTTCTCCGTGTATCTGATGGAAAGGATACATACAAAGAGAAGGTTCGCTATGAAGTTAACTAATGCCTGCTTGAATCCTCCACCTTGATTTTGACCTCCTCCCCCACCCTCATTTCCAGCGTTTCCCTCATTAGCGGGCTGGACTCCATTAGCGTCTCCTGCTTCTTGTGCTCCCATATTTTCATTTCCTTGGCAAATTAATTGATCCCTTTTCATCAGATGTATTACGATAGATACAGGTAAGATCTCCTTCCTATAAAGGAAGAAACCTAGCAGAGACGATATCAATAAAGTAATGGAAAAGGGCAGTATAATCAGCATACAGAAGGGTTGTTCCGCACATATATGATAAAGTAAAGGTGCATATTTAGGAATCCTATCCATAAAAGGAATATATGAAAGAATATTTGAAAGAAAATTCTTTAATTCCTTTAAAATGATTATTGAATCAAGCAAATTGGAATATAGTAGGATGAGTGTCGTAATTATCACAATAACTCCAACAACTATTCTTGCAACCATTTTTCCCCTATTTGGGTACTTTATCCCACATCTATATCCACCTAAGATCGATATGATAATTATTGATACTAAGAACTGACTGGCAGTTATGATTTGAAATAATGACTGTAGTTGCCCTCTAATGGAAGATGGAAATCCATTAAAGCAAGGTTGATAAATATTAAAGAAAATACCTAGATAAAGAACAAAATATATGAACCAGTTTGGGATGAATAGGTGTATGAAGGCCCACGATTGGCTCGCTATATCAGAGATGAATTCGTTGATCTTCTCGATGAATGTCCTGCTCAGGAGGACCCTCCTCCCAATTATCTTCGATATCTCTCTTTCAATGAGGAGGAGTGCAGCGATATCTCTGAGGTGATCCGCCATGTTCCCCATTCTCCAAATGTAATGGGATATTATGCCGATCTCGGAACCGAAGAGGGTGATAACTATCAAGAAGATAATTAACAGTGGGGGAGGGAG
>JALWYH010000025.1 GCA_027078475.1 Thermoproteota archaeon
GTGCCGGAGTTGTCCCCTCTGCTGGCGAAGCTGGCCTCCCCTTTCTCCCCCGCCTCGTATATCCTCCTGAAGGCATCCACCGGCGACCTGGCCTCCCTCACCCCCGCCGGGTCAGAGGGAGGACCGGCTATTATGAAGTAATTGTAGGCGAAGATCCGCCCCTCAGCTATGGCTCCTTCCTCCATGTAGCGCTTCTCTAGACTGGGGGCGTGCACGAGGACCATGCACGCATCGCCCTGCTTCGCCCTCCTCAGGGCCTCGCCGCTTCCCACGGCTATGAAATCGAGTTCCACGTTTGGATGATCCTTCTTGAACTGATCCGCGAGGTAATCGAGGAGCCCCGTGGCGTAGAGGCTCGTGGTGGTTGTTATCCTCACCCTGACAGGCCCTCCCTGCAGCGTGAGGATGGAGGCGACTATGACGACCAGCAAAGTTACCGTCGCGACCACGAGCTTGGACCTGTGGCCCATGGGTACCCAGCTGATCTGCCCCGGTTACATATATTCGTTATCCGATAATGATTAACGGAGATGAGACTTGAGCTTGGATGGGGGGCCCGAACCCTTATGGGCATCACCAGGGGCCGGAGCATTAATGGATGGTCAGCATGGGTATCGTTGAGATCCACGCCAAGTCTCTCATTAGCAGGATGAAAGATGGGTTCTTTGCCGTCAGGTACCTTCCATTCAGGTTGACGGTCAACGTATACCGGGGCTGCACGCATGGCTGCGTGTACTGCTACGCCGCCCGCACTCACTACTACATACACTCGACACCGGACCTCTTTTCGAAGGAGATCTATGTAAAGAAGAATGCACCGGAGATTTTCGAGAGGGAGATAGTCAAATACGAGAGTAGGAAGAGTGTCATCGTCGTGGGCAACATCTCGGACACTTATCAGCCCGTGGAACTGAGGTACAGGCTAACCAGGAAGCTGCTCGAGATATGCTACAGGCACGATTTTCCATGCTTCATAGAGACCAAATCATCCCTCATACTCAGGGATATCGACATACTCGAGGAGATGGCGGACAGGGAGCTAATCGGGGTAGGTATGACCGTGACCTCCTACGATGACGATTTTACGAAGCTCGTGGAGCCGTTCGTTCCGAGAATGGGGCCCACGCATTCACAAAGTGGGCAGAAAGGGAGGATCGCCGTGCTGGGAAAGCTGGCTGAGGTGGGGGTCGACACCTACCTCCACGTAACTCCCTACTTCCCCCATGTCACCGACGCGAGCATAGAGGACATAATCAGGGATGCAGCCGAGGCGGGCGTGGGCAACGTCATAATGGCACCCCTCGAACTGTCGAAATTCATCTGAAACAGGCTGAGGAGGGTATTGGCCGCCAGTGAGAAATACTCCTACCTGATTCCCCTCTACGAGAGGATGTACTTTGAAGAGGGGAGGAAGCTAGGGGCTAGGATAACCACATCCGACAGAGATCACTACCTGCTGGAGAAGAGGGTATCGGAGCTGTGCAATAAATACGGCATAGGTTACTGGGCATTTACCAATCCTCAATTCAATACGGCGGTAATAGGCGGTGCTTATAGGTTGAGGTATCCCATTTTGCTCGATTACTGGGAGCTCGCGCGAGAAAAGGGTGAGCTGAGGCTGAAGGACGCCATCCAGCTGGCCTCGAGTTTCCCCGTGGATAGGAGATACTTATCGGCCTTGAGAGAATATTTCTTGGATGGCAGGCTCTTCGAGGGCGTGCACGGAATTGAGAGGACTGTTGAGAACGGTGAGGTTGTATACGTACCCTCTAATTGATGAAAAACAACAACCGAAAAATCGGTCATTCATTTTTGATATTATTTATAAAAATAGTCATTATCAGTCTGATCTAGTGATATGCTATACTCTGATTTTCACTCACCTTTACCAAAGTTGCTTAGAGGCCTGTCACGCCTCACAAACGACACCTGTTTATTAAATCATAACACCTTGATCTGCCACTTTTCTTAACCAGAAATTGCTGTTGTAGGATCTTACGTTACCTTCAATCGGGGGTGGGAGGTCCTCATGCCTCCTCAGATCATGGATTTGATCCCACATTAATCCCCTTACCGCGACCGGAATCGTCGTAGATGTAGCGGTGATCGATCGCCCCTTGAGTATCATTATTCACACTCCACTAATATACATTTATAGATAATGTCACACTTCACTAATACATATGAGCATGAGGGAGACGCTGGAGGAGGTCGTGGAGGAGTTCCTGAGGCTTGGAGTCCCCCCGATGAGGAGGAGGGAGATCTCACTACCCAGACCGAGAGGCAAGGCCGTGGTCGTGACTGGCTTGAGGAGAACCGGAAAGACGTACTTGCTCTATCAAACGATGAAGGAGTACCTGGAGTCCGGAAGGAGCATAAAGCAGCTTCTCTACGTCAACCTGGAGGATAACAGGCTCGAGGGGATCACCAGCAGGGACCTCTCGTACCTAGTGGAGATATACGCATCGAGGAACCCCGGCAGCAGGGAGATGCTCCTCTTCCTGGATGAGGTTCAGGTGGTCCCGGGCTGGGAGAGGTTCGTGAGGAGGCTCTTGGAGAGGAGGGGTGCTCGCGTATTCGTCACTGGTTCCTCTTCCAAGCTGCTCAGTTACGAGCTGGCCTCGACCCTCAGAGGTAGGAGCCTCACGCAGAGGCTCTTCCCCCTATCCTTCAGGGAGTTCCTCCGGTTCAAGGGTTACTCCGTTCCACGAGTGCTCACCGAGGACGATAGGGGCATAGTGAGGGGTTACCTGAGGGAGTATCTGGTGTATGGGGGCTTCCCTGAGCTCGTGGGCTACGATGAGATCCTGAAGATAAGGACCCTTCAGGAGTACCTGGATCTCGTCATCTACAGGGATCTGGTCGAGAGGTATGGGATAGAGAAGCTGGGGGCCCTGAGGGCGCTCATAAGGGCGACTGTCAGGAACTTCGCCAGGAAGTCCTCGGTGAGGAGGCTTCACACGATGCTCCTGTCCATGGGAGCCAGGATAAGCGTCAACAAGGTCTACGAGTACTTCTCATACCTGGAGGACGTCGGACTCGTCCTGCCAATCAGGAAGCTGGAGACCAGTGAGAGGGAGTCCATGAGGACCATTCCGAAGCTCTACGTCGTGGACAACGGTTTTCCAACCATATACGGCCTGAAGGATGAGGGATTCAGGATGGAGAACCTGGTGGCTGTGGAGCTCCTGAGGAGGAAGTACTACTGGAGGCCCCTCATGGAGGTGTACTACTGGGAATCTAGGGGAAAGGAGGTGGACTTCGTCGTGAGGGAGGGCGGTGAGATAAGGCAGCTGATACAGGTCTCAACCTCGCTGGACCACGACGTCAGGAGGAGGGAGTTCTCCGCCCTATCGGCCGCTTCCGAGGCGCTGGGCTGCGGGGATCTGAAGGTGATAACGCGGGGAGAGGAGGGCGTCGAGCAGTGGGACGGCAGGAGGATCGAGCTGACCCCCCTGTGGAAGTGGCTCCTATCGGGTCCGGCCGGCGCCGATGGGATCGGACCGACTGATGCCGGATCTGGGGGGTCCCACGGGTAACTTTATAATCAGGCGGTATTCCGAGCCCCCAAGGTGAGTAGTGTGCGTTACCGGAGATTCCCTCTTTGAATGAGACCATCTCGAAGGTCGTCCTGGCCTACTCGGGCGGGTTGGATACCACCGTCGCCATAAAGTGGTTCGCCGAGCAGGGAGTTGAGGTGATCACGTTCACGGCGGAGATCGGGCAGGGAACCGATCTGAAGGATGTGGAGAGGAGGGCATACGAGGCCGGTGCGGTCAAGCACTACGGCGTGGATCTGGTGGACGAGTTCGTCTCAGATTACGTGGCTCCCGCCGTGATGGCCAACGCCATGTATGAGGGAGAGTATCCCCTCATCAGCGCCCTTTCGAGGCCCCTGATCTCGTCCAAGCTGGTCGAGATAGCCGAGAAGGAAGGCGCCGATGCCGTGGCGCATGGGTGCACCTCCAAGGGCAATGATCAGGTGAGGTTCGACATAACGGTGAGGGCCCTGAACCCTGACCTCAAGGTCGTGGCTCCCACCAGGATATGGCGCTGGACCAGGCAGCAGGAGATGGAGTACGCCAGGTCCAGGGGCCTGAAGGTGCCCGAGAGCCATAGCAAGTACTCCATAGACCAGAACATCTGGGGGAGGAGCATCGAGGGAGGTCCCATCGAGGATCCGTGGAACGAGCCGCCGGAGGACGCGTTCGAGTGGACGGTTCCGCCGGAGAGGGCGCCCGATGAGCCGGAGTACGTGACAATCGGGTTCGAGGAGGGACTGCCGACCTCCATTAACGGGGTGAGAATGAATCTTGCCGGGCTCATAGCGGAGCTCAACTCCCTGGCCGGCAAGCACGGGATAGGGAGGATAGATCACATGGAGAGCAGGATAATAGGGTTCAAGAGCAGGGAGGTCTACGAGGCCCCAGCTGCCGTGGTGATACTGAGGGCCCACAGGGACCTGGAGAAGCTCGTGCTGACGAGGAGGGAGCTGCAGTTCAAGGAGCTTGCCGACAGGGAGTGGACCAACCTTGTGTACGAGGGCCTCTGGGGCGATCCCCTGAGGGAGAGCCTGCAGGACATGATAGGGACCATGAACAGGTTCGTGACGGGTGAGGTGAGGCTCAAGCTCTACAAGGGAAGCGCCATGGTGGTGGGAAGGAGATCGGACTACGCCGCTTACAGCCTGGAGGTGGCCGGCTACGACGAGGGCTGGTACCCCACTGACGAGGAGGCCAGGGGATTCATACAGGCGTGGGGCCTGCACACCCTGATGGCGAGGGCGGCGAGGAGGGGTGTATCGAAGATCGGGCCTGGGTGATCAGCCGGACTGGCTGAGGGATTTCACATCGTCCTTGGACTCCGACAGGCTTCTCTTCAGGGCCGTCGTGCTGACGGCCTACGCTCACCTTTTTCACCTCATAGAGAGGGGCCTCATCCCAAGGGAGGCCGCTTCGGTCCTCGAAAGGCTGAGGGAGGCCCTGGAGAGGGAGGACGAGGTTCTCTCTGGTCGATACGAGGATGTTCACGAGGCTTTGGAGGCCTGGCTGCTGGAGAGAGCGGGAAAGAAGGCCGGATGGCTGGCGTACGGCAAGAGCAGAAATGATCAGGTGGCCACCGCCCTCAGGCTGGCCCTGAGGTGGAGACTCATATCCCTCCTGTGGGAGCTCAACAGGCTTAGGGGGTCCCTCCTCGACTCGGCCGAGAGGCACATGGACGTGACCATCCCCCTGTTCACCCATCTTCAGCCGGCCCAGCCATCGCTGGCCTCCCACTACCTGCTATACGTCGAGAACGAGGTGTTCCATCACTACAGGGCCATATGGTACTTTCTCAGGGAGGTGGTCGATCTCTGCCCCTTGGGCTCCGGACCAATCGCCGGTAGCTCCGTTCCCCTGGACAGGGGGAGGCTGGCCGAGCTCCTGGGATTCTCCGGAGTGGAGAGCAACACCCTCCTGGCCACCGGCAGCAGGTCCTTCGCCTCCCTGTCGCTGGGACCCGTCGCAAGCCTGATGGTGGCCCTGAGCAGGGTCGCCGAGGACCTGGTGATCTGGTCGACTTCCCAGTTCTCCTTGGTGGAGGTGCCGACGGAGCACTCATCAACCAGCAGCATAATGCCCCAGAAGAGGAACCCCGTGACCCTTGAGATAGTTAGGGCCAAGGCGGGGGCGGTCCTTGGATCCCTGATTTCCCTCCTCTCCATAACCAAGGGATTGCCCAGCGGCTACAACCTCGACCTGCAGGAGGCCAACCTTCACATCCTGAGGCCTGTGGAGGATGCCACCTCGTCAGCGCGGGTCCTCTCGGACCTCTTCAGGGGGATGAGGTTCAGGAGCGTGGTCCTGCCGGGGACGCTCGCCCAGGACTTGGCCGAGATGCTGGTCAGGGAGAGGGGGGTGACCTACAGGGAGGCCCACTCACTGCTCGCATCCGCCCTTAGGGAAGAGGAATGGGATCTGGAGAGGGCAGCGAGGAGGCTGGGGCTCAGCCTGCCGGATGTGGGGGAGGCGCTCGCCACGAGGGGTAGGGGCGGCCCCAATCCTGAGCTCCTGGCGAGGGAGATCGAGTCCAGGAGGAGGCTCCTCAGGGACGATGTGGAGAGGCTCACCGCCTTCGAGAGGGAGAAATTGGGGGCTGAGAGATCCCTCCTCTCGATGGAACTGCCTTCTAGCCGGCCGTCGGAGCCCTCCTCCTGAGATCTCTGTCCAGTTCCTCCTCTAGGGCGCTTATCTCCTCCAAGAGCTCCTCGGCAAGGACAGGGGGGAACACCTTGACGTAGGACAGGAGATAAATCTCCCTGAGAACCTCCTCAAGCTCCTCCAGGCCTTCATCGATCCCACCCATCTCCAAGTAGTACTCGTCCAGGTCAACATATCCCTCCCCGAAGGCCACCACCGGTATAACCGCCCAAGTCAACCCGCCGCTTCCGTCAGAAACGCTGCTGGGAGCGGGCAGGAGCCCGTTGGTCCTGTAGGGATTGAACATGTAGACGCGGCTGGTCCTCCCCCTCCTCCTCTCGAGGAGGCCCGCTAGCGCCACCGAATTGATGGGTATTTCATCCAAGAGGGACCTGCTGAACAGGTCGCTTACGTAATAAAGGGCCGGGATGATGGCGAGCCTCATGTCAGGGAATGAGGGCAGGATTCTGAGCACCTTCTCGGCTATTCTGACCGTCTCATCGTCGGTCAGGGGTCTGAAGGGGACCTCATTTATCAGGACCGGTATGCACACTAGATCCATGGCCTCCGGTATCATGTTCGCTCCTCACTCGGCATCGAGGGGGGTTTAATTAAATCCTTGCCCGGAAGGGAGTGGTAACTTTGATGCCGCGGGAGGGGAAGATTGGTCAAATTAATGTGGCCTTCTCAGCCTCCCCGGCTCCATCCCCAGTTCTCCGGCTTCTCTATCTCGAGTGGGCCCCTGAGCTTGGGCATCTCTCTGAGCTGGAATAGAGCGGTGGACGTGAGATTCCCGTCGGTTATGGACACCTCTATCCTGACTAGGTAGCCCTCAGAAGTGTCGTAGTAGAACTTCGCGGTCATGTTCACATCGGGCTTAGGGTAATGGGCCGTGAAGTTGGTGTAGTTCACCACGGGATGGGGACCCCAGGGCATGTCCAGGTTGGTTATCCCACCGTACCTGAGGGTTATCCTGTTCCCCTTTCCTGAGTTGAACGGGAGGTCTATGGAGTCGACGCCCATCAGCTCCTTGGGCATGGCCACCAAGGTGAAGGGGACGTCGTAGCACTGAGCGGCGGGTCCGGTCTCGCCTATCGGGCACAGGTAGTAGGAGGGCCAGGAGAATCCTCCCACCCTGACCGTCCTGTTTGCCCTCTGAGTCTCGACGCTCCTGTTCCCGTAGCTCATGAGGATCCTGAGCTCCTGATTCAGGACCGTGCCGTTTCCCACCGAGAAGGTGAGCTTCTTTATTGAGGCATACCTCTCATTGAAGGACGTGCCCCCGGTCATCTGGGACAGGAGATAGAGACCAGCGATGAATAGAACCGCGAGAGCTACAATCACGGAAACTACAAGCTTGTTCATTGCTATCGGTAGTGGGAGCGACTACGCCAATATATTCTTATTGGGCCGCGCGTCGGGGTGGCCCGGCCGGGGG
>JALWYH010000026.1 GCA_027078475.1 Thermoproteota archaeon
ATCTGAGGGAGGGGAGATTCTATAGGGGGGTGAGGGCCTGGCCCGTCTTCGAGCTCATGGCCCGGGCCCAGAGGAACATGGCCTCCATGCTAAGGCTCGAACCCCTGACCGGTGTTGAGGTGGCCGCCGGGGTGGACGTGAGCTACGGTGGAGAGGAAGCGGTGGCTTCCTGCGTCACGGTCGATTCGGAGTTCAGGGTTCTGCAGGAGGTGCACGAGAGGTTCATTCCACAGATCCCGTACGTCCCCACCTACCTCGCCTTCAGGGAGCTCAGGGGCATGCTCCCATCCGCCATGAGGTGCGATTTCGACGTGATCTTCGTCGACGGGCACGGGCTGGCCCATCCCAGACTCATGGGGGAGGCCTCCCACCTGGGCCTGCTCTTGAGGAGGCCCTCCATAGGCGTGGCCAAGTCGAGGCTCGTGGGCAGGATCGGGGAGGGAGGGGTGATCCTGCTGCAGGGCAGGGAGGTGGGCGCCTTGGTGGGGAGGGGTTTCGTGTCCCCCGGTCACATGACCGACCTGGAGAGCAGCGTGAGAATAGCGAGGAAGTTCTGGAGAGAGGGGAAGCAGCCCCTGCCGCTCCTTCTGGCTCACAGGTACTCAAGGAGGGTCATACGGGAATCCTGATCTCGTGGGGCCTGCCGTCCTCGAGGTCCACCCTTATGACCGAGTCCCTTCCCTCCGGGTTCATTATCCTGAGCTGCAGGTCCTTCACCTGGCTATAGGGCATGAGCTTGCCCTCCAGATACCTCCTGTCGTACCTGAAGGTGCCCTTCACGTCGCTAACCGCCCTATACCTCTCCAGCAGTGCGGTGGGCGGGGCAACCCAGAGGCCCCTCTCCTTGGCCGCCCGGATAAGAGAGAAGGTGGAGAGATCATCTAGAACGTCCACTGCCATCATTCCCCCCCATCTGGCCGCGAGTTCGGCCGCCCTGGAGGCTGAGCTCCTGCCTGACACCCTTCCCAGCAGGGGAACGTTCCAGACCAGTCCCTGGGCCTTGAAGGGGTATCCCGTCCCGAGCAGGAAACCCATCTCGTCGGCCAGCTCGCCGGCCAGCGCGTAAGCCGCTTCGACGTAAGCCGCGGACTTCCAGGCGTCCATCAGGGTGGAAGCTACGCCCCTGAACCTGATCCCAATCCCGCCCCTCTTCAGGATGGTGGCGACCTCCTCGTACTCCTCGGCCACTGACATGTGGTCTATGGACGCCCGCACCGAGGCGAGGAGTCCGACCTCGTGGCCGCTCTCCTCCATGGTGATGAGGAGTTCCCTTATCTTAGACGGGGTGTAGTCCTCCCCCCTACCCACGAAGAACGTCAGGTCCTCCGCACCCTTGACCAGTCTCTCCAGCCAAGACTCGGCCCTCCTCAGGAACCTCCTGAGGTCGAACCTGAGCCTGGAGCTGCCCGTCCTGTACACGGGTACTGAGATGGACATGCCTCCCCTGTAGCCGGAGGGGGGGATCTGCTTCATTATCAGGGGGAGCCTCTCCCTCTTGTGGAGGAACAGGATGGCGAAGAGCAGGAACCGGGCATGCAGGTCAACCAGGGGTGTGGTCACCGGCACCCCTCGAAGCTCCTCCAGTACCTTCGGATTGAATCGCCTGTCGCTCGTCCTTATCCTCTTGAGACCGAGGGAGGACTCCGCTCCCCTGAGGAAGTAGCTGACGTTCCTGAACAGGTCGTACCCCAGCAGGAGGTGGGAGTCCTTGGAGTAGAGTGGCGCCTGCCTGAGGAGCCTCTCGCCCTCCAAGTCATACTTCACGCCGAAGTAGGGGATCTTGACCTTGTCCACCACCATGAAGCCAGCGGGTTCGGGAGGAGATCTCTTCACCTCGTTCTTCTCCCCTCCGTAGTAGGACAGGGCCGTTTCTCCCACGAATATGGAGGGGATCGTGACCGGGACGAACTGAGTTGCCTCAGGGAATACGGCTACAGAGTGCTTCAGCGGATCCGGCTCATCCACCTCCTCCCAGAACAGGCCCAGTGAGTTCAGGGTGTGCCTGACGGCATCTCTCACATCCCTGTCCGTTGATCTGACCGCCGCAATGTTCGTCAGGACCACGCCCCCTCTAGAATGGAGGTGGTGGGGCCGGTGGGATTTGAACCCACGTCCTACGGGTCTCCCCCTCAGTGCTCCAATGACTGGAGCCCGCCGCCCTACCTTTCCAGGGCGATCCCCCAATCATGGGGGGAGAGCCAGGCTGGGCCACGGCCCCCCGGATCCTCCTCCCTTTAAATCGGGGAAGTTATATAAATAGTTTGTCCGGTGTTGGCGATGAAATGCCACTACTGTCAGCGTGATGGTACCATATTCGTGGAGAATTTGGGGGACTGGGTTTGCGAGGAGCACTTCGAGAGGTACTTCCTGAAAAGAGTTGATAGGGTATTGAGGAGGGTCAGGAAGGGAAGTTCACTCCTGTTCGGCGTGTCGGGCGGTAAGGACTCGGTGGCCGCCCTTCACGCCTCCTCGCTCGTGGCCCCCAAGTACGGACTGAGGCTGGGAGCTGCAATAGTCTACACCGGACTAGCGCCTGACTGCCTGGAGGTGTTCAAGTCACTGACGGAGAGCCTGGGCATCGAGGGGATCGTGATAGACGTGAGGGAGTGGGGAATAAGGGTACCCCGGGATCCGAGGGCTGCCTGCTTCGTGTGCGGGGTCGTCAACAGGTACCTCCTTAACAGGTACGCGGTGGAGGGGGGATACGACTACGTAGCCACGGGCCACAACTTGGACGACATGGCCTACTTCGGCTTCAACAACCTGATCACCCACTCCCTGGACTACCTCCTCTACCAGTACGACTCGGTCACCGAGCCGATGCCCGAGTACAGGATGGCGGGCAAGGTGAAACCCCTGTTCTGGGTGAGCGATTCGGACGCCCTCAGCTACGTCAGGATGAAGGGCCTGCCCACCTGCCTGACCAAGTGCCCCTACGAGGGTAGGGATAAGCAGGCTGAGATAAAGCCACTGCTGAATCAGGTGAGGAGGAAATGGCCCCCATCCATGGTGAACTTCGTGACCAGTCTCAGGAAGCTGGCCAAGATGGCCGAGCCGCCGCCCCGCAAGATTAATCTGTGCGAGAGGTGCGGCTACCCGACGTCCGGCAGGGTGTGCGCGTTCTGCAGGCTGAAGGAGAGGTTGGAGAGGGAGGAGAGAATGAGAGGTGAAGTGAGATGAGACTGCTGGACGCCCACTGCCACTTGGAGGATGAGGCCTTCGATGCGGACAGGGACGAGGTGATAGGGAGGGCCGTGGAGGCGGGCCTGGTGGCCATGGTCACCTCTCCCATCTATCCGGAGGATGCCCTAAAGGCCCTGGGGCTCTTCAGGGGGCATAAGGTGGTGAAGATCGCGATGGGTCTGGACGTGGCGGAGTACGGCGACGAGGACGAGGTCAGGAGGACGATGGAGCTGATAAGGGAGCACCGGGAGGACATAGTGGCCGTGGGGGAGGTGGGACTGGACTACAGGATCCTCAGAACGGGCGGTCCCCCAAAGGAGAGGCAGAAGGAGGTCTTCAGGGAGTTCATAAGGCTGGCCAAGGAGATCGACAAGCCCCTGGTGATCCACAGCCTGTGGGCCCAGAGGCCGGTCCTGAGGGTACTCGATGAGGAGGGGGCCGAGGAGGGGAGGGTGGTCCTCCACGCCTTCGGAGGGACGCCGGAGGACGTCAGCTTCGCCGTATCCCGGGGATGGTTCGTGAGCATACCCACCAACGTGGTCAGGTCGAGGAACGTGAGGAGGGTTGCCTCCGCTACCCCGGTAGAGTGGATGGTCCTTGAATCGGATTCCCCAGTCCTTGCCCCGGATCCCAGGGAGAGAAACGAGCCAGCGAACCTCAGGATATCAGCCGAGTTCGTGGCTGGGATCAAGGGATACAGTCCGGAAGAGCTGGCCGAGGAGACGACCCTCAACGCCATGAAGGTGTACGGCATTGGGTAGGAGGAGGGGTGTCCGGAGGATCCCCTACGATCTGATAGGATCGAGGGAGAGCGGCGCCGTCGCCGTGGTGGAGATTCCCGAGGGCGTGGATCCGGATGAGGCGGCGAGAGAGATAATGAGGAGGCATCCTCACGTGAAATCGATCCTCCTGAAGGCCGGAGCGAGGGAGGGGGAGTTCAGGGTAAGGCCGCTGGAGCTGCTGGCTGGCAGTGAGGACACCGAAGTTATTCACAAGGAGCATGGTTACAGGATAAAGGTCGACCCGCGTCTGGTATACTTCTCTCCTAGGGAGGCGACCGAGAGGCAGCTAATTGCAGAGAGCGTGAGGGACGGTGAGCTCGTTCTCCTCATGTTCGCCGGGGCCGGTCCCTACGCTATAGCCATAGCGAAGAGGAGGAGGGCTCAGGTGGTGGGGATCGAGCTCAATCCCGTGGCCGCCCGGTACTTCCAGGAGAACATTCTCATCAACAGGGTAGGGCATCTGGTGTTCCCGATTGAGGGCGACGTGGCCTACGTAACCCCCGCCATGTACGGGAGGTTCGACAGGGTGGTGATGCCCCTCCCCAAGGGAGCCTATGCCTTCATAGGTCACGCTCTCAGGGCCTTGAGGGGAGGCAAGGGCATCATCCACTTCTACTATTGGGGCGGGGAAGATGCTCCCTTGGAGGCGATTAGAATGTTCAGGAGGGAGGCGGCCTCCATGGGCCTGGAGGTACTGCCTCTTGGCAGCAGGATAGTTTCCAGCTATGCACCGAGAGTGAGCAAGATAAGAATAGATTTTTTAGTGAGACCTTTAAGGGTGGAGTGAAGTTTGAAAATTAGGGTTTTTAGTTCAGCCCCCATACCGAAGGTGGGGATTCAAATTGGCGGAGGACTTCCGAAAGGACTTTGAGGATCTCATGAATGGCCTCCCACCCCATATCAGGGAAAGGGTGATCGACCATCTTGAGCGACTAAACAAAACGTTCTCCCTAGAGGACGGACCTCTGTACGATCTCATCTCGTCCTTCAAGAGGAGCATGGAGGCCATCAATCACATACCAAGCTTACTAACCGATAAGCTGACGGATCACTTTAGGATCAGCAGAGACAGATTCATCAACCAGTTTAGGCAGGACGTCGAGTTCCTGATCAAGGCCGGTGACATAAGGAAGCTGGACGAGACAGAGATAAAGCTCTTAACCCAGGCAGCTGGGGATTCGATGGAGGCTATGTTCTCCTCGCTGATCGATGCAATGAGCAAGGTGCTCAGCGATTACCTCAGGTGGGCACCCAAGATGGTAGGTCCTTCATCTGGCAATGGGGTGGAGGACAGGGTGCAAAGCATGATGGCTACTCTTCTCTACCAGCTTGCCCTAGCAAATGCTGAGAAAGATGCATGCAGGGAGGAGGTAGAATCCCTGAGGGAAATGGCCATCCCAAAGGCCACGGGCAGGTACAGGGTTCTGGAGGTCTTGGAGAAATCCGAAGAGCCCATGAGAACCGTGAAGATAGCCTCCGAACTGGGACTGGCTGAGATAACCGTGAGGAGGTACGTGAGGGCTCTTGAGGAGGAGGGACTTGTCAAGAGGGTCGATGATCGCAGGCCGTACAAGTACGTCCTGAGGGATAAGGATTGGAGGAAGAAGCTGTCGGAGAGGGGGAAGAGAAAGAAGAAGTGATAGTGCTCGTTTCCCCCATATGCGAGCCCTCCCTCGAGGCCGTCAGGGAGGTCAGGGAGTGGGCTTGGAGGAGGGGCCTCATAATCAGGGAAGTCTCCGCCTTGGAGCCGGAGGGCCAGGGATACATACTGGACTTGGGCATATCTAGGGTTCCAGCCCTCATACTGGGGGGCAGGCTCATATCGGAGGGAGAGATAAGACTCCCAGATGATCTCAAATGAGGACCGAGGTTCTAGTGGTTGGAGGGGGGATCTCAGGTTCCACTCTCGCCTACCTCCTCTCCAAGAAGGGTTTCTCAGTTACGGTGGCCGAGAAGAGGCGCGAGATAGGATACCCTCACCACTGCTCGGGCATACTGGGTCCTGAGGCCCTGAGGGAGTTGGTCCACCTCTCCCAAGAGTGGGTCGTTGGCGAGATCAGGTGGGCCACCTTCACCTCACCCGGCGGGATCACGCTGAAGGTGGAGGGTGACCTAGCCAGGGTGGTGGACAGGTCGGAAATGGACAGGGAGACGTGGGAACTGGCCCTCTCCCAGGGAGCCTTGGGAATGACCTCATCTCCCTTCAAGAGACTCCTATCTAGGGGAGAGGCCGTCGTGGGAGATGATAGCGTGGAGTTCGACCTCCTGGTGGGTGCTGACGGCGCTCTCTCGACCGTCGCCCGGGAGGCTGGTTTTCCATCGATGGGGTTCGAAATGGGCCTCCACAAGATCGTGGAGGCGGCGAAGATGGACGGCTACGAGGTGAGGGTGAGGAGGGGGAGCAGGTTCAGCTGGGTGCAGCCTTGGAGAGGTGGCAGGAAGGTGGGAGCCCTCGGGGCCCCCGGCGACCCCCTCGTCCGGTGGATCGAAGGGATGTCCGATGAGAGGGCCTCATACTACGAGGGAGGGCTCATCCCCGTCGGGCCGAGGAGGAGATTCTGGAGGGATAACGTGGCTCTGGTGGGTGACGCCGCCGGTCAGCTGAAGCCCATTAGCAGAGGGGGAGTCATGATGGGAGTGAGGGGCTCCAAATACCTAGCGGACTGCCTCGAAGACATGGACCAGCTCCCGGAGACCCTTAAATGCTACGAGTCCACCTGGTGGAGGCGCAACAGGAGAGAGATCTCGCTGGGTTGGGCAGTGAGGAAATTCCTTGAATCGCTCAGCGATAGGGAGGTGGACAGGGTCTTCTCCATCATAGCCAAGGAGGGGCTGCTGGAGGACGGCTTCCAGGTCGACAGGCAGTCGGCACCTCTGAGGCTCGATCGCCTACCTAAAATTCTTAAATTAGCGTCCGTGAGTATAGGTTCGGCTGCATCGGCCCTCGCCGAGGCGCTGAAGTACATGATGCGGTGATAGGGGAAATGTTGAGCTTCATGGCGAGTCTCCTGATGGGAGTGGGCGTCGCTCTCTTCTCGTTCATCCTCTTCAAGATGTACTCCAGCGTTCCAGAGGTCACCTCGGCCCTCATCTCCATCAATCTGGGCCTCTACGTGATGACGGCGCCCGGTCTCTTAGAGGCCAACAGGTTCATCCTCTTCTACTTCGGGAGCTCCGGTCTGTACCTGCTTCACGGCAGGTACTACACCCTCATAACTTCCATGTTCCTCCACGCCAACATCCTGCACATAGGCCTGAACATGTACGCTCTCTACATCCTAGGCAAGGTCGTGGAGCTGTCCCTAGGAAGGGTGAAGTACCTGCTGATGTACTTCATCTCCGGGATAGTGGGTAACCTCCTCTCGGCTGCGCTCGATCCAAGGACCGTCGGGGTGGGGGCATCCGGTGCGATAATGGGGCTCCTAGGCTACATGGTGGCGATGGAGTACAGGATGACTGGGAAGCTTAGCTCCTCCACCATATTCATAGCCCTCTTCGTGATATTCGGTGGATTCTCCGCCAACGTGGATGTGCTCGCCCACGCAGGTGGTTTCCTGGTGGGGTTGATCTGGGGC
>JALWYH010000027.1 GCA_027078475.1 Thermoproteota archaeon
CTTCTGCGCGGCCCCGCCCTGGCCCTGCTGGGGCTGCCCGGCCTGCGGCGTCGCCGGGGGCCTCTGTAACTGCTGGAGCTGCCAGAGGGAGACGGCGAGGGCGGCGGCGAGCACGATGATTATGCCTAGTAGGAGGAGCGTCTTCGGGTCCGGGGCCTTCTTTTTACTTCTTTTACCTGCCATTAGACCACTCGGTAATGTTTCCGCCGGGGATAATATATAGCTGCTACTCGCCCCTCAACGCCGTGAGTATCCTGCTCTTCTCCACGGCCCACTCCGGCGCCTCGACGCCCCCCTCCTTCTCTTTGAGCTTCACGTAGAGCTCGAACACGGGCTCGTATATGCAGGGGAGCAGGCCGCGCCGGCAGGCCTCCTTCACCTCGGGCGGCCTCGGGCAGGTGGCGCACTTCTCCTCCGTGTAGAACTTCGACGCGAGGTAGACCCTCTTCGCAAGCTCCGGGTCGGGGTCGCCGAGACCGTGCCTCTTCTTCAGCTCCTCCGCGACCCCCTCGTTGTAGAGGACCATGCGCAGCGCCATGCCCATGCTTGGCACCAGGTCCCCCTTCCTCATCTTCCTCGCGAGCCGTAGGAGGATGCCGGCCCTCTCCTTCAGTTGCACCGGGACGCGCCTCCTAGCCTCCTCCAGCACCTTGACCGCCCACTTCGCGTACCTGCGCCTCTCCCCGGGCGGGAGAGTGTACGAGATGAAGACGAGCGTCTCGCCGAGCCACAGGCCCAGCCTCGGGTCCCCGCCGCCGAGGAAGCGGCCCTCAACGTCCCTGAGGACCGCGTCGCAGCTCCCCCTGCACCCCAGCTGGTAGGCTAGGATGAGGTACTCCCTGAGCACGTCGAGGCTCTGGGAGATCACGCTGAACCACTCCTGGAAGTGCGCCAGGGCGGCGGCCGGCCTCCCAGTGAGGAGTAGGAGGTAGAGCTTCACAAGGTGCAAGGAGGGGTCGCCGAGCCTCCCCGCGGCCTCGTCGAGGTCGCGCAGCGCGGCCTCGGGGTCGCGGGCCAGCTCCACCAGGGCTTCCTCGTCGTAAGCTGCGCGCAGCAGCAGTGCAAGCCTCTCCTCGCTGAGCAACGCAGACACACCAGTGGGAAGTGAACCTCCACGTATATAAGTAGACATGAAGACAGCGTCGCTACTCAGCCTTGTCGCCCTCTATATGACAGGGGAGACCATCGGTCGGTTTCTCTGGGAAACATGGCCATGCCTGCGCCATAACCGATATTGAACACCACTGCGAGAATTTTCTTGGTGCCTTTTTGGGTAAGAAAGGTAGTGAGGGGAGTGGGAAGGAGAATAGGTATTGCCGTGAGTTGAAGATTAGGCCTCGGAGGGGTGATGTGCCGCGCTGGGATGGTACTTATAATAAGTTGTTTCATAGGATGCACGATGATGGTTTTTATCTTTACTACTTTGAGGGATTGAAGGATCACTACTATGTGGAGTATGAGGAGCTGAGCTTGGAGGAGAAATACGTGTTGTTTGTGATGCACGCTGAGCTTGCCCTCTACCACCTGTGCCGGGCTGTGCAGACAGCCTCGCAGATAACGGATGAACTATACTCTATACCGGGCATCTCGAAGAACATCGCCAACTACTTGGACGAAGCCATGGTAGCCATCAACTTCGTAAAAGGAACCCTGATAAACGACATGGTCAAGGCACTCGGAGAAATGAGGTACGAGATAGAAGAAAAGATGAAAAAAGAACAAAAGAAAACAAAGAAGGCAAAAAAGAAAAAGAGCCAATCCAAAACCGCTAAGAAAAAAGAAAAAGAGAGCTGAGAAGTCATCCTTTTCCCGCTTTCTCCATCTGTTAGCTACGTCAGTAGAGAGTATAGGCGCTGAGCTTAATGTAAACGACTCTTACATTGTTCACATACAATCTAAATGCCCGCATCTCACCCTAACTGCTCTGCAAAGAAAGTGAATACGTCCCACCGCCCATCACCCCTGCCCCTGGACGGGGGTGTCCGGGCGGCCTCCCACAAATAATAGGTTGAGAGGGGATAAAGGGTTTACCCTTCAAGGCGGGGCCGGTCGGGCTGTAGCGGCGTCGCCACACCCCGCTGGGGGGTCGGAGCTTTGACCCTTCCTCACGCCGGCCCCAAAATGCATGGGCCCCGCGGGTATTTGTTTTAGCAGGTAAGGTGGAAGGCCGCCAGCACCCTCTCGCCCCGCGCGGCGAGC
>JALWYH010000028.1 GCA_027078475.1 Thermoproteota archaeon
CCTGAGGAGGGCGGTGACCTTCGGGGGCTACGCTCCGGAGGGCCTGATCTACCACGTGAAGGCCGTCAGCGTCCAGGTTGATCACGTCTTCAGGCACCCCTTCCAGCTGGGTCCAGTGGAAACGGTCCCTCTGCCGGGACACACCTACGGTCAGGTAGGGTACGTGGCGAACCGCATCCTCTACGCCGCCGACTCCTTCTTCGGGGACAAGCTGCTTAACAGTGCGGTCATCCGCTACTATCAGGATTACGGGACGGCCTTGGAGACCCTTCACTGGTTGAGGGAGCATGCGAGGGACTTCCGCAAGCTCGTCCCCTCCCACGGTCCCGTCGTGGAGGGCAAGAGGGCCGAAGAGCTCTTGGACTTCAACATAGGGGTGATGGAGGAGCTGCCTGACAAGGTGATGACCGAGCTCGCTTCCAAGCCAATGACGGTCGAGGAGCTGACCTCCAAGTTGCTGAGGGAGGGGGGAGGCAAGGTCACAGTCAGCTCGATTATCCTCAGCGCCGTAACGATAAGGTCCCTCCTGGCTCGACTCTACGAGGAGAGCAAGGTCACGGCTGAGACTGGGGAGAGAGGCATCCTGTGGAAGCTGAACATGTGAACTTCCAAGGAGAGGAGAGGTCACTCCACCCCGAAAGTCTCTTCACTAGTTCCCCTTTTCCATGCCTGTTTGCTGGGCCACCTCGTTTAGGATCGAGTCTAGAGTTCCTACTTTTCAGCTTATGCCTCGGAGTCGTTAATCTATGCTCCTCTCCAGCCGGTCTCATATGGCTTCCGGTCTGCCTGACAACCCTATAACCAAACCTTCTAGGAAGCTTAGCTTAGCTAGTTTCTCTCCATCCAGATCTCTAGGAAGCTTCATGGACTGAGAACCTCATGCCTCACTATCCTCAGCCTTACCACATTAAGCATCTCCTCCTCATCCAAGTGGCATCTCACAGCACCTATTACCATATTTCACAACTCATCTAGGCTATCGGCTTGAGTGAAGATAGTTGGTCAACGGCTCTAGCTGTGAAACCTCTATCGATCTCCTCGACCTCGAAGGTCATTACATCCATCTACATCCCAGCAGGTGAGATAGGATAATATAATGCTCTACAATCATAACTGGCAAGCTGCCACCTAGCTATTAGTACCTTCACTTATCATTTACTTTTAATTAGACTGCATGCAAATGGATGGGTAGAATGAGTAGGACAAAGGCTAAGCCTAGAATTCAAGTGAGATACAAGGGGGTCATTGACAAAGAGCTGACTCCTGAAGATATAGATTTAGATTCAATAAAGAAAGGCATTATGGATGTCCTCATGGGTAGAACTACTTCGATGGGCGAGCTTATCGAGGAATTGGTCAAGGAAGGAAGATTGTCGGAGAAGGAGGCAGAGGAACTCAGAGAGAGACTTATTAAATCCTGAATTTCGTCCTCCTATAAGCTTTCTTTCTATGAGAGATTTTCAATACGTAAACCACCTTATTCCTTTTGTCCTATGAGGTAGAAGAGCCTATAGTCCCTCCTCGGTCCTATTTTCAGTTTCCAAACCTTGCTTTTTATCGTCCCAGCAGGTGTTTCTATTTGAAATAATCCTGATAGAGGCTCTCCGTTCTCTGGATTATCAGATAAATCTATTTCACCAAGATCCCTTAATATTCTGAGCATTGTACTTCTATCCAGCTTTTTCAAGTCTTTTTGTGCTTCTGCAGTCCACTCTATTCTATAGCCCATTTTAACTAAGTCAACCCCCCGCATTTTAAAAGACATGATAACAAGGATTACTGACTACGTTGATTACATTAGGCGGGAAGTAACTAGGATTGATACAATACGGGTGATCGTAGAAAATTCCTATACAAATAGGCAGGGAACAAGAGGACAGCTTGGAGATCGCCAGTAAATAGTCGTGATTGCTACCCAAGTATAGTAATTTGCGATGAGATGGCTGATCAAGAGGAAGTCAGTCGGAAACTCTCGTGTCTAAGTCGAAGTAGATATAGCCGACAGAGATCCACTGCTAATACCCATTGAGAGAACGGGTTCATCATTCAAGGAAGGGGCTGAGGAAGAAGATACAGGAGCGCGAAAAATCAGAGAGAGTAAACAGGAAATGAGATAAAAGGTTATTGTGAGGGGTTGGGGCTTTCATAAATCCGATCGAGCCGTTCAGAGTTTAAAACCCTTTATCGATCCTAGCTATTCTACCTTCCATTAGAGGGACTTACGTGCGTCGGGTAGGACCCATACCCTTAACTTTAGGATTCATTACTTGGTAAGAGCCCCGCTAATCATGTCGTTAAATATTATCAAGCCCCATGCGTCGCGAATCCATATATCTTTTGCCAAGGGGGGATACTGGATGAAGGTGTACTTCGCCACCTCCATAAGGGGTTCCGGGTCCGATCTCGACCTAGCTAGAGGGGTGATCCACCACTTAAAGGAGCGTGGGCACGAAGTGATCAACGGGGATATCTACTCGAGCGACTCCCCCGACGAGAACGCCGATGACACCTTCGTGTTCGAGCGGGACATCGGGATGCTGGATAAAGCTGACGTTCTGATAGCTGACGTGACGTATCCCAGCTTGGGAGTGGGATACGAGATATGCGAGGCCCTCAGAAGGGGGAAGAGGGTAATAGCCTTCTACAAGAGGGGAACTAGGGTTTCCAAGCTTATCCTTGGGAATCCCGATGTGGAGCTGGTGGAATTCTCGAGCAGTAGAGAGCTACTCAACGCACTCCTCTCCGTTCTGGAAGGGTGATCCCCTCACACGCTACTTATGAGAGTCCTCACCTGCTTCACACCCCTCCTGGAGGAGATCCTCTCGATCATCTCCCTTATTCTCGAGGGGTCACCCCTAACGACTATGACCATGAGGCAGTCTTCCCTGTCCAGGTGGATGTGGGTGTTGAAGAGCACCACGTCAAGGAACTCGTGCTGCACCTCCGTGAGGAACTCCTCCAGTCCCTTCACCTCGTGATCGTAAAGCAGGTTTATCGTCCCGACGACCTCTTTCCCCTGACACTCCCAGTTCCTCGCGGAGAGGAAGTTCCTCATGGCCAGCCTTATCGCCTTCGACCTCTTCATCCCTATCTTGGAGATGACCTCGTCGAACTCCTTGAGCAGATCGGCCGGCACAGATACTCCGAACCTCACGGCGCTCTCTCCCTTCTTGTCATCTCCGTTGTGCGGGTCCATCGATTATCAGTGAAGGTGGGAGTTAATAATACCCCTAGATCTATTTTGAAGTTCCCCTCCCCTCCAGTATAGCCTGGGAGTACTTCGTTCATACCCGCTGGCTCAGGTTGACACACGATCTCCTTCATCCTCGTTCGCCCATCATCTCTCCATTGAAGGGACTGCTTGTGGGAGAACATTAATAGGTGGGACCCACGATCGTAAAGATGGGGAATTCGAGTGGGGAGAGGGAGGATCGATAAGAGAGGCAGGATAGTCATACCTAGAGAGATGAGGGAGAAGCTGAGAATCGAGGAGGGAGAAGAGTTAGAGATCAGACTTGAAGGTGACCGGATAGTTATCAAGAAGGTTGAGAGCCCCCTCAAGGTGCTCGAGGACCTGCTGGGCGATTTGACCTTCAGCAGGGATCTCAGGAGGGTGGCGGAGGAGGAAGCCTTAAAGGAGGTGGGCGGTTGATAAGGGTCTTGGTGGAAACCGGATTCCTAATCGCCCTCAATCCCAGGGATCGAAATCACTCATGGGCCATGGGGATACTTGAGGATGCGAGGAGGAGGAAGCTCGAATTGAACGTTTCTCCGGTAGCACCCCTCGAACTCTCTCTGATCCTCAGGAGCAGGGGACTATCCGAGGGGGACCAGACCAGAGTGCTGGAGGCCTTGGATTCAGCTATTAGGATGTGGGTCCGCCCCAAGTTTCCCTCACTGGATCTGCAGACCTTCTCCCTATCCTCGAGGCTCAGGCAGAAACATCCCCAGCTGACTTCCTTCGACTCTATCCATGCCGCCGTCGCTCTGAGCAGGGACCTGACTTACTACGACCTTGATGAGGAGATCAGGAAGGTCTGCCTTGAGAGCCGTGAGCTCTCGTGATAGATTCCAGCCAGCAAGGGGCGAGATCGGGGCCGCGGGATCCAGGGATACGGTTACTGGACGCAGGGCCGGGGTAGCCGAGGTTCGCTCGAGTGAGTTAAGGGATAGATCTCCACGCGCCTCCTGATCTCGCAGCGTAAACTTTTATCTACCGCGAGGGGGTGCTCGCCTATGGTTTGCAGGAGGAGGGGCCTGCTGGTCCTCATTTCGTGGATATGGATGCTCGTGGGTGCCTTCCTCACCTCGGTCCTCATATTCTTCCTCGTCGAGGGATCGCTGGCAATAGATGCCCGGTCCATATTCGGTCTGCTATACGAGAGACCGTACCTGGCATCTTACATCGAGCTCGTTGCCCTAGGTGGCCTGCCCCTGGCCATATCCCTGATTTGCGGGGACGACTTCGGGGCCTACGGGCTGAGGAAGGATGGAGCTCTGAAGAGCCTCGCACTGGCTGTCACGCTTGCCCTCTTCCTCCTGATTGTGAGGGTCGTTAACTCGAGCGGCGTGGCGTACGAGCACTTCGGCCTCTCGTTCCCACTCAACGTGATCTACGCCTCGTTAGCAGTCATTGTGTATGGACCCCTGGAGGTGTTCTTCGTGATATGGCTCATCGTCAACACAGATAGGGCCATAGGGTGGGATAGAGGGATCTTCACGCCCGGCCTGCTGATCACCGTGGTAGTATTCGGGCTCTCGCACCTGATCCTGTAGCCTGCGGCGGGACTGCCGAATGCCCTGAGGGTTATGGTCGAGTTCCTAATACTGGGGCTGATCCACGAGTACACGGGGAACTCGATCGGACCCATGCTGGCTTGGACCCTCATCAACAATCAGGTGATGTATCAGATCATGGGTTGCCTGATGTGAGGACAGTGCCTCGATCTCCTGGATAATGCTCAGTGGATCGGGTAGCTGGGAAGTCAATTAGAGCTCTTCACTCCGAGGAAATGTTTGAACCGGCCCCAGCTATCTCCTATACGGCCTGATAAGAGTGATCTTGGGAAGCACATGACCTGAACTCGCGGCATCGCCGTCAAACCTTAAATAAAGATTGCTGTATTTACGCATGTAGGGTGACAATCTGAGCGTGAAGACCAGCTTCGTCCTCCCTAAGGATATCTACGACCAGCTGAAGAGGAGGGCGCTTGAAGAAGGAAGGCCTGTCAGGGAACTCGTCATAGATGCCATCCTCCTCTACCTCAGCTCGGCAAGGAAAAGGAGGAAAGACCTTCTGGATGTCCTCCTGAGACCGATGGAGGGAGCTGGCCCGGAGGACTTCAAAGAGTATGATTATGGGGACGTGGGGGCGTAGCTTGAGAGCTCTGGTGGACACGGAACTCTGGAGCATTGTGAAGAAAAGACCGGTGAGGGAGAAGTTTCCATCCCGAGAGGAGTTCCTGTCAGCTATGAGGGCCCATGAGGCTGCTAAAAGGTTCTTCAGGGAGGAGTTCCCTAACCTGAAGGTCTACATGTCTTACCACCAGCTGGTCGAGATATTCCACGTTCTGGCCTTCAGAGGAACTAAGCTACCGTTCAAGGAAGCTCTCTCCGTGATAACCAATATATTAGAAGATCCCTTCATTGTAAAGGTCCCGGTAACAATCGAAGTTCTAAGGGAAGCCGTGAAGGAGAGCGCTGAGACGGGCATCCACGTATGGGACTACCTCCGCTTTTTACCGGTGAGAGACATGATAGATGTCGTCTACTCGGCCGATCCCCACTTCAGGGTAATAGGGGAGAAGCACGGGGTCAGGGTGATCAATCCCCTGAAGCAGTGGCTGGGACCATAGGAATAACGGGCAACGATGGGCCTCCTAAATCTGGGAAGAGGATAGTGTGTAAGCATAAGTTGTCCTCAACTCGTTAATGGACCGAAGCTCCCGGCTTCTACCAGCTACCTGCTTTAATCCTCCGCTCACATGCCAGTACCTCGTGGGATTCCCTTCACCCTCCTCCTGATCGCTCCCCTGGCCTCCATCAGCTTGAGGTAGGCTTCCATCGAGCTGAGGGGCCGGAGCCTCGAATGTGCGTGCATCCTTCAATCCACTGGCGGAAGGCGCGATCTGACCAGCTCCTCCACCCTCCTCAGGGGAAGACCTGTTCTCGCCGAGATCCGCTTCAGGTCATCGTGTTCAGGCTTCACGCCCACTATCCGGTCACCAACCCTCGACACCTTTACCCTCACCTCGAACTCCCCACCGGCCAGTTCCACCCTGATCGTCCTGATCTCCCTCTCGGCCACCACCCTGGGAACGTTCATCAGCCTCACGCCCAGGGAGCCAGTCTCCATCATCAGCAGGTTGGCTAGCTCCTCCGCCATCCAAGGCTTGGAGATCACCCTGATCAGGTGCGCAGGCCTCCCCTTCTTCCCCATGATGGGGATGACCGACACGTCGAGGGCCCCCAACTCCATCATCCTCCCGATGAGATGACCCAGTACCTCCCCCGAAACGTCGTCGACGTTCGTTTCCAGGAGTGCAACCACTTCCGCCCTACCGCTCTCCCCACCCCTGACAATCCTGAGGAGGTTCGGAACGCCCTCCAGCTCCCTCTCGCCTGCGCCTACACCGATTCCGTCGATCCTCATGGGGGGCAGTGTATCAACCACCTTGGAGGCGAGGTTCACGAGCAGGGCAGCTCCCGTGGGCGTGGTCAGCTCAGCCTCCACCGGGACGGAGGAGATCCTGTAGCCGTGCCTCCTCAGTATTTCCAGGACTGCGGGAGCCGGTACGGGCAAGTAACCGTGCGATATCCTAACGTGACCCCCTCCAAGAGCGGGGGGAGTCGTGTGCACCGGTTCCTCGATCAATCCAGACCTCTGGAGCAGGTAAGCGACGCCCAGCACGTCTAGAAACGTATCGGCCGAGCCCAGCTCGTGAAAATGAGCTTTCTCAGGCTCGTAACCGTGAACCGAGATCTCCGCATCTGCCAGCTCCCTGAAGACGCTCCTCACCAGGTTGGAGGCCCTCTCCCCCAGGTCGAGCTCCCTGCACATCTTCTCAACCTGCTCCAGGGCATCGGAAGCCATCATGCTGCCGGGCCTCTCCACCAAGTTGACCATCATGCGCCTGCCCCTCAGGCCCCCTCTCCTGACGTCCCTGAACTCGACCTCCAACCTCTCCACCCGGTCCAGCGTGCCGGAAACCACCTCAGCCACCTCGCGGATCGCGTCCTCCATGCCCGTCAGATCCGCCAGGGCCGAGACGAGCATGTCCCCAGAGATCCCGGCCATCCTCGGATCCACCACCAGCATGCCATCACCTCCCGCATACAGATAGGGCCGCGTAGGCGGCGCCAACGCTGTTATCCACGTTGACGACAACCAGCCCCGGGGCGCAGGACTGGAGCATGGAGAGG
>JALWYH010000029.1 GCA_027078475.1 Thermoproteota archaeon
GAAGGGGGAGAGGAGGGGAAGAAGGAATGAGCTGCTCAGGAAGCTGATACACATAGCTTTCTCTTCCCTCCTACTTGCTCCCCTAGTTCTCAGAGAGATGGTGGATCCCGGACTGGTGTACGCCGCTGCAGTGGCCGTTGGTGGTTGGATATACTCTGTTCAAGTCAGAGGACCTCCCCAGTGGCTGAGGGCCGGAATGCAGATACCTCAGCCAAAGGGGGTGGAGATAGTACTGGAATCGTTCAACAAGCTCGTCAGCCTGGTGGAAAGGGATTATGAAAGGAGAGCTGGGTGGCTGGGGGCTCTCTCGGGGCTGATAGGCGTCTCCTCCTCCTACTTCCTGTTCGGGAGGTTCACCTCCTATGGTATATTCGCGCTCATACTTACCGATGGCCTCTCCTCCATCTTCGGGATATCTCTGGGTAGGACCAAGATACCGATGTCGGATGGAACCCTAGAGGGAACTCTGGCCGGTTTCCTCTCATATCTTATCTTCCTATTCTTGGCTTCCGGGGATCCCCTTCTGGCGTTCCTCATCGCCCTGTCGTCGACCTTGGCTGAGCTGTACGGTGGGGAGGACAACATATCGGTACCCCTGGTCAGCGCCCTAGTGGCCTTCCTCTCAGGTGCTCCGCCGCTCATAGGCAAGTAGTCTGGCCACGACGCCTCCATAAAGGATCCTAGCATTGAAGATGAGTCTCAGGCCACCCATCGCCCTCATGAGCTTCGGGAGGGCCGGCCCAGCGCAGATGGCCGAGAACCTCCCTTCCAGCTTCTCCTCGAGGGCTGAGGCCATGCTCCTGAAGGTATCCTCCAACCTCCTGTTCCTGCCGGTCCTGAGCTCAAAGGGCGGATCGGTGGCGACGTAATCTATCCTCCCGAGAGACTTCAGGTCCGCCGCATCCATCACCCTGAACTCTATCCACGAGCTGACCCCTGCGGAAGCGGCGTTCTTCATGGCGCCCCCTATGCTCTTCGGGCTCACATCCGAGCAGATTATCCTAAGATTTCTCTCCTCCCGACGGGAATCCTCCTCAGTGAATATCGCCTCTGTGGAGATGCCCCTGAAGATCTTAATGTGTTTGATCGGATATCTCCTCCTCCACCGGCCGGGAGGGATCCCCAGGGCTGCCAGCGCCGCTTCTATGGGGATGGTGCCTCCTCCGCACATCGGATCGATCAGCACCGGGCGAGCACCTCCCCCCAAGGAGTCGAGCCATCGGCTCAGCCTCACCAGCGAGTAGGCTATCACCGGGTTGAGGGACGTTCGATGCTCGAACACCCTGTAACCCCTCCTGTGAAGGCTCTCCCCCGTGGTGTCCAGCCCGATCAGCAGGAGGTTTCCGCTGATGTAGACCCTGATCGTCACGTCCGGTTCCCTCAGGTTGACTCTGATCCTCGAACCCATTGAGGAGAAGTGTTCGATCACGGCCTCCCCCACCGTTGCAGCGGCATCGACGCTGGTGAAATCGTGGAATCCTGTTCTCTCGGCTCTCACGGCGAAGGTGGACTCGGGTGAGAGGAAGAGTGACCAGTCCACCTCCAAAGCGGCCCTCTTGATGGAGTTCAAGTCGATGGGATCGAGTACCCTCCTGTCCAGGAGGACCAGGAATCTGATCCCCGATCTAGAGGAGTAGTTCAGCCTTATGATCTCTTCCGGAGTGGCTGGGAACTCCAGTTTTCCCGGCACCACCCTCTTGGCCTCCCTGCCCAGCAGCTCCATCAGCTCATCCCTGAGGAATGGGTCCAGACCGGGTATGGTGATCCCCAGCGCCCTGATCATACCGGATGCTCTTCGCGGTGAGGCTATAAGGTAGGACCGTGAGGTTCTGGGGAAGGTGTCCGCATGATCCCCATAGCCAAGCCATGCATAGGAGAGGAGGAGATCGACAGAGTGGCCGAGGTGCTCAGATCGGGCATGCTGGCCCAGGGAAGGCTAGTTGAGGAGTTCGAGGAGAGGTTCGCCTCGTATACCGGGAGCAAGTACGCGATAGCCGTGTCCAATGGAACGGCGGCCCTTCACGTCGCCCTCATATCCTTGGGTGTGGGCCCGGGTGACGAAGTGGCCGTTCCAAGCTACACCTTCTACGCCACCGCTTCATCGGTCATACTGAGCGGCGCAAGACCCGTGTTCATCGATGTGGATCCGAGAACGGGGACCATGGATCCTCGGGACCTGAGGGGCAAGGTCACTCCCAAGATGAGGGCTGTAATCCCGGTCCACATCCACGGTCATCCAGCGGATCTTGATTCTATCAGGGAGGTTCTCGGGGAGAGAGAGATCTTCGTTCTGGAGGACGCGGCCCAGGCCCACGGTGCTCTCTACAGGAAGAGGAAGGTGGGCAGTATCGGGGAGGCCGGGGCCTTCAGCTTCTACCCCACCAAGAACATGACCACCGGTGAGGGGGGCATGGTGACCACAGATGACGAGTACGTCTACCAGAGGGCTAGGGCCATAAGGGATCAGGGGCAGGTGTCCAAGTACGAGCACCACTACGTCGGGTTCAACTACAGGATGACCGAGATCAACGCCGCGATAGGGCTGGTGCAGCTTGAGAGACTGGATGAGTTCAACGCCAGGAGGAAGGAGATCGCCTCCAGGTACACCGAGGAGCTATCGGGCCTCGTCGAGACCCCCGTCGTGGAGGACTGGGCCAATCCGGTCTGGCACCTCTATCCAGTACGGGTGGGCCCTAAGAGGGATAGAGCAGTGGAGATGCTCCGGGAGAGGGGTATCCTGGCCAGGCCGGCCTATCCCATGCCGTTACAGAGGCAGCCAGTCATGTCCAAGCTGGCATCGAGGGAGTACAACTACCTTCACGTCCTGTTCACCGACATCGATTACTCCGGCGTCGAGACGCCCAACGCCGAGGCCCTCACGAGGGAGCTGCTCTACCTACCCATCTTCCACTGCATGACGGATGAGGAGGTGGATGAGGTGATAGAGGGGGCAAAGGAGGTCTTCAGCTCCCTCTGACGGCCTCCAGGAAGGAGGAGTAGGTGGGGCTGGGCCTACCCGGTCTGGACTTGAACTCCGGGTGGAACTGGACTCCCACGTAGTATGGATGGCCCTCCACCTCGAAGGCGTTCACTATCCTGCCGCTGGTGTCCACGGCCGTTATCCTGTATCCCTCCTCCCCCATCCTCTCGGCGTACTCCCTGATTATGTGATACCTGTGCCGGAACCTCTCCACTATCCTGTCCCGACCGTATGCCCTTCTCAGTATTCCTTGGAGGAGCACCACCTCGTGTCCTCCCAGCCTCATGGTCCCCCCAACCTCCTTGATCATCCTCTGCTCTGGAAGGAGATCTATCACGGGCCAAGGAGTATCCGGGTCTATCTCCGTGGAGTGGGCCCCCTCCCATCCCATGACCTCCCTGGCGAAGGCCACGGTGGCCAGCTGGGCCCCGAAGCATATCCCGAGGAAGGGTTTGCCCTCCCTGAGGGCCCATCCGGCTGCCCTTATCATGCCCTCGGTTCCCCTAGAGCCGAAGCCAGGAGTGGAGAGGATCCCATCGGCCTCCTCCAGCTTGTTCCATCCCTTTCCCCTCTCCAGCTCCTCAGAATCCACGGCCATGATTCGAGGCATCACGCCTAGACTGGCCCCCGCGTGCCTTATTGCCTCCACTATGGAGATGTAGACGTCAGCCATCCTCCAGTACTTCCCCACCATCGCCACCTTCCTAGGCTCTCCCCTTCTGAATCTCCGCACTATCTCTCTCCACCCCCCCATGTCGGGCTCGCCCTTTATGCCGAGCTTCTCCTCTAGCTTCCTGCCTAGCCCCCTCTCCTCCAGATAGATTGGCAGCTCATATATCACATCCAGATCGGGATCCTCGAAGACCGCGTCCGCTGGCACGCTTGCATAGAGCGCGAGCTTAGCCCTGACCCCGTCGGGTAGGGAGGACTGGGTCCTAGCTATGACGAAGTCCGGCGGCAGGCCTGCCGCGAGCACCTCCCTGAAGAAGAGCTGTGCCGGCTTCGTCTTGAACTCCCCCACGGTCTCAACGAACGGCACATATGTAACGTGTATGTGGACCGAGTTATGGCTCCCCACTTCCAGCCTGAGCTGCCTGAGGGCCTCCACGAAGGCCATTGCCTCATAGTCGCCGACCGTTCCTCCGAGCTCCACTATCAGCACATCTGGTCTTTCTCTCTCGGCCACTCCATAGATCCTCTCCTTTATCGCTTGAGTTACGTGAGGGATCAGCCTTATGGTCTGTCCGAGGTACTTCCCCTTCCTCTCCCCTAGGATCACGCTCAGCATAATCTGGCCGCTGGTGATGTTGCTGGATGGATGCATGTTCACATCGAGGAACCTCTCGTAGTGGCCGAAGTCCTCATCTATCTCGGCTATCTTGAACTCAACACCTCTACCCGGCTTGAAGTGCCAGACCTCCTCCGTCACGAACACCTCTCCGTGCTCCACGGGATTAAGGGTTCCTGGATCGGGGTTCAGGTATGGATCGATCTTTATCATGGACACAGAGAGACCCCTAGACTGGAGCAGCTTCCCGATGGAGGCCGCTATCACTCCCTTACCCAGTCCGCTTATGACACCTCCAGTCACGATGACCAGCTTGAAGTCCACGTATCGGGGACTTGCTCCTCTAACATAAAAATTTAGAACACCCATCACCGGTCGGTGACGTGTGGAAGGAGAGGGGAGAAGGCCCTCACCTGGCCAGCTTTCTTATCTCCTCGAGCTTCTTCAGGGCCCTCTCATACTGATCTTCGGTTATGGACCCTATATGCCTCCAAGTCTCCAGATTCCTCTTGAGCTGCTCTAGGAGGGAGTTGACTCCCTCTGGAGGAAGGGAGGAGATCCATTCCCTTATCTTATCCATGTGGCACTCAGATCCGTGTATGTAACCCCTCAACTCGGTCATTATTGCGTTATACACGTGCTCGAAATCTGGAGACAGCTTCAGGCCGGTCATCTTTTCACCCCCCGTTAATTCAGGATCCTCTAGCTAGTTAAATATTACCATGAAATGGGCCTGCGGTGAAGATGTATCTAGAACTAGGGCGTTAAAATATATTATGAAAAATGGTTTATTCTTTCAGGGAAGTGGCCTTGGCTCCACCGGTGGATTGAAGACACTATCCGGAACGCTGTACGATATGGTCCTCGCTATCATCTCCGTCCTCACGGTGCTCTTTCCATCCTTGGATTTCCAGAGGAAGAGATAGTATGCTGGTATCCCGTCCCTCGTGACGCAGATCTCCATCCAGGCGGTACCCAGCTTATCCACACCATTGACCGTGACCTTCTTACTCTTGGTCACGTAGTAGCAGTAACACATCTTGCCGGCGTAGGTCCTAGTGCCATTGTAAACGGGACTGGTGAATTCCTGCTGACCTTTCTCGACAGGATCACCAGACTTCCCGCTCCCGCCGAATCTCCTCTCAATGGCCTCCTTGTTGGTGGATTGAAAGCATTGCCACTGGCTCTGGGCCTGTTTGAAGCAGTATATATTGAGATCTCCCTTTGTTATCATGATCGTCTGGCCTTGGGCGAACTTGAAGTCGACCCTCCTCTTGCTAACCCCCTTAACGTAGAGGGATCCACTTCCCTTCTTTTTCCTGTCCTGGTAGAAGTCGTAAGTTATGGAGAACTCCGTTTTCTTCATGAAGAGGCTCTTGAAGTCGAAAGGCGCCTTCATAGTAGTTGTCCTCCTAGTCGTGGTCTTTCCACCGGAGCCACCAGCTGGTTTCCCAGACGTGGTCTTGGATGCGCCGGTCTTCTGGTGCTGTGAGCCTCCCGAGCCTCGCTTCTCTAACAGGGAAGGAGCCACTCCCCTGGAGACAGCCATGTAGGCAGATCCGAGAACGATGAGAGTTATCAGCACTACTCCGACTATCACGAGGCTATCTCTGTTCATCGACAGGTGGTGAGGTCCTAAGGTAAAAAGGGTTTGTGGGCTAACGTCGATGGATCGGGGAACGGGAGAAAAAGTTAAGTTATGAAGAGGTCACCGGTCTCGTTATGTACTTAGCGTCCAGCAGGATAACCTTGGCAGTGAAGAAGGCCCATCCGAAGGCGATTATTGAGAGCCCAAAGTAGAATCCCGCCAAGTTGTAAGTTCCCTGCAGGTGCGCCTGTATGCCGAGGACTGTGGTTACCAGCTGAACCAGCAGTAGTAGGACGAATATGTACTTGCCCCACTCCAGCACCAAGGGAGTGTGCCTTACCCTCTTCACAGGCTTCCTCCTGACAGGAGGAACCGGTTTGGAGGTGTACCTGGCTGCGGGGATTCCCGTAATCAGGGCCACCACGAAGGCGACAGTCAGCGCGTTGATCAAGGGTATCTGCTCCCCGGGGGTGAGCATGCCGTAGATCGTGAATGCTATGAACTCGCCGACCATTATGGCCCCGTATATGGTGGCTATCCTCCTGTTCCTGGGATGCCTGCTGTAAGCAGGGTCTATCCAAGGCATGAGGACGAATATCAGGAGCAGGATACCAGGAACGACCATTCCAGCGAATACCGGGTCCACTCCCGTCTTTATGCCAGCGTACACAGCCATGAGGTACCACTCGGGCTGTCCAACTGGTAGCTCCTTGGTGGGCAGGAACTTCTTGCCCAGTTCGGCAGGGAAGACAGCCGCCACCACTATCAGAGCGCCTATGACAACGAATGCGGCCGCAGCTTCTGTGAGGATGTGGTTGGGGAAGAAGGGTACCGCCGGCTCGGGATCCGATCCATCGTAGGGAGGGGACACATGATGCTGGTGTATGGAGAAGAAGTGAACTAGCATGAGCAACAGGATCAGTCCAGCTAGTGTTATGTGGTATGCCAAGTACCTCCCGACTATCTCGTCGAAGGTCCCAGTCCCATATATTATCTGGGCCAGCGTCTTGCCGCCCGGCATTCCCGTGATCAATGTGTTGCCTATTCTTATGGCCTCTCCAGCCACGTGATCCATCCTGAGGGAGTAACCGGTCACGCCAGCCACTATGGCGGTGAGGCCGGTCAATATCCCCACTATGTAGGTGACCTCGTGGGGCCTCTTGTAGCTTCCCATGAAGTAGACTCTCAGGAAATGAAGGACCGCTATCAGCACCATCAGATTGGCTCCGTAGAAGTGGAGTCCTCTTATTATAGAACCATAAGCTACCTCCTCGCTTATTCTGAGCACGCTATCGTAGGCCATGTTGGTCTCTCCAAAGACGGGAACGTAGAACATAAGGAGCATGAGACCCGTGATGGCCTGTATCACGAACATGAGGGTCGTCAAGCCGCCGAGGCTGTAGACTGGATGGAGCGTGTGCCTCCAGACCATGGTGGAGGTGAATTCCTCCATCCCTAACCTGTCTATAAACCAGTCGACCAACCAAGAGAGGCAGCTCTTCTCCCCCTTAATGCGCCCGGTCATCATTTCCACCCTACCGCGTATATGTCGCCGTTCTCATCTATCTTCAACTTTATCTCCGGAAGTGGCTTCTTAGGCGGTCCGGCCAGCACATCACCCGTTACGGGATCGAAGTAGCCCGCATGGCAGGGGCAGTATATATCGTCCTTCGGCTCCAAATGGACTATGCACCCCAGATGAGTACATATAGCACTGAAGGCCTTGAACTCAGTCCCCGCCTTCTGGGCCAGCTCGGGCCTGAGCCTGATCAGTATGGAAGGATGCTGCCCCCTGCTGCCGTCTGGGTTGATGGGCATCATGAATTGGATCTGGGAGTCGGGCTTGAGGTCCTTCTTGTTCGCGATCTTCATGGGGAGCTTGCTCTTCTCACCCCCGCTAACCTTTCCAACGACCACCCTCTCGGAAGTGAGGTACTGGACTAGGGGTGCACCGGCAGCAGCGGCCGCCAGCGCTATGGAGACCACCAGACCTCCCTTTATGAAGTCCCTCCTGCTGACCTCGGTCATCTCTCCTCACCCTCCGGTATTCCCAGACTCTTGGAGTAGCAGACGTATATGATCAGCCCGATTATGAACATGGCTGTCAATCCCGCCAGGATCCAGAGCTGTGTAATTTGATTAAACGATGCTTGGAGGAGGCCTTGAGCGCCTGAAAGAATGCTAGAGATCAGCACCACCATAGAAACACACCCTTCCTCAAGAGAGACCTCGCTCACTGGGCTCCCTAAAAATAAATAAAATTGCTGTCATTTAACCTGTGATGTTCACTTATATATAGCTATTGTCTTGTTACATGTTTGTTCATATATTATGAGTTGTCTAAGTCTTATATATGGAATAAGCGTGAGGAACATTTATCTTATTGACCCGTTCCCTCTAGGAGGTCCCTTGAGGAAGGGAGGTAATTATTTTGGCCGAGATAGTGACTACGGATGTGGTTATTATCGGATCGGGCTTAGCCGGTCTCAGAGCTGCTATTGAAGCCGCCAGGAGGAGCGAAGGTAAACTGGACATAGCCGTGTTGACCAAGGTACACGCGATGAGGTCTCACTCCGTCGCATATGCGGGCGGCACCGGCGCAGCCCTGTATCACGATGAGGGTGATAGCTATGATCTCCACGCTTACGATACCATAAAGGGAGCGGCATGGCTGGCTGACCAAGACGCCGTGGAGTTGTTCGTGAGACTGGCACCCCAAGAGATATATCAGCTGGATCACTGGGGCATGCCTTGGGCGAGGAGGCCCGATGGGAGGATAGCCCAGAGAAAGTTCGGTGGACATAGCTTCCCGAGGGCTTGCTTCGCGGCTGATAAGACGGGCCTCTACGCCATGCAGACCCTCTATGACACGTCACTGAAGTACGATAACATAAAGTTCTACCACGAGTTCTACGTGACTTCCCTCATTATGGAGGGGGAGGAGTTCAGGGGAGTCACGGCCATAGAGCTCAAGACCGGGGATTTCTACCTGTTCAAGGCAAAGGCCGGGGTTCTGGCGACCGGTGGCGCCGGGAGGCTGTACCCATTCACGACCTACTCTCATTCATCCACGGCCGATGGGATGGCCATGGCTTACAGAGCTGGTCTACCATTGAAGGACATGGAGTTCTTCCAGTTCCACCCCACGGGCTTGGTTCCCTCGGGCATATTGATATCGGAAGCTGCTAGGGGCGAGGGAGGCTATCTCATCAACAATAAGGGAGAGAGGTTCATGAAGAAGTACGCTCCGGAGAGGATGGAGCTGGCCCCAAGAGACGTCGTATCTAAGGCCGAGATGACGGAGATACTTGAGGGAAGAGGTTTCAAGGGTCCTGGTGGGCTGGACTATGTTCTCCTAGATCTGAGGCACCTTGGAGAGAGTAAGATAAATGAGAGACTGCCTCACATAAGGGAGATCGCCATAAGGTTCGCCGGCGTCGATCCGGTCAAGGAGCCGATGCCTGTCAGGCCGGTGGCTCATTACAGCATGGGAGGAGTGCACACTAATATATACGGTGCGACCCCGGCTAAGGGACTGTGGGCGGCTGGAGAGGTCGCCTGCGTCAGTCTCCACGGGGCCAACAGGCTCGGGACCAATTCATCATCGGACTGTCTAGTCTACGGGATGCTCACGGGGAGGCAGGCAGCGGATTACGCCATGAAGGCCAGCCTGAGAGATGCCCCGATGGACGTGGTGAATGGAGAGGAGAAGAGGATATACGACCGTCTGCTCAGGGGATCCACCGGGGAGAACCCGTACCACATCAGGAGGGAGATGCAGGACACCATGGGCAAGCACGTGTACGTGTTCAGGGATGAGAAGGGTCTAAAGGAGGCCATAAGGAAGCTTAAGGAACTGAGGCAGAGGTTTGGAGAGGGTCACGTGGCCGACAAGGATAGGGAGTACAACATAAACCTGGTTCACGTCCTCGAGCTGGATGCCATGCTGGAGATAGCCTACGTGGTGGCCACGTCCGCGCTCAACAGAACGGAGACGAGAGGAGCACACACTAGATTGGACTACCCGAAGAGGGATGATGAGAACTGGCTCAAGCACACCTTAGTGACAAGGGGAGCTGATGGCGAACCCCAGTTCAGCTACCTGCCGGTTGTGATAACCAAGTGGCCTCCCACCGAGAGGAAGTATTGAGGTGGTGGTTATGGAGGCTGAGAGTGGGTATAGGGAGTATTACGCGAGGAATATGAGGGGAATCTCAGGCTGGTTCAAGGTCAGGGCCTACACCATAGAGAGGTGGCTCTACGCAGCTCACAGGATAACTGGCATCCTCATAGTGCTCTTCATACTAGCTCACTTCTACAGCACCGGGTGGCACCCCGGCCTGTGGTGGGACGCCCTCCTAGGCGTTGTGGTCACTTTCCACGTAGCCAATGGGATAAGGCTCATACTTGCCGAGCTGGGTCTGGCTATAGGCAAGCCGCTGCTAATCAAGAAACCGTCTCAGAGGCCAGTGTCGATAGAGGGAGTGCAGAGGTACCTGGTAGTCTTCGCCCTAGTCCTCTTCATAGTGCTTGCCGCCATCTGGGCGTACTACGCGCTTGTCGTCCAGTCTATGATGGGGTGATCTCATGAGGGAGTCAACTGTAATGTTTCTCCATTATATAACCGCCATCCTGATAGCGATAACGGGTCTGATACACCTGCTGGCCAACAATGACCCGGCGATAGGTCCCCTGATAAAGTCGAACACGGCGCTCTATCTCGGGAACATGGCCATATTCCTGGCCGCGCTACTCTACCACGCCTTCAACGGTGTCAGAGTCATCCTGATAGAGATGGTCCCCGATAGGTGCTGGACCAAGTGGATAGGATGGGCGATCCTCATAGTGGGCGTCGTGACCTACGCCGTGGGACTGCAGGTACTGATGGTGGCCCTAGGACTCGCGTGAGCATGAGGAGGTGATTGTATGGCATCTGAAGAGGCTAAGGACTATGTCCTTCCGCCCGAGGTTCTGGAGGAGACGGTTAGGGCTTCAGAAGAGCTGTGGAAGCCGGTCAAGAAGGTGAAGTTCAGGATATACAAGTACAACCCGAAGAAGGATTATGCTCCTCACTGGGAAGAGCACGAGCTTGAGGTATCGAAGGGAATGACTGTACTGGATGCCCTGCTTACCATAAAGGGAGAGATGGATCCCACCTTGGGGGTCAGGTATTCCTGCAGGATGGGCCTGTGCGGATCCTGCGCCATGATGATAAACGGGAAGCAGATGCTCGCATGTCAGACGAGGGTTCTGGAGGCCGCAGGTGACGGCGATGTGGTTGAGCTCAGGCCGCTGGACAACTTCCCGGTGGAGAGGGATCTGGCAGCCGACTTCACCCACTTCTTCGAGAAGCACAAATCCGTGAAGCCGTGGATAATAAGGAGCGATGAGGTCGAGCTTAACAACCCGACTGGACCCTACAAGCAGACGGTGGACGAGTACGCCAGGTACTATCAGTTCACCGATTGCATAAAGTGTGGAGCCTGCCTCTCAGCGTGCCCCACTGCCGCAACTGATTACGAATACCTCGGTCCCCAAGCCTTGGCCCAAGCCTACAGGTACATGGTCGATACTAGGGACGACGGGTTGGACGTCAGGATAGCAGTGGTGGACACCGAGCATGGATGCTGGCGCTGCCACTTCGCTGCTTCCTGCTCGGACGTATGTCCCAGAGGGGTGGATCCGGCTCAGGGGATACAGCTCCTGAAGAGGCTCATCATAAAGAGGAAGTTCGGTTACAAGCCTCACAAGCCGGCCGAGGCCCTTCCCGCCAAGGTGAAGGCCGAGAGTAAGAGCGGGGGATGATCTCTCTCCTCCTTTACTCCCCTTTCCCTGTTTTGATGGATCATTGCTGGACGAATGGGCCTAGTCTAGTTTATTAGTTGGCTTGCTGCCTGCGCCTGGGGGATGAGGTGGGATCAACCGGCTGAGCCGTGATGAATTTGCCGAGTCCCGACCCCCGCGAGAGTGGTAGCATGCTCTTCATCCTTCTCCTGCTGGCTCTGGCCTTGGCCCCCGGACTCTTCCTGCTAATGGTCTTCTACCTCAAGGATCGCTACGAGAGGGAGTCCCTGTCCCTCGTGGGCAAGGTGTTCGTAGCCGGTGCGGCATCCATATTCCCGGCGGTTGTACTGGAGGACCTCCTGATAGGGGACCCCTCCCTAACCGGGATTAGAAACATCCCCCAGCTGGCTTACGTGGCCTACGCCGGTGTGGGACTACCGGAGGAGCTGGTGAAGTACCTGGTCGTGATACTGATGGCCTACAGATCGAGCGAGTTCAACGAGCCGTTCGACGGGGTTGTCTACTCGGTGTCCTCCTCCCTAGGATTCGCCACTCTGGAGAACGTGTTCTACGTCCTGGAGGGAGGAATATCAGTGGGGATAGCCAGGGCCTTGCTGGCGGTCCCGAGCCACGCCTTGGATGGAGCAGTGATGGGGATCTACCTGGGAAGGGCCAAGATGATGGGCTACAGAGAGGGACTCGTCAAGGGGCTGATCTACCCCGCTCTGCTCCACGGCACCTACGACTTTCTGCTGCTACTTGATCCGGGCATCTTCCTGCTGGTGGGCATTCCGGTGATGCTCTATGCCCTCAGGTTCGTCATCAGGGGGATGAGAAGGCTCGAGGACTCCTCGCCCTTCAGGGTGGCGGTCGACCCCTCCTAACCTTTATTTGCCCCCCTAACCAAGGAGGACGATGCAGGGGGAGAGTGCCTTCTACAGGTGCGATGTCTGCGGCAGGGTGGTGGAGTCCTTCTGGGGAGAGGGGCCGCCATCTTGCCACGGGAGATCCATGACGCCCATGAGGTACAGGGGAAGGGAGGATGAGGGAGCCAGCGAGCACGAGCCGAGCATATTCGAGGAGGACGGCAGGATATACGTGGAGGTGGGGGTGGTACCCCACGAGATGGGGAACGGCTCGAGGATAGTCTGGATAGAGATAGTCGACCGGGAGAGTCGCGTCAGGAAGTACCTGCTGGGCGATGAGCCGGGAACCACCTTCAGCAGGCCGAGGGGGGATTTTGAGGTCAGAATACTGTGCTCCAAGCATGGTCTCTGGAGGTTCAGCTTCAAGGCAGCAGGAGAGGACCTTAGAAAGGCGGTCGACGATGCTGTGAGCAGATTCAATTCCCTCAGGGATCCGGAGGCCAAGGCAACCGTTCTGGAACTCAGAGGGGATGAGCTGAGAGTGGAGTTCACGGGCAATTTCTGCAGGACGTGTGGCTTCTATGATTACTTTGAGGATTTCAGGCTCGCGCTGCGGGACTCCGGCATCGAGGCCAAGACCGTGGAGATAGAGGAGTTCGAGGATGGCGCCGTGGTAACCTACAGACTGGGGGAGAATCATGGGGATGGAAGATCTGATAAGGAAGGTGAATGAGCTAAAGAGAAGCGAGATCTCCGACGTCATCAGGAGAAGGATGAGGGAATTCGAGGAAGTGGGAAAGGGGAGTAATGAAGAGATATTCAAAGAGCTGGCCTTCTGCCTGCTGACCGCGAACTACAGCGCAGAGGGGGGAATCAGGATACAGAGATCCCTGGACGATGGGCTCATCCACCTCCCGAGGGATGAGCTGGAGAAGAGGCTCAGGGAGCTGGGTCATCGCTTCCCCAGAGCCAGAGCCGAGTACATAGTCGAGGCTAGGAAGCTCATCCCCCACTTGAGGGAGATCCTCAAGAACTTCAGAGATGAGAGGACCCTCAGGGAATGGTTGGTGAGGAATGTAAGAGGGCTGGGATACAAGGAGGCCAGCCACTTCCTCAGGAACATAGGCTACAGGAACGTGGCCATAATAGACTATCATATAGTGGATGTGCTGGTCAGGCACGGGATAGTGGAGAGGCCGAGGAGCTTGACTAGAAGGAGGTATGTAGAAATAGAGAGGATACTTGAGAAGATCGCCGAGGCCACCGGCCTGAGTCTCGGAGAGCTGGATCTCTACCTGTGGTACATGGAGACCGGGAAGGTGCTTAAATAGGTGCGGCAGCCCGCCACAGGGGTGATCGAATGAGGAGTTTGAGCAGGGATGTGGCCATGCTGGCGGTGATGGCGGCAGCCTACGCGGCTCTAACACTCCTTCTCGCTCCCATATCGTTCTACGCGGTACAGGTGAGAGTGGCCGATGCCCTCCTGGCTCTATCTGTAGTGATGGGTCCACCGGCCGTCCTAGGAACCGCCTTGGGATGCTTCATCGCCAACATGCTCGGACCATTCGGCATAGTTGACGCGGTCGGGGGCTCCCTAGCGAATCTGATCGCCACCACACTTGCTTGGAAGCTCAAGAGCAGGCGGATACTGGCACTGGGTCAGATGCCCTTCACAGTCTCCCTCATAGTGTCCGCGTACCTCTACCAGCTGTTCGACCAGCCCTTCCTGATCACCTTCGTTTACATACTGGTGGGGTCTATAGTGTCTATTGATGTCATAGGGCTGGCCCTGCTCAAGGCGGTGGAGAGAGTGTACAGGGCTGGACCCCCGTGATCGCCCCCTGTTTTTACCATGGGACCTACGACGGTTAATGAATGGCTCATCGACCATGACCAAGATTCACACCGAGCCCTTCAAACCCTCGTTTATATAATTCTTGTTTATTTCCAGTTCGTAACATACTAACTTTTAATATTTGATGGATGCGGATGCCCGGTTAAAGCTATAGACCACGTTTGGCCCAGCTATGCCACTTCGGCAGGCTGGAAGGTGGTTGTATGAGAGCTGATAGGAAGGTTGGAATTGTTGGCTGGGGGGTTTACGTACCCAAGTGGCGCATAAAGTCGGAGGAACTCGCCAGGGGATGGGGAAGGGATTGGAACAGGTACGCCGCGGGAATAATGGTCGAGGAGAAGAGCGTGCCCGGGATAGATGAGGATACCTTCACCATCGCCTACGAGGCCTCCGTGAACGCCCTAAAGCGGGCGCGCCTGGACGCGTCATTGCTGAGGGCCGTCTACGTTGGAACGGAGTCTAAGCCCTACGCGGTCAAGACCACCGCCACCATGCTGATAGACGCCCTAGGTGCTGGGGGCAATGGCAGGCTCACCACGGGAGCGGACTACGAGTTCGCCTGCAAGGCCGGGACGGAGGCGATGCAGTCGGTCATCGGCCTAGTCGGCTCGGGCATGATAGAATATGGGCTGGCAGTAGGGGCTGATACAGCCCAAGGAGCTCCTGGAGATGCCTTAGAGTACACTGCAGCAGCGGGAGGAGCCGCCTACATTATAGGGCCGGCTGAGAGGTCGGTAGCTATCATAGAGGCATCTCTCTCCCACGTGACAGATACGCCAGACTTCTGGAGGAGGCAACATGAGAGGTATCCCGCCCACACTAGGGCCTTCACGGGGGAACCGGCCTACTTCAAGCACATAGTGACTGCCGCCAGGGAGCTCATGAGCCTGATGGGGACCGGGCCGGAGGACTACGACTACGCGGTTTTCCACCAGCCCAATGGGAAGTACCCCCTGAGGGTGGGGACAAGGCTGGGGTTCACTCCGGATAAGTTAAAGCCGGGTCTCATAACTCCCTACATTGGGAACACCTACAGCGGGTCGGCCCTGGTGGGGCTGGCCGCGGTTCTGGATCAGGCGAAGCCCGGGCAGAGGATACTGGTCGTCTCATTCGGATCTGGGGCTGGAAGCGACGCCTTCCACATAGAGGTCGGGGATGGCATAGAGGAGGTGCAGGGACTGGCCCCCAAGACACTGGACTACGTATCGCGCAAGGAGTACGTTGATTACACGACCTACGCCAGGTACAGGAGGATGATCCGCATGCTCCACGATTTCAGCGCCTACTGAGGGGGTGATGCCATGGTGTATATAGTTGGGGCCGGCCTGACCAAGGTCGGGAATCACTGGAACAGGTCCCTCAGGCACCTGGCGGCCGAGGCCGCGCTGTCGGCCATGGAGGATGCTTCCGTTGAGGAGGTCGACTACGTGGTCGTGGCGAATGCCCTCTCCGGGGTGATCAACGGGCAGGAGAACCTGGCATCCTACGTCACCACGCATCTGGGGATGACAGGGACCCCGGCTGTGAAGGTGGAGGCAGCAGGAGCCTCAGGAGGAGCTGCACTCCTGATGGCGAGGTCGTTGATCTCCGGGAGAATGGCTGACAGGGTCATGGTGGTGGGAGTGGAGAAGATGACCGACTACACCGCTCTTGAGGATTCGACCGCCGCCCTGTCTACGTTCATAGACTCGGAGTACGAGGCCTTCCCTGGCGGAACGCTGGACTCCATCCACGCCCTGATGATGAGGGCCTACATGAGGAAGTACGATGTCCCCAGGGAGGAGTTCTCCCACCTACCCGTGCTCATGCACGAGAATGCCTCCACCACCCCTCACGCGCAGCTCAGATTTAAGTTGAAGCCAAAGAGCTACGAGGCCTCTCCTGTGATAGCGGAACCCATAAAGATGCTCGATCTAGCTCCTCTGAGCGATGGCGCCGCCGCCGTGGTCCTGTCGAGGGAGGCTGGCAGGGAGTTCAGCGTCGAGATAGTCGGTTCCGGCCAGGCCACCGACACGATCTCGGCCTACAGGAGGGAGGACCTCACCCAGCTTCCGTCCGTCAGGGCTGCCTTCAAGAGGGCTCTGAGCGAGTCTCCCGACTTCAAGCCAGATTTCTACGCGATACACGACTACTCAAGCGTGATGGGGTACGTGGAGGCGGAGGAGCTGGGGCTCGCGGGGAGAGGAGAGGCAGCACAATTCTTCAGCAGTGAGGAGGCAAGGAGGAATGGGTCCAGCCCTGTCAATCCAGAGGGAGGGCTCAAGGCGAGGGGAAATCCCATCGGAGCCACCGGAGTGTACCAGGCGGCGGAAGCCTTCCTTCAGTTGACGGGGAGGGCTGAGGGATGGCAGGTGCCAGGGGCCAGGAGCGCGCTCCTCCTGAGCGTCGGGGGCTTGGGAGCCAACTCCGTGGTTCACCTAGTCAGGGGGGTGTGATGAGATCATGTGGGCATACTGGCAGAGTGTTCCCGCTCACTGGAGGGAACTTCCAGCCAGGTACAGGCTGGAGGGGGGAAAGTGCAGAGACTGTGGCCACACGACCCTGCCGGACGAGATGGTCTGCCCGGTATGCGGGTCGAAGAACATCGAGAGGATTAACCTACCTAGGAGGGGCAAGGTGGTCAATTACTCAGTCATTTGGAACGCTCCCAGGGGTTACGAGTACTACACACCTTACGTAGTTGCCTTGATAGAGCTGGAAGATGGGACGAGGATTTTCTCCCAGCTGACGGACGTGCATCCCGACGAGGTGAGGGAAGGGATGGAAGTGGAGATGGTGCTCAGGAAGACCCGCGTGAGCGGCGAATCCGGCCTGATAGCCTACTCATACAAGTTCAGACCGGTGATGGACTGAATCGCCCATCCAACCTTTTTTACTTAGAGGCGCTGGATCGGTCGATGACGCTCCATTACAGGGGAAGGGCGGGTCGTATCCTGTCATCCTTGGGCGTAGAGGATTACGACAGGGTGAGGGTCGTCAAGGGCGACAGGATCTACGAGGGCATAGTCATACCCAGACCGGAGATATTCGATGATGAGCACATCGTCCTGAAGCTGGATAACGGGTATAACGTGGGAATCAACATAAAGGGAGCCAGGATTGAGCTTGTGAGCAAGGGAAGGCCGGCGAGAAGGGTGGAGATACCCTCCATCAGGTTCAGGGAGGACCTCCCCCGCGTGCCCCTGGTGGTGACCGGGGGGACTATAACCTCCAGGGTGGACTACTCCACGGGCGCCGTGATATCCCACGAGAGGCCGGAGGAGCTTCTTGACATAGTGCCCGAGCTGGCTGAGATAGCCAATATCGAGTACGTCCCCCTGTTCGCCGAATTCAGCGAGAACCTGACTCCGGAGCACTGGAGGAGGATAGCGAGGGCGGTTCACGACCAGCTCAGGGGAGGGGCGGAGGGAGTCATAGTGGCCCACGGGACGGACACGATGCACTTCACCGCGGCAGCCCTGGCCTTCATGCTGCGTAACCTAGACAAGCCGGTGGTCCTTGTGGGCTCGCAGAGGTCCATAGACAGGCCGTCGACGGATGCGGTCCTCAACCTGATAGCGGCAGCCAGGGTCGCGGCCCAAGGGCCGGTGGCCGAGTCGGTCATAGTCATGCACGGGAGCCCACATGACGACTACGCCTTCGTGTTGAGAGGTGTGAGGGCCAGGAAGCTCCACACATCCAGGAGGGATGCCTTTCAGCCGGTCAATGAGCCTCCCCTGGCCAGAGTGACCCGGGATCGCATAGAGATCATGTCAGACAGATTCAATCCCAGGAGGGAGGGCAGGAGCCAGGTGGAGCTGGACGACAGGCTGGAACCGAACGTGGCCCTGATTCACGTGTGGCCGGGAATGCCGGAGCACTTGCTTAGGTATGCCGGAGAGAGGTTCAGGGGGCTGGTGATAGCTGGAACGGGCCTTGGGCATGTGCCCCGCTACCTCATCCCGATCATCGGATCCATAGTAGACAGTGGAGTACCCGTGGTCATGACCTCACAGTGCCTCTTCGGGAGGGTCGACCTTCAGGTGTACGAGACGGGAAGGCGCCTACTGGTTGCCGGGGTCATTCCAGGCGGTGACATGCTCCCGGAGGTCGCTCTGATAAAGCTGATGTACGCTCTGGGGCACTCAGGGGACATGGAGGGGGTGAGGGAGATAATGGGGAGGAACCTGGCCGGAGAGCTGGGGGCCCACCTGGGGCTGAACGTGTTCCCGCCTTGCTGGAGGTGATCCCATGGATGTGGACTACAGGGGCGTGGGTCTCAAGGTGGGGCTGGAGATTCACCAGAGGCTCGACACCCACAAGCTGTTCTGCGGCTGTCCATCCCTCATGAGGGATGACGAGCCCCACGAGTGGATAAGGAGGAGGCTGGGTGTTTCGTACAGCGAGCTGGGTGCTGTCGATCCGGCTGCCAGGTTCGAGTCCCTGAGGAGGAGGGAGTTCCTCTACGGGATCTACCACGACACCACCTGCGAGGTGGAGGCCGATGAGGCCCCTCCCCACCCGATGAACGAGGAGGCACTGGAGATCTCCCTCGTCATAGCCCTCATGCTGGGGATGAGGCCCGTGGACGAGGTTCACGTGATGAGGAAGATAGTGGTCGATGGAAGCAACACGACCGGATTCCAGAGGACGGCCCTCGTTGCCTTAGGCGGAGAGGGGAGTGGTGTTGAGACCCGATGGGGGAGGGTCAGGATGGCCACTCTCTGCCTGGAGGAGGAATCTGCCTACATAGTTGAGAGCAGTCCGGAGAGGGCCAAGTATAGGTTGGACAGGCTGGGGATACCGCTGGTGGAGCTGGCGACCGAACCCGACATATGGGATCCGGAGCAGGCTAAGGAGGCGGCGCTTAAGCTGGGGAGGATACTGAGAGCTACTGGAAGGGTCCAGAGGGGGCTGGGGACCATAAGGCAGGACATAAACGTGTCGATAGATGGAGGGGCAAGACAGGAGATAAAGGGGGTTCAGGACCTATATCTAATCCCGGAGATAATAAGGAGGGAGGTCCTCAGACAGCTCAGCCTGCTGGAGATAAGGGATGAGCTCAGGAGGAGAGGCGTGAAGGAGGAGGACCTGGATGCGCCCGTTTTGGACCTCACCCCTGTCCTCTCGTCCTCCAGCTCCAAGCTTGTTTCCAGAGCCCTGTCCAAGGGAGAGAGGGTGTTCGGACTGAGGGCGAGGGGATTTTCGGGCATAATGGGCAGGGAGCTCCAGCCGGGCAGGAGGTTCGGAACGGAGCTAGCTGACTACGCCAAGGTGTTCGGCGGGGTCAAGGGAATCCTGCACGGGGATGAGCTACCGGGATACGGAATAGGACGGGAGGAGGTTGATGAGATAAGGAGGAAGCTGAGTTGTGAGGAGGAAGATTCCTTCGTGCTGGTGATCGGGAAGGAGGAGGCCGCGAGGCTGGCGCTGGACTCGGTGAGGGAGAGGATGAAGCAGGCCCTGAGAGGGGTACCTAGCGAGACTAGGAGGGCGCTCCCAGACGGGAACACGGCCTTCATGAGGCCGATGCCCGGCTCCGCCAGGATGTACCCCGAGACGGATGTGATGCCGGTGAAGGTCGGGCCGATCTTGGAGCGCATGGGTGAGCTTCCCAAGATGCCGGAGGAGCAGATCAGGGAGCTGGTGGACAGGTACGACCTGACGGAGGATCTGGCGTGGGAGCTATTCGATGAGGGCAAGGTGCCCATCTTCGAGAGGCTGAGCGGCTACGGCGTTTCCACCAGGTTCCTAGCATCCATGCTGGTATCCACGGTAAGGTCTCTCAGGAGGGAGGGAGAGCCGGTCGAGAACCTCAGGGAGGAGCATTTCGAGGAGGTGGTCAGGCTACTGGGGAAGGGATTGCTGGCCAAGGAGGCGGTGCCGGATGTCCTAAGATCCCTCTCCAAGGGAGAGTACACAAGCGCCGAGGAGTACGTCAGGACCCATCGCATGACCCAAGAGGAGCTGGATCGAGTCATCGATGAGGTCTTAGGGGAGCTCGCCGGGAAGGTGAGGGAGAGGGGAGAAAGGGCCTACGGGATGGTCATGGGAGAGGTGATGAGAAAGGTCAGGGGAAAAATAGACGGCTCCTTGGTGAGCAAAAAGGTCAAGGAGAAGCTAAAAGAATTCCTCGAGGCTGGTTGATCTCCTTCCCCTCACTATTTCGTCGAAGTCCATGTCCAAGGAGTCGAGTATCTGTTCGAAGGTTGTCCTCATTATCTCGAGGTACTTCTCCTTATCTATCTGGGACTTGTTCGCTAGCTCGAGGGGCATCACCCCGTCCCTCCCCCTCACCTTGACGTACCTTATGACCTGACCCGCTACAACCCTCTTTCCCATGCTCTCCAGCATTCTGGCCACCTTGACGTGTTGGGGGGTGGTCTTCTTGTAGCTGTCCAGGTTCCTGGTGAGCATGGTCCTGAAGGCGAGGTCCTCGAGGCTGAAATCTCCCTCCTCCAGTCTTTTCACATAGGATCTTATGGTCTCGGCCACCCTCTTCTTGGCCTCCTCGAATTGCTCTGGGGTTTCCACCTCCCTGAGGATCTCTAGCACCTCGTCGAATGCCCTCTTTACGAACAAGGGTATGTTCCTCTTCTTACCCAGCAGGCCCTTAACATCTATGACCCCGTCCACCGTCACGCCCAAGTAGTTCTTCTTCAGCTTAGAGAGGACCACGTACCTGTACCACTTCTCCAGCTCCAAGTCGATGCCGAGTTTGGATTCCACGGCCTCCTCGAGCCTCTCCACCTCCTCCTTGGAGGCTCCCTTTATGAACAGGGAGTCGGTATCTCCGTAGATAACCTCCAGCCCCATCTTCCTCGCTTCCTCTATGGAGAGGAGCATTGCCTTCCTTGCCAGGGCCGTGATGGTCTCAGCAGCCGGTGGAGAGTAGAGTGGGAAGTTCTCATAGCCGAACACCCCATAGCTGGCGTTCAGAAATACCTTGAGGCTCCTCTGAACGGTGTCGAACCACCTCCTCATGTGCTCATCCTTCTCCTCCCTAGCCCTCCTCTTGTACCTCCTCACCCTAACGTCCCTCAGGGCCTGGATCAGGTAGGGCACTATGCCCAGTCCCTTCCTGCATATCCAGTGAGGTAGCTCCTCCACCGGCCTGTTGTCCCTGCAGTCGTCATGCGGACAGTTTATCGTCTCGAAGCTTACCTTCCACCTGCCTATTATTGAGGGATAGAGGCTCGCGAAGTCCATCACCGCCACGTTGAAGTGAACTCCCGGAACAGGCTCGAGGACTATGGCCCCCATGTATTTCTTCCCCTTTATTATCGCCTGGGAGTACGTTCTCTCTCCCCTGACGGCCTTTATCTCGTTCTGCTCCGGTATCAGCCAGTTCCTCCTCCTGTACTCGTAGAATATCATGTTCCTGATCCAGGAGGACACCCCCTGCCTGGACACCTCCTCAAGGGACATCTTGCTTATCCTAGAGAGCAGGAAGAGGAGCCGGATCAGCTCCCCGTCCCCTATGTTACCCAACTTGAAGGTCAGCTCAGCGTCCTGGAGGCAGTATTCCGCTAGCTCTCTCACGCCGACCGAGTAGAAGTCCCTCGTTCCGAGCTCTATCTTTCCCTCCCCTAGGAGGGCCTCTGCCACCTCGTCCAGCGTGTATCCTAGGTACCTGTTGTTGAACACGTAGACTTGGATGGACTTGTTGCTGAACAGCTTGTAGAGGTCCACGTGCATGCCAGTGTCCAACAGCGCCCTGTCCCTCTCCAGCCTAACCGGCCAGTCCCTGACCCCCAGCTCCCTTGCCCTCCTCGCTAGGTACGGCATGTCGAAGTTATCCCCGTTATAGGTAAAGACCAAGGGATACTGTGAGATCCTATCCAGAACCGATCTTATCAGCCTCCCCTCGTTCTCGTACTTCAGGATCCTGGCTCCACTGGGCAGCTCATCTGGAATCTCTCCTCCTCTGGCCAGGACGTGGATCTCTTTCATTCCATCGCTGTCGACCATCGCCACTGCCGCCACGGGCTTGTCTGGCTTGGAAGGGTCGGGCATTCTGTCCATAGTGGAGAGGACCTCTATATCCACGGCAACGCTCTTCATGCGAGGAGAGGGCTCATCGAAGAGGGGAATCATGGAGGACAGTATCTCCTTGGCCTTGTCGTCCAGATGGGAGAACTCGGGCGGGACGGGGACCTCCCTCTTGGGTCTGGACACGTCTCCCGATTCGTCCACCTGATAGGAGCATCCCGGTATCAGGCCCCTGTCGTAAACGTAGCAATCATAGTACTTTATCTTGGCCTCCCACACGTTGAATCCCCTCTTGGTCAGCTCCTCCCTCATGTTACGGGAAGAACCGCCTATGGCCAGCGGATCCTTGGCCTCCACCTTGGTCAGTTCGACCTCCCTGTCCCTGAGCACATCGAATTTCCTCACCCTAGTCACCCTGTACAGCCTAGCCGCCAGGGAGGGCGACAGCACCTCCTCTAGAGAGTCCGGCGGGGCATTGGTCAGGAGATACGGTTTGTGACCCGTGTTATCTCTAATCAGAAAGATCTCTCCGTTGTCGGGATCATAGAACTTCATCACGGCTGACTTCTCCTCGCCCGAATAGAAGACCGAGAGGAGGATTCCCCTTCTATTTGTCATACCAAGGGAGGGGCCGGGACCTTCATTTAAATAAAGGGTACCGTAACGGTTTGACGAAAGGTGTCCAGCATGAGAAAGGCTCCTGCGATTCTACTGGCCTTGGTTCTCTTGATCAGCATCGTGCTTCTCCCCGTGCGAGCCACGAGGCCCATGCCTCAAGTAACGATAGTCATTCACGATGATCTGTCGGCCACCATGAAGGCCCGAGTCTTCAGGGTGATCCACGCCCCAGAGACCAGGTACTTCACGAACGTCCTGAAGGCCCCCATCTTGGACTGGATAAATTACAGGGGTAATGTGACCATAAACATGACGCAGGCCGGTCCCAGAGGGGTCTACACGATGATAGCCGTTCCCAGACCCGGTGATCCCACAGTGAGGGGGGACTTCTTCCCCAAAGCCGAGGCCGCCGGGTTATTCGATAACACGACAGTCCACACAATGATGAGCTTCTTCTACGGTAGCGGGTTCCTACTTCTCTACGGGATAAGGTGGAACTTCATCAACGTGACGTATGCCGCCACTCCCCGCATCAACTATACCGGGGTAGTCTCCATAGCATCGGTGACCGCCAAGAGCGATAAGATCAAGTCGCTCCATCTGTCCTACAGGACGGAGGTGCAGACCGTAACCCGTGCCATCATAGTCAACTATAATCTGACGTTGGAGAGCCTTCCTCTCGAGCTGAGGAGAAGCCCCAGTGGCTACTACTACATAGACCTGACCCCACTGACCTCCGCCCTTCCGGATGACATAGCAGCCAATCTCTGGGTGAACTTCACCAGCCTCAAGATCTCGGTGCTAGGAGGGAACCCCGCCCCCAAGGTGATAATATGGAACGATGCCTTGTGGGAGTTTGTGCCTCAGCTGCAGGAGAACGGGAAGTCGCTGGTGGTGATAGTGCAAAGGGCGGAGCCGTTCATACCCCCCCAGCTCATTCTGCTAGCAGTCGTGCCACCCATAATAGTGGGCGCCTACCTCTTCTGGAGGTTCAAGATGGAGAGCTCTCGAAGGACCGGGGGGAAGAAGGGGAAGGAAGGTAGCTCCTGAGGATTTTAACCGCCAGAGGGAGGCTGTACCCGTAGCCCGGGCCTCCCACCACCACATCCGCGCCCTCCCTCACCTCTTTCGGGGAGTTAGGCAGGGCTATAGAGAGGCCAGCGACTGAGAACATGTCTAGATCGTTGTAGGAATCTCCTATGGCGGCCACGTTCCTGGGGTCCACCCCCAGCTCACCGCACAGGGACAGGAGACCCTTTCCCTTGTTGACACCCTTAGGCATCACGTGCAGGGCGTAGCCACTCGTGGTCACGTCAACTTCCAATCCCCTCTTCAGCAGATCCCTCAAGAATCTCTCCTGCAGATGGTCGTCCAGTCTCAGGGCCACGTCGACGTACCTGAATTCCGAGTCCTCCGAGAGATAGCCAGAGTATCCGATCTCCTCTATGAACCTCCTCACCTCCCGCATGACTTCATTGTCTCCCATAAGCCTTTTCTCATCGCCGAGGTAAATGACCGCGCCGTTCTCTGCTACCCCCATGGGAACTCGACTGAGCCCGAGATACGAGGAGAGAGCATAAGCTATCGGGTAGGGATTCCCTGTCACCAAGGCTATAGGCACCCTCTTCCCAAGAGATCTGAGCGCCCTCACCGCTCCTAGATGGAGATGGGGCTCCTCATGCGTTATTGTACCATCGACATCGACTGCTACGAGATCCAGCCTCTCAAGCATTTTTATAAACGCCCCCGATCTAAGCCAACCGAAGGGAGGTAAAGAAGGTTGCCATCGTGGGGATATTCTTACAGTGCCGAGGGCGAGCGAGAGGCAATGGCTTCAGGGAGAGATCTAAGGGTGTCGTTCAAGGAAACGGTGGAACTCTTGAGGGCTATAAGGGGCAAGAAACTATCGGAGGCCTATCGGATACTCGATGATGTGATAACCCTCAAGAGGGCCGTTCCTTTCAGGAGGTTCAAGAGGGGAGTCCCTCACAGGAGGGAGCTGAGCGGGTGGAAGGCTGGCAGGTATCCCGTCAAGGCGGCTAAGCTTGTGAAGAAGATCCTCAAGAGCGCCGAGCACAATGCTACAAACAAGGATCTCGACCCAGACAACCTATACGTGAAGCATGCAGCTGCTCAGACGGGAACGAAGCTCAAGAGGATATTCCCGAGGGCTTATGGGAGATCCACTCCCCGGATAGAGCAGCTGGTCCACGTCGAGATAGTGTTGGAGGAGAGGGAGGAGGAAGAATGAGCATGACCAAGACCCTACCCAACTATAAGAAGTTCGTTCAGGAGGGAATCATTCGATACTCCTTGCATGAACTGATGGAGAGAGTTGCTGAGAAGGCGGGGTTCCACAGCGTCGATATTTCGTCGACGCCAGTCAGGGATATAATCACCGTGTACGTGGAGCGACCGGGAATCATCATAGGAAGAGGTGGGAGAGCTTCCAAGAGGATAGGGGAGATGGTCAAGGAGGCTCTAGGGATATCCAACCCCTATATACAGGCTAAGAAGGTCGACGAGCCGTTCCTCAGCGCTAGAATAGTGGCGGGGTACATAGCTAGGAGGATAGCTAGGGGTGAGAGGCACAAGAGAGTGGCCTTCTCCGCCCTGAGAAGGGTCATGATGGCGGGGGCCAAAGGTGTTGAGATAAAGCTGGCCGGCAAGTTCGGAAGCCAGAGAGCCAGGGAGGAGAGATTCAGAGCGGGTGTAATATACAGATGCGGTCAGGATCAGGTAGAGAAGGTTGACTATGCAGTGAAGCACGTGCTCATGCCTCAGGGGGTCATAGGAGTTAGGGTGAGGATCGTTAGGCCCGATGTTGAGAGCCCTGACGCCGTCAAGGTCAAGGAGGATGTGATAGAGGAATTAAGGCAGAGAATGAGGTCGGAGAGGGAGGAGCTCTCGTCGAGTGGGGTGGAGATAGAGGTTCCAGAGGAGCTAGCAGAGGCGCTAGGCCCGGCTGAAGAGACCGGTGAGGCGGTTGAGGGAGTAGAGGTCGCAGAGGTTGAAACTACCCCGGACCAGGCAGGTCCAGAGGAGGGAGACGGGGAGGCAGACGAGTCATCGGGGACTGGTGATGCCAGCGAATCGGCAGAGGTGGGGTGAGAGGAGATGCCGAGCAGGAAAGTTGAGGAGCTCAGGGGAATGACTAACGAGGAGCTGATAGAGCGTCTCAGAGAGGTTGAGAGGGAGTTCTTCCTGCTGGAGGCCAAAAGGTTGATGGGTGCGGCCGAGAAGGTTCACCTGAACAGGGAGTTGAGGAGGGAGAAAGCAAGGATCCTGACCATACTTAGGGAAAGGGGTATCAAGATATAGCTCCCATAAGGCCCTCCAACCTCCTCCACCACGAGCTGATAGGGCTGGAGGTGAGAGTATTGTCGTCACCCAATATTTCTGAGATGGATATCAAGGGCAGGGTTATTTACGAGACCAAGAACATGCTCACCATCAGGACGGGGCGCGGCGATATCAGGGTGCCCAAGGTAGGGAGGTTGTTTTTATTTAGGTTGCCCAGTGGTAAACGAGTCATCGTCTTGGGTGACAAGATAGTTGGAAGGCCTGAGGAAAGGGTGAAGAGAATATGAGGAAGCTCTCAGAGGCCTTGATTGGTGATGTGATCCCTCCGGAGAGGGAGTGTTCCGATGACAAGTGCCCATGGCATGGCAGCATAGCCATCAGGGGCAAGACGCTCGTAGGAAGGGTGATTAGCACTAAGATGACCGGTACGGCCACCGTACTTGTGGAGTACCTCCACTACAGGCCGAAGTACAAGAGGTATGAGAGAAGGAGGAGCAAGATACATGCACATCTTCCTCCCTGCGTTGATGTCAAGGAAGGGGACGTTGTGAAGATAGCCGAAACGAGGAGGCTGGCCAAGACGGTCAGCCACGTGGTGCTGGGGAGGCTCAGGTAGACCTCCTCCATCCGTACTTACTTTCATCGTAGAAGGGCATCTTGGAGACCATTACTTTGAACTTCTTCATCCCCTCTATGGTCAGTTCCTCCCCCACCTTGGCCAGATCGGGCCGCACATATCCCATTCCTATCCCCCTACCTAGGATGGGGCTGAAAGTGCCGCTAGTCACCGACCCCACCTCCTTCCCATCCCTGAGTATCCTGTCCCCCCTCCTCGGTGAGTTCCTAGTCTCGCTGAGCAGGCCGACTCTCAGCCTCTTGATTCCTTCCTCCCTGATCCTGACCAGCGCATCTCTTCCTATGAAATCCTCTTTCTCCAGCTTAATCGCGAAGTCCAAGCGAGCCTCGAACGGATTCGTATTCTCATCTATATCATTGCCGTAAAGAACCAAGCCCGCCTCCAGCCTCAGTATGTCCCGGGCAACCAGCCCACAGGGAGAGGCGCCGGCCTCCACAAGTCTGCGAAAGAGGGATTCTGCCCAGTGCAAGTCCCAGGTTACGATCTCGTACCCGTCCTCACCCGTATATCCCGTTCTGCTGATCACGAACCTCGCGCCCTCGTGAACGTGCTCCTGAACACTGAACTTTCTCAGGTTGAGGGTCATTCCAAGAACGCCATGAACCAGATCCCTAGCCTTGGGCCCCTGGATAGCCATCATCGCCGTTTTGAAGGTCTCGTCACTCAGCTGTACATCCATCTCCCATTGGGATAGGAGCTTCTGGAACCAATTCCATATCTTCTCCCTATTGGCCGCGTTGACAACGAAGATGATGAAGTCATCAGCTAGCTTGAAGGCAACATTATCGTCCCTTATCCCTCCCGCATGATTCAACGTCAGGGTGTACCTGCTCCTGCCATTAGAGACATTCATATCATTCGATGTGGCCCGCTGAAGGAAGTCAACCGCATCCCCCCCTCTCAGAATGAAGCGGCCCATGTGTGATACGTCGAATATCCCCACCGAGTTCCTAACCGCGAGACTCTCCCTGAGCGAGCTCGTGTATTTCATGGGCATTTCCCATCCGGCGAATTCGAAGAACTTGGCGCCTAATTCCCTGTGGAGACCATCGAGTGGAAGTCTGAGCACTAGATCCCACCGCTGAGAGTGCTCTACGAAAGGTTATTACATTTTCCCGCTTCCGGGGTATCAGGGTTAAATATGGCAGAGGAACCCGCGGTTAAGGCCGTGGAGGAGATCGCCTCCCAGCTGGGCGAGAAGCAGGTGCTTCTGGAGGATCTCGACAGATCGGCCTACTCATATGACGCATCTGGGATTCAGGCCATCCCATCGGCTGTCGTCAGACCGTCTGACATTGAGGATGTTGCTTTCATAGTTGAGACGGCCAACAAATATAGCGTTCCTGTGGTTCCTAGAGGATCTGGCACATCGCTCGTAGGTGGACCTCTCCCCATTGAGGGAGGCATAGTCATCGACATGCAGATGATGGATAGAGTGATAGATAAAGATGAGTACAGCGGACTGATAAGGGTCGAGGCAGGGGTCAAGGTACTCGATCTAAACAAGGAGTTACCCGACAGATTTATGCCGATAAACCCGGATGGAGCTGGATTCTCGACAGTAGGTGGGCTGGTGGCCGAGGATGCCGCCTCCCCCCTGTCGGCAAAATACGGGACGATGAAAGACCTAGTGATAGGGCTGGAGACCATCCTCCCTACAGGGGAGAGCTTGATGATAGAGCAGCCTGGACCCCCAAGTAAGTGGAACACCCTTGGACTGCTCGCAGGGTCGGAGGGAACACTTGGTATAATAACATCCGCTTACTTGAGGCTGCCCATGAAGCCTGAGGGAAGGAGAGCCTTGAGGATCGAGTTCGCCGATGTGTCCGATTCCATAACCGTCCAGACCATTGTGGAAAGGGAGAGAATGGATATAGTGGGCTTCGAAGTCTATCACAACTATAAAGAGGTCCTAGAGGAGGGGGGGACTGAGGCCATCTCCTACTTGGAGATGGCTGGAAGGGAGGAATGCGTGGACCTGTGGAGCGCCAGGTTGGGAGGGGCATTGGACAGTATGGATATACCTTACGAGGAGGTGGACGCCAGTAAAACTGATGATCTCTGGATAGAGAGGAGGAATCTCTACGAGGTTGCGAAGAAAAGGGAGTCGGCCATAAAGGTGGTGAGCATGAGAGTTCATCCTCATCTGGTTAGGGATGCGATACAGGAGATAGACAGAACCGGCTCCAGGATGAAGCTGCCAGTCGTCACTGTATTCGACCCTCCACTTGGATGGGTAATGGCAGTTTTCCTCTACGATCCCACCAGTGAGAAGGAGGTTGAGAGGACTGAGAAAGCTGCTCAGAATATCATAGGCAGGACCATCTCACTAGGAGGATCCGTGGGCTTTGGAACTGGGGTAGGGATCAACAGGATAACACGAGACATGGATGAGGGTTTCGTTAGCGTGCTTTCTAGGGTGAAGGAGGCACTGGATCCCAACTGGATAATGAACCCGGGGAAGCTCATTGAGAGGTGAACTCCCTTGGGAGTGGAGTTTCCGGAGCGACTCGTGAGGGATCTGGGAAGGTGCATAGGCTGCGGGGCCTGCAACATTCCCTGTCCCATGTTTCACGTGGAAGACCTCAGAGAGACGGAAGGTCCGAGGGCCAGAGTGAAGCTCCTCTATATGCTCAGTCAGGGTAAGATGGAGCTCACTGAGGAGTTCCTCAGCTATATATTCACATGCATGAACTGCGGTCTCTGCAGTGATTTTTGCCCTGTTGGGATAGACGTCTTCGATGCCATAGTCGGTTCCAGGTCTGCCCTCATAGACATGGGCTACGTGCCCTTGGTCACAGTTGACATGAGGGATGTGAGGAGGAGAACAGGTAGCCCCATTGGAGATAAGGTGACCAAGGGGGTCTGGCTCCCCCCCGATTATCAGCCTCAAAAGGGAGCTGAGCTTCTTTTCTTCGGTGGATGCTGGATGCATGCAGTACCTGAGGTGGCTCTGGCCACTAACAGGCTCCTGAAGAGGATCACAAGAAAGGTAGTCCCCGCAGGGACTGGAGAGCCTTGCTGCGGGGGACTCGTACATGTAATCGGAGAGAGGGATAGCTCCGAAGAATCCAGAGAGGAGCTGAAGAAGTTCCTCAGCGAACTCTCTCCAAAGAGCGTCGTATCCGGATGCTCGCTTTGTGCGAATATGTTCAAGGACCTAGGTATGAAGGACGTAGCCTCAGTGATCGAGCAAGCCCTTAAGGACGGTAAGATAAGGACCAAGTCTATTAAGGGAAAGAAGAATAGGATTTTCCTCGTCCCTACCTGCAGGGGTGATGGAGCCTCTAGAAGGGTATTGAACGAGATCGAGAATGCTAGGGTGCTGGAGGTCCCCGAGTGGGTGTGCTGTGACTGCGGCGCTACCCTGATCCATCAAGCGGAGCCCGAAAAGTTCGACGATTGGCTAAGCAAGCTCGTGGACGCGGCAAGCGATGCGGACGCGGATTACATAGTAATTGAGGAGGTGGCCTGCTATTCCATGATATACGAGGCCTTGGAGGGGAGGAACAAGGTCAGGGGTATGAAGATAATCTCGCTCCCGTCGTTTCTCCTAGATTACATCTCCTCCTCTTCATGAAAGCTAGTCCTTGATCGTCACCAAGGAGTTGTCTAGAATGCTGTAAGGCCTACCCACTGAAATATACAGGAAACCTGCCTCCTCTGCCTCTTCCGGATCGAAGAGAAGTCGTCCATCGAAGAGTATGACCGGACCGTCCTTTCCCACAGCCCTCCTCAGTTTCTTCAGATCCAGCATCTTGAACTCGGAGTGATCGGCCGTGAAGGCCAGCACATCAGCCCCCCTCACTGCTTCTAGGAAATCAGATATCCTCTCTCCTCCGAAGGAGGAGTCTATAAGTGGATCATACGTCCTGACGGTATGGCCTCTTTTGACGAGCTCCTTGACCAAGGGCTCTACTGGCGATTCCCTTGGGTCCGGCACATCGCCCTTGTAAGTGAGACCCAATACCGCTATAGTTCCCCTTCCTCCCCTGAGTCTCCTTACCAGTTCGTCCAAGACCTCGGCGTAATGGTAGGGCATCCCGGAGTTTATCCTCCTGGACTCCCTTATCAAGTTGGGAGTGTAACCTCTCTCCCTCGATATCCAGTAGAGGAACCACGGGTCCTTGGTGAGACAGCTGCCCCCAACCCCTATACCGGGGATAAGCATGTTCACCCTCGGATGCTTGTTAGCCAGCTCCCTGACCCTCCTGACATCCACCCCTAAAGTCTCGCACATCCTAGCTATCTCATTGGCGAAGGCTATGTTCACGTCCCTGAAGGAATTCTCTACGAGTTTGACCATTTCAGCAGTGAGTGGGTCTACTATCTCTATGTTCCCCTCCACGAAGGACTCATAGAGTATCTTGGCCAGCCTTCCGGATCTCTCATCAGCTGCTCCTATTATCCTAAAGTTCTGGGTGAGTTCTTGGATCAGCTTCCCCGGCAAGGCTCTCTCGGGGCAGTAAGCAAGGTATATGTCCGTGCCGACCCTCATCCCTCTACTCTCCACTAGTGGAAGGATCAGATCTTGGAATGCTCTAGGTGGTAGAGTGCTCTCTATTACCACGAGTCCGCCCCTCCTGACCACACCTAGGGCGGTCTCCAAAGCCGATATGAGCATGCCCAAGTCCGGCCCATTCCTACCCTTTGGTGTTGGGACGGCTATCAGCACGACGTCCGATCCGTATAGATCATCTAAGTCGTTTGTGGGAAAGTAGTTGCGTCCCTTCAGGTCTCTTAGCAGCTCGGGTATTCCCTTCTCCTCCTCCAGCTTGGTACTTCCCTTCGAGAGATCCCTTATCAACTCTTCATTCACATCGAATCCATAGACTGTGAATCCGGCCCTCGCGATCAGCAGTGACGTGGGTAGGCCTATGTATCCCTGGCCTAGGACGGAAACCTTGGCTTCCCTTGCCTTTATTGCGGTTTCTAAGTCCTCATAGAGCATCCTCTTCATTTTCCCTCAATGAATGACCTAGGCTCGGGCTCAAAAAGGATAGCTATGAAAAGGTTGAAATCGAGCGAAAAAGATCTCATCTAGGGATTACAGAATCAGACAAGTGTCCCTTCTCTCTCTCGGACCTTCAGTCTCGTTATATAGCCTGCTATCCTGTTCCTATATATCTTGGATTTTATCTCGGCAATCTGAGATAGTACCATCTTGTTGTGCTCGAAGTCTTCGGTCCATAGATCGGGGTATTGCTTGACGAGCTTGTAAGCCGTCCTCTTGATCACCTTCTCTCTTACGGTGCCCATGCTTATCCTCAGGGAGGGAATCGGTACCACCAGTTATTAATCTTTCACTCCACAGGCGATCTATATAATCATATAATCGGGCCATGAGCCCTAGTAGCTTCCACGTGTGAGGCGGGATCGAGAGTCGCCCCTCCCCATTACAGGATGTATCCCTCTTGTCGACCCAATCGGACCGAAGAGATTATATCTGCGGCAAGTGTCGTATATCAACCGCCCGCCACTGCATGACCCCGTGGGTAGGGAGGAAAGCGTGGGCTGACCCATGACCCGCGGGGACTAGTTGGCGGGCGGACACCGTATATTTGGGAGGATGGTTATATTGGCAGATAATTCGAGGAGGGATGCTTTCCATCATAAGTATATCGCGAAGCTGGAGGTTGTGGTGAACGGAGTTGTGGAAACGAGCGATGTTATAGGTGCAATTTTCGGCCAACTGGAGGGATTGCTCGGTCCAGAGCTTGAGCTAAAGGAGCTGCAGAGGACAGGAAAGATAGGAAGGATCAATATAAGGATGAGAAGGGAGGGAGATAGGTCCAGAGGAATTGTTGAGCTGTACTCCGGGCTGGATAAGGTCAGAACAGCTCTCCTGGCCGCAGCTATGGAAACCGTAGATAAAGTGGGCCCCTATCCGGCCAGATTTAAGTTAATCAGGATAATCGATGATAGAGAGGAGAGGAGAAGCGAAATAGCCAAGAGAGCAGCGGAGATCCTCAAGAAGTGGTCCGTGGAGAGGGAGGATAGCTTCAGGAAACTTGTTGAGTTTGTGCAGAGAGAGAGCGCCAAGTCTAACTTCATACTCTATGGGGATGAGGAGCTGCCCGCCGCTAGGGGAGTTGAGGAGGCTGAGGAGATAATAGTTGTTGAAGGGAGGGCAGATGTAATGAACCTCCTTAAGTACGGATATGACAACGTGATAGCAATGGGGGGGGCTGTCGAGAAGGTCCCTAAGTCCTTGGTCAAGCTCATATCCGAGAAGGAGGCCATAGCATTCGTCGATGGCGACAGAGGAGGTGAGATGGTCCTGAGGACTCTGCTGGAGCAGACCGACATCGACTATGTTGCAAGGGCGCCTGAGGGAAAGGTAGTGGAGGAGCTGACGGCCAAAGAGATAAGAAGGGCTTTATCGTCGGCCGTACCGGCGGATGAGGTGAGGAGGGAGCTGGGGATATCTCCACCACAAGAGAGGAGGGTTTTATCCACCAGGCCACAGGCATCCTCTCAGAGGCACGAGAGGGGATCTGATGAGTCCCTACTAAGGATACCGGAGATGTTCAGAGAGCACTACGCTAGGGTTAAGGGGACGGATAGGGTACTCCTACTCGATGATAATCTCTCCCTGATAAGGGAGGTATCCACATCCGATCTGCTGAATTCCCTGTCCGAAGTAAGCGGCGTCAGATATGTGATTTACGACAGGATAGTAACTCAGAGGATAGTGGACAGGGCGTACGAGGTGGGAGTAAGGGCCATAGTGGGAGGCGTGGCCAGGGACATCGTCAGGAGACCCTCTGGCATGGCCATATACACCGCCCAGTAGGTGGCCCGGTTGAAGATCTTGGAGAAGGACCTAAAGAGAGGGTCCATCAAGCTAAGAGTGGATAATCTAGATGATCTCTACTGGCTATCATCGATTATAGAGCCCGGAGATCTAGTCACCATGAGGACCACTAGGAGGGTCAAGCAGGACGGAATAAGAGCTGATAGCGGGGAGAGAGTCCCCATGACCCTCACCCTAGAGGTGGAGAAGGTGAAGGTAGATCAGTACTCAGCTAGGCTGAGGATAACGGGCATAGTGAGAGTGGGGCCCGAGAAATTCGGTATTCAGGGTCAGCACCACACCCTGAACGTTACCGAGGGATCGGTCCTAAGGATAGTTAAGAGGAAGTGGAGCAGATCGCACTTAGACATATTGAGGAGGGCGGAGGAATCTTCAAGTAAGGGGAGTGTAATCTTGGTGGCCATGGACGATGATGGAGCTACCATAGCGAAGGCGAATGCATATAGGGCTGAGGAGATCGCGTTCGTCAGGTCGAATCTCCCCTCTAAGAGGGGAGAGCTCAGAGGGAGGGAGGATGCAGAAAGGAGATATTACGCTGAGCTATCATCTCTCTTGGAGGAGGTGAACTCGAGGGTCAAGCCTCGAGCTATAATCGTCGGGGGCCCAGGATACGCCAAGGAGAAGTTCACATCCTACGTCAAGGAGAGGAAACCGGAGCTGGGAAGAAAGCTAAGGGAAGGAGGGGCCACCAGTTCCACCTTCTCCGGTGTGTTAGAGATGATAAAGAGGGGAGATGTGGACAGGGTGGTCAAGGAGCTCACCTTGGCTAATGATATGAGAGAGGTAGACGAGATATTCCAGCTGCTTGCTAGGGAATCGAGGCTGGTCACCTACGGTTTGAGGGAGGTCATGAGAGCGGTCCAGTTCGGGGCAGCGGAGACCGTCCTAGTGGTGAGTTCCCTGCTGTTCAGCCCGGAAACGAGGGATGATGTTATGAGAATACTCGAGATGTGTGAGGATACTGGGGCCGAGTTCCACATAGTTGACTCGAGGAGTGAGCCGGGTGAGAAGCTCTTGTCCCTCGGGGGAATCGCCGCCAAGCTCAGGTATCAGATCGAGTGAGGATCGAATCACATCCCCTCCTCTGCCAACCTGGATCTGAATCCCTTTTTCACCCTCTTCAATCTGGCTACTGCCTCTTCGAAGCTCTCACCGAGCACGAGGCGGTAGTTCAGGTAAAGCCCAGTGGATCCGATGACCTTCCTTTTGGTCAGCACTCTGACCCTCTCCTCTACAACATCCCTGTCAACCCCTAAGATCCTCGCCACCGCTCCCTCGTATCCGACCACACGGTATTCCCTGTGCCCCGTTGCCGTCGGGAATATGAGCTTGAGCTCCTTGCTGACTCCAGGGATCCTCCTTCCCGCCTCGATCTCCTCCAATCCAGCCATCCCTCCAAATCTGTAGAAGTCCTCTTCCCTCTTCCTGAGGGGACAGATTGGCAAGGAGATGGTGGTGTTGAGATCAAAGTGGATATAGAATTTGGGAGTGCTCCTAGGGGTGGCCTGAACTATTTCCCTGTAGATGGGATCCCCCAGCCGATCGGACAGCAACCCCTCCAGCAGGGATGGTGGGATGCCGTAGCGGAGTACCACCACATCGACGTCGCTGGATTCCCTGACGTCACCCCTGGCAACGCTTCCGTAAACTTGGGCCCTGATTCCGGCCTCGCTGAGTATTTTCAGCACGAGATGAGCCCTTCTCCTCTTTGCGAAGAGGATTCTCCACCTCTCTGGAGGGTAGATTATCTCGGCCTCTGGCTTTATATCAACCAACCATTCACCTTGCCTGATGCCCCAGCCCAGCCTCCCTAAAAATAGACTTAAGTGCAGCCGGTGCGGGTCCGAGGATGTTGTCATCGTCAGGCGTTATTCGGGTGAGGCGCTCTGCCGCAGGTGCCTCAGGGAATCCCTATTGGGCAGGATCAGGAGAACTGTGAGCAGGTACGGCCTGCTGGAAAGGAAAGACAGGATTATTTTCCTCAAATCTGGATTACCTAGGGATTTGCTCCTCCTAGATCTATTCAAGGAAATTGAATCGAAGTTCCCTGTAACAATATCAGTGGAGAGACTCCCCCCCTCAAGCGGACTATGGGATGGGATCCTCACCTTCCTGAAACATGCAAGAGTTGGGGATGCCAAGTTAGTCCTGCCCCTAGTCCTCGATGACGCCGTGGCTCTCCTGTTGAGATTCATTCTAAGGGGGACTCCTGACATCCTACTCATCAAGGGGAGGGTGTTCGTCGGGCTGAGGCATGTCGATGGAGCGATATCCCCTTTCGTTGAGATACCCCTGGAGGAGCTCCTTGCCCTAGGCGAGAGCGAGCCTGAATTGAGGACATCCAATCCCTACCTAGTACTGGTTCAGAGGCTCGAGGCTGTGAATCCGGGGATGAGATTTAACGTGCTCAGGATATCTGAGAGGGAAGACTTCCTCAGATCCATCGGCATAGTTTTTAGATAGGGACTGGCCCTGAAGGTTGAGCCGGGCGAGGCGGGGATCATGTCGGAAAGAGAAGCGTTCGAGCTTACCCCCAAGGAAGAGAACTTCTCCAGATGGTTCGATGAGGTTCTCTTCAAGGCGGAGATACTGGATGAGAGATATCCAGTGAAGGGAATGTATGTATGGCTCCCTTTCGGCTACGAGTTGATGGAAAACGTTATGAACGTCATGGAGCGTCTCATGAGACAAACGGGACATCGCAGGGTTTACTTCCCCGGAGTGGTGCCGGAGAGAGTTCTCAGCAGGGAATTTAGGTTCATCAAGGGATTTGAGGACTCAATATACTGGATAACTCGGCTTGGTAAACAGGAGATAAAGGAAAAGTTAGCTCTGAGGCCAACCAGTGAGGCTATAATGTATGAGGTCCTGAACAGGTGGATAGCCAGCTACAAGGACCTACCTCTGAAGATCTACCAGATAGTCCCCGTCTACAGGTACGAGACCAAGGCCACCAGGCCCATGCTAAGGGTGAGGGAGATAGTGTTCTTCAAGGAGGGACACACCTTCCACGCCACTTATGATGATGCTGTCGAACAGGTGGAGCTGGAGGTCTGGATCTACAGGAAGTTCTACGATGAGCTTCTGGTCCCCTACGTGGTGGTCAAGACTACCTCGTGGGACACCTTCCCCGGGGCCAAGTACAACTACGATCTGATCACGATAATGCCAGACGGGAAGGCCCTAGAACTCGGAAGCGCCATAAACTTCGGGGATCTGTTCGCTAGGACATACGGGCTTGAGTACATGGACGAGAACGGTGAGAGGAAGAACGTCAACACGACTTCCTTCGGGATATCCGAAAGGTCCCTGGCGGCGCTGATAGCAATACACGGGGATAACAGAGGTCTTAAGCTGCCGCCCAAGCTGGCGCCAATTCAAGTGGTCATAGTACCGATACCCAGCAAGGGATACGAGGAGAAAGTCCTCGAGTACGCCAAGCAGGTCAAGGAGATGCTGAGTGATTTCAGGGTCCAGCTAGACGATGGTGAGGAGAGACCCGGATACAAGTTCTACAAGTGGGAGATGAAGGGCGTCCCAGTCAGGGTCGAGATAGGGAGGAAGGAATACGAGAGCAGGACCCTCACCCTCTTCAGGAGGGATAGGATGGAGAGGGATGAGGTTCCCCTAGAGGGCATAAAGGACAGAGTGAAATCTCTCTTCACGGAGATAGAGGAGGAAATGAGGGAGCAGGCTAGGAGGTACTTCAAAGAGAGGACCGTGAAGGCCAGCACCCTAGAGGAAATAAAGAAGGGTGTGGGAGAGAAGATAGTCTCGTTTCCATGGTGCGGCATGGAGGAGTGCGGCCACGAGGTGGAGGAGGAAGTGGGATACGGCATACTGGGCTATGAGGAGGGCGCCCTCGAGGGGACTGGGGAGCGCTGTGTCATATGCGGGAGAGAAGCCAAGCACAGGGCTTGGATAGGGAGATCGTATTGATACTGAGATCCTCCAGTCTCTATCCCTCCCTTATCTGACCTGTTTCCGATGGTGGAAGGACCTCATCTGGACGTGCGATCCTACCCTGAAGGAAAGGTTTATTTTCACGGAGTTCCCGAGTGAGCCGGGGAAATGTATGCCAAAGAAGAGGAGAAACAGGGGTAGGAAATTGGGTGGTTCGGGTCACGAGAGGATAGTGCAGTGTTACCAGTGCGGCCGGGCGGTCCCCGCCGATAAGGCCGTTAAGGTGACCAGATGGGTGTCTCCTGTGGGCGGCAGCCTAGGTAAGGATTTGGAGAGGCAAGGGGCCTACATCTCCAAGAGGCTCGAGACCAGATACTACTGTATAAGCTGTGCCGTCTACTTGGGAATAGTAAGGCCTAGGTCTGAGGATGAGAGGAAGGTATCTGTACCTCTGAATAGGCCCTACAGGAAGAGAGGATCCTCCAAGCTCCCTCTGAAGTTCCTGAAGGTTTGAGTTCGACTGTGAGCGGGGGCTAGCTGAGCCATTCTTCCAGCCCCCCCGCCTTCCTCTCGGATATCCCGACCTTCTTGAGAGAGGAGATGGTCCTCTCCATGACTTGGTCGAAAAGCTTCACGTAATAATCGATGTCCACATCCTCCACATCGAAGAACTCCGCTGGCCTGGCCCTCTCATTGATGCTACCGGGTCCCTTGACGATGAGGATCCTGAGAACCTGCCCCCTGTGTACCTCTATTCCCTTCTTCTGAAGGAGCCACGTTGCGACGTAGAATCCCTTGGTCCTCCTTTCGAACTTGTCAAGCTCCTTACCCATGGTCTCCATTATTATCAGATCCTCTTTGCTAACCTCTCGGTTCAAGATCCTCCTCCTGTACTCCTCGATCACTTTCTTTATCTCTTCCAGACCGCTTCCCTTGAGAGCCATCTCGACCACCTTCCTCTGAGCCTCCTTTATTATAGGGGGATAATCCCTCCTGATGAACTCGAATCCCTTGGCTACGAGCCTGCCCTCGACCAAGTGAGCGTACTTCTTCTTGGCGACGTAAATCCCCCTCTCCGCTATGTACTCAAGTTCTATCCTTATGGGCAGATCTTCGTTCACCTCATCGAGTAGGGCTATGTAGTCGTTCTCCTTCCCTCCGACGAGCTGGATTCCATCGGTGTCTATGTACACCACGGTCAGTCCCTTGGATTCGGCCCTCTGCCTAACCATCTTTATGTAATATCTCCCGAAGGCGGATGTAATCCTAGCCGCCTTCACGTTCATGAGGAGAGCGTTAGTCCATCCCATGTAGCCGTACATGGCATTAGTCACGACCTTGACTGCCTTCTGGAGGGCGTTCAGCCTCTTGTACTCTGGATCATCTCGGGGGAGCTCACCCATCCTCGCCTTTATCCTTGCCCTCTCCTCCATTAGTCCACTGACCAAGATCGGAACCAGCCCCCTGACGTCCCTGCATATCCTAGCTGCCACCCCCTCTACCTCCACCTCCTCCACGTCATCGCACAGCTCTGGGGATGGATCCACAGTCTCGAAGCTTATGTTATGGTGGGCCATAATCGAGGGATACATGCTGGCGAAGTCCAAGTAGCCGATCTCCTCGTACATCCCCGGGGATTTGAGCCAGACGTATCCCCCCTCGTATCCTGTCTCCCTCCTAGCTCCCTTCTGAGGGAAGACCCAATCCCTAGATTTGGCCTCCCTGACTATGTATGACTCGACTATCTCACCCACGGGAGTCCTGATGAGCCTGTGAATCGGTCTCAGGGTGAGTTTAGAGAGCTCGGCCTGATGATCCATCAGCTTCCCATAAATCTCGCGTATCGTGTGCAGCTTCTGCTTGAGGTACTCCAAGGCCCTGTCCCTGTCCTTCCTCCAGACTTCCGCCACTCTGAATTTCATAAGCACCTTCGGCCTCCTCACACCTATCTCGTCGGCCAGTTCATACCATGTCCTCTCGGGGAGCTGGGGGAAGTCCCTCCACGCTATAGGAAAGAGATCCAAGTTGGCCCTCCCCCTTATCCTATTTTCAACGAGAATCGTTCCCCTGAAGAACCTGCCGGTTTCTTGGGGCTCTGAGCCATCTCTTCCTATTGAGAGCCTCATTCCATGTAATTTGGCCCTGGCCCTCATGTGCTTCAACTCATCGGCGTCATGACCGTAACCCACTAGAGCATCGGGATCCTCTCCCCTCACCAAGGATACAAATTCCCCTATCACCGAGGAATCATCCGAGTCCATAGCCGTAATGACTTCTATCGGGCCGTCGTCGATGGCGTACGCCAGCGCGACCACGGGGCTCTTTCCCTCAACTGGGAAGCCCTCCTCGCTGTATATGAGGCCAGAGAAGAATAACTTCTTCAGCTCGGTCAGATCTCCGGGTTCGTCAACGGGCCTGAGGCTCTCAGTCAGCTGGGAGAACGGAATAAGATTGCGATCAACGCAGAACTGGAACCAGGACGGGATATCCACGTCGAAGGGCCTCCTCACTTTCTTGGCCGCCCTCTTCCTAGACTTATCGTCAAGGAAGTAGAACTTCACCAGCTCCTTCTCAACCCCTAGAACCCTTGCCCTCACTCTCTCTCTTTCCAGGAAGCCCTGTACGCTTTTCTCCTCCTCTGGAAGAGTGTAGAAGTACGGCCTGTGCTTCGCCTTCCTGCTAGAACCCCCGCTGAACCATAGCTCAACGGTGCCACCGTAATCCTCAAGATGGTAGTAGAGGGGAGGCATTTACGCTCCTCCGGGGAGATTGGCGGGGAGAGCCTATAATGTTTCACCGGCTATTCATACGCATCAGATTTTTGAGTGACCTCCCAAGTTACCGGGTGACCGGCTGAGTGAGGGAGTTCAATTCCCTTCTGGTGAGATACTCGGAGATAGGCCTCAAATCGCCACACGTCAGGAGGGAGATGGAAAGGAGACTCGTGAGGAATTTGGAAGAGACTTTCAGATCTGAGGGAGTTCACTTTCTGAAGGTGGTGAAGAGGGCCAGCAGGATAGTGGTCTACACGTCGGATCCAAGGGTCAGAGAGGTGACGAGGCTCGTGTTCGGGGTCAAATCATACAGCCCTGCCATAGAGGTGGGTGCTGAGGTGGAGGAGATCGCGAAGGCTGCTATCAAGGTGGCCGGGTGGGGCGAGGGGAGCTTCGCGGTGAGAGCGAGGAGGGTGACGAAGGATTTCCCCCTCACGTCGGTGGAGCTGGCTAGGGAAATAGGAAGCGCCGTTAAGGGAGCCACCGGAAGGAGCGTGGACCTCACCGAGCCCGATCAGGAGATAATGATCGAGGTGATAGGAAGGAGGGCCTACGTCACGGATGAGAGAATAGAGGGTTACGGCGGCCTTCCGGTCGGCAGTCAGGGTAGAGTCGTCGCTCTGATATCTAGCGGGATAGACAGCCCCGTCGCCGCATGGCTCCTGATGAGGAGGGGCGCCGTGGTCATCCCCGTTCACTTCAGGAAGACGCCGGAGGAGGAGAGGGGGTTCAGGGAGATAGTGTCGGTGCTCAGAAGGTACTCGTACGGGGCGGAGTTCGAACCTGTTGTTGTGGAGCACGGGACCGCCCTGAGGAGGTTCGCCGAGAGAGGAGCGAGGGAGTGGCTCTGTCTTCTCTGCAAGAGGAGGATGCTCGTCCTAGCAGACCGGTTGGCGAAAGAGAGGGGAGCCAAAGCGCTGGTCACGGGAGATTCCCTGGGACAGGTGGCCAGCCAGACATTGGACAATCTGGAGGTGGAGAGCAGGTGCCTAGAGAAACCGGTGCTCCGTCCTCTGATAGGAATGGACAAGGATGACATAGTGAAGCTGGCCAGGGAGATAGGCACCTACGAGGTGTCCATCTCCCATGACGTGAAGTGCCCCTTCGTCCCCGGGAGACCGAAGACAAAGGGAAGGTGGGATGAGTTCACCAAGGTGGCCATGAAGGTGGGCGCGGAGGACCTGTTGAGAACTTGTTAAGGGGGCTTAGCGGCTTCCGCGTTTCCCGAGCCCTTACGGAGCTCAGTACTCCGCGGAACGCGGCCGGGCTTAACTTCCGGGTTCGGAATGAGTCCGGGTGTGTCCCCGGCCGCTATGGCCGCTCGCCCTCGTTGGGGGTTATTCGCTCTCATTTATAAACTTGAAGGTCGACGTAGGAGTGATCGCGAGACGAGGTGCCCCCGGAGATGAGCAGGGTGAGACAGTTACCTAGGAACTTCGATCCGAGGAAGTACGAGCCCGAGATACTGAGATTCTGGGAGGAGGCCAGGATATATGAGCGGTTAAGGGAGGCCAGGAAGGGTAGGAGGAGATTCCACTTCCTTGACGGTCCCCCCTACCCCTCATCCGACACTCCCCATCCCGGAACGGTCTGGAATAAGATAATCAAGGATTCGGTCCTGAGGTTCAGGAGGGGGGAAGGTCTGGATGTACTCGACAAGCCCGGCTGGGACACCCACGGCCTCCCCATCGAGGTGATGACCGAGAAGGCACTGGGTTTCTCCTCCAAGAAGGATATCGAGGAGTACGGCATAGACAAGTTCGTGATGAAGTGCAAGGAGCTCGCCTCCAGGAACCTCGAGTCCATGACCGGGCACTTCAAGGAGTTCGCCGTGTCCATGGACTGGGATCACCCCTACAGGACCTTCGAGAATGAATACATAGAGAGCGCCTGGTGGGGTGTGAAGAAGATCTGGGAGAGTGGCAGGCTGTATGAGGGTGAGAGACCGGTCCACTGGTGTCCGAGATGCGAGACCGTCTTATCCGACTATGAGGTCAGCGAGAGCTACAAGGATCTGATGGACCCGTCCATTTACGTGAAGTTCAAGATCTGGGGAAAGGGCAACGAGTACCTGCTGATATGGACCACCACCCCGTGGACTCTACCAGGGAACGTCGCGGTCATGGTGCATCCCAGCGAGACATACGTGAAGGTCAGAGTGGGAGACGAGTTCCTGATCTTGGCAAAAGCCAGACTTCAGGCCGTGATGGAGGAGGCAGGAGTCGAGGATTATGAGGTAGTCGAGGAGTTCGAGGGCCGGGAGCTGGAGGGTCTCAGATATGAGCACCCCTTGGAGGACCTGGTGCCCCTCCAGCGCGAGCTCAGGGATGTACACAGGGTGGTGCTGAGCGAGGAGTACGTGACCATGGAGGAGGGAAGCGGCTGCGTGCACAGCGCTCCCGGCCACGGGAAGGAGGACTTCGAGGTTGGAAGGAGATATGGGCTCCCCGTCGTCAGTCCCGTCGACGAGAGGGGGCGGTTCACAGAGGATGCCGGCAAGTACGCTGGTCTTCAGGTCAGGGAAGCCAACAACGTGATAATCCGAGATCTGGAAGAGAGGGGCGCCCTCTTCCACAAGGGAACAGTCATACACAAGTACCCGGTTTGCTGGAGATGCGACACTCCCCTGATAATAAGGACCACCAAGCAGTGGTTTGTGAAGCTGACCGATCTGAGGGAGAAGCTACTGGAAGAAAGTGGCAAGGTAAGGTGGGTTCCTAGGTGGGGAGGGGAGAGGAGATTCAGGGATTGGCTGCTGGGCTTGGAGGATTGGATCATATCGAGGCAGAGATACTGGGGGATTCCTCTCCCCGTGTGGAGGTGCGAGAAGTGCGGACACATAGAGGTGGTCGGCTCCGCCTCTGAAGTTGAGGAGAGGTCGGGGATCAGGCTGGAGGACCTTCACAGGCCTTGGGTGGACGAGGTTACCTGGAAGTGCCCGAAGTGCGGTGGGGTGATGAGAAGGGTACCTGACATAATGGATGTGTGGTACGATTCAGGAGTGTCTTTCTTCGCCAGTGTCGGCTACCCGCACAGGCATAAGGAGGAGTTCAGCGAGATATTCCCCGTTGACTTCATAACTGAGGGACATGATCAGATAAGGGGTTGGTTCTTCAGCCTTCTCAGGATGGGGACCTTGCTTTTCAACAGGGTACCATACAAGTCCGTCCTGATGCACGGATTCATGTTGGATGAGAAAGGAAGGGAGATGCACAAGCGACTGGGTAACTACGTGCCACCGCCGGAGATAATAAAGAAAGTGGCTAGGGATACCTTTAGATTCTTCGTTCTGACTAAGGTGCCGTGGCAGGACCTGAGATTCTCTTGGAAGGGCCTCAGGGAGATGGAGAGGCGCCTGTCTGTTGTTTGGAACGTTTACGTTTTTGGGACAACTTATCTGAGGGATAAGGAGCTTGGTGCTCTTCCCGAAAGGGATGAGTTGGACCCGGTCAACAGATGGGTTCTTTCCAAGCTCAACTCCATGATGAGGAGGATTAGGGAGGGCATGAATGAGTATCACCTCCACGTGGCCAGCAATGAGGTGCTCTCCTTCTTGATAGATGACCTGAGTCATCTCTACCTCAGGGTGGCCAGGAAGAAGCTGAGGTCGAAGGATGAGTCCGAGGCTGACCGATGGGGAAGGGTGCTCTACCACGTGCTTAGGGAGGCCCTGCCTTACCTTTCGATCTTCGCTCCCTTGATGGCCGAGAAAATATATTTGGAGTCCTTCAGATCCGAGGATGATCCTGAGAGCGTCAACTTCCTTCTCTTGGCTGAGCCCGATATCGGCGCTATAGATGAGGAGCTGGAGGACATGATGGACCGGGCCAGATCAATCGTCAGTGCCTCCGGTTACGCTAGGTCCAACGCGGGTATCAAGAGAAGGCAGCCTCTCAGAGAAATGGTGGTCGTGACCGAGGATGAGATGACTAAGAAAGCGGTCGAAACTCTCAGGGAGGTGATACTTGCCGAGGCCAATGTGAGGGATGTGAGAGTCGGCGACGAGCCCGTCAAGGGGAATTGGGCCCAGGCAGAGTTCAACTCGGGTAAGGTGTTCCTTAATCTAGAGCTGGGGGAGGAGGAGGTACTTGGAGGTCTCGCCAGGGAGCTGACCAGGAGGATACAGTTGATGAGGAAGGAATTGGGGCTCACAATCGGACTTGAGAGGATAGAGGTCTACGTCCAAGGCGATGATGAGTTCAGGAGAGCCTTGGAGAGGTACCAAGACGAGATAGCCTGGGATTCCGATGCTGATGTTATAAAGTTCGTGGAAAGCGAGGATGAGGTGCCCGGGAGTTCATTTGGTAAGGAATGGGAGATAGATGGGAGGAGGGTCTACATATGGGTGAGGAAGGTCGAGTGAGAGTACACGGCTGGGTCAGCGAGGTCCGGGATCTAGGGAGGATAAGGTTCGTCGTTCTGAGGAACTGGAGGGAGAAGGTTCAGCTCACCCTTAAGAGGGGAGTTACACCGGACGAACTCTTCGACCTCACTGATGAATTGACGCAGGAGTCCGTCATTGAGGCCATTGGTGAGGAGGTGGCGGAGAAGAGGGCCAAGGCCGTGGACAGGGAGGTGATTCCCTCAAAGGTGATCGTTCACTCAATAGCTGATCCCAAGCTGCCCATGGACCCCAACTGGAAGGTCCCTGCGCAGTTACCTACCAGGCTGGATAACAGACCGTTAGACCTGAGGAGACCTGAGGTACAGGCCATTTTCAAGATAGAGGCCTCTCTAATCCATGGAATGGAGGATTGGCTCAGGGAGAATGGATTCCTTAGGGTCTTCACACCCGCTATCATAGGGGCCGCCAGCGAGAGCGGTGCCGAGGTCTTCAGGGTCAAGTACTTCGACAGGGAGGCCTACCTGAGGCAGGATCCACAGCTCCACAGGCAGCTGACTGTGATAGGGGGCTTCGAGAGGATATACGACTTGGGAGTCAATTGGAGGGCCGAACTCAGTCACACACCCAGGCATCTCAGCGAGTTCAGATCGATTGCCGTGGAGCTAGCTTTCATAGAGAATGAGCAGGACACCATGAGAGTGGAGGAAAGCATGATAAGGGCCGGGATCCAGCGGGTGGTGGAGGAGAGATCGAGGGAGCTGGAGCTGCTCGGGATCCAGCTGGAGATCCCCAATGTTCCGTTCCCGGAGCTCAGGTTCCCGAAGGTGTACGACATACTGGAGGAGATGGGCAAGGAAGTGGAGTACGGGGAGGACTACGATACCGAGAGCGAGAAGCTCCTTTGGCAGTATGTCAGGCAGGAGTATGGATCAGACTTCTTCTTCGTCAACAGGTTCCCCTTCAAGGCTAAGCCCTTCTACGTGATGAAGGAGGATGATATGTGGGCGAGGAGCGTTGATCTGCTGTATAAGGGACTTGAGCTCAGTTCGGGTGGTCAGAGGGAGCACAGGTACGAGGTCTTATTGTCCCAGATAGTGGAGAAGGGCATGAACCCCAAGAACCTTGAATGGTTCACGAAGTTCTTCGCCTACGGCGCTCCGCCGCATGGAGGATTCGCTGTTGGTATAGAAAGACTCACCATGAAGATGCTAAACCTCCAGAACATTAAGGAGGCTGCTCTGTTTCCCAGGGACCCTGAGAGGGTATTGCCTTAATCCCTTGGATCATTAATCGACGATAGTCGTTCAAACGTAAAATAGGCGCAGGAGATGGAACGCCTGAAAATGTGGAATAAGAGAATCTTGGCCTGGATCACAGCGCTGCTATTGCTGTCTGTAAGCCTGACATTGGCTCATGCCCAGCCTCCAAATGATCAAACTCATGAGAGAGGCAGCAGCGTGGTGTACGGTGGGGTGGCTCTAGTCAGGGGACGGCAGATCCCGAACTCGGTTCAGGTGATTGGAACCACTGAATACTCCATTTCTGCACTGGCCAAGATAGGGAAAGAGGGGTCCTTCCCCCTGAAGGATGCCAACTCAACTTACAACCTAGTCTCGGTGAATGACACTTATGTAACCTTCGCTCTGAAGAAGGAAGTGAGGGTTCAGGCGATCCGGGCCCAAGTTCAGTCCGGACCGATTAGTCCCACCGCTAGAGGCGACTACATCTTAGTGGGGCCCTTCCTAGTGAGGATATCTTCCTCTAAAATAGAGGAGATATCCGTTGTGTCCGAGAGAAGGCCCGCTGTAGAATTGATAGAGGCGAAGGTCAAGGGAAGGGCCATCGCCATGATAGGCGGAAAGCGGTTAGTCGGTTCTTGGGTTCCCTCCCTAGATGGGTGGATATTCGAACTTAACTGGACTCAGCAAGGAGATCTCTCCCATGTGTTGATATGCAGGAATAACACCCTGCTCTCCTTCTATGGATTGATGAGACCTTTCACTGGCGAGGTAGAGCTCGATAGTCCGGTTAGCCCCTACACCAACGCCAGGATATCTCTAGGAGATGATATGGTTTCTCTACTAGCCCAAGGACCTACACTGAATCTCTCCCTTGTTCATGAGCTACCGATTCGTGAGTTCTTGGGGATATACGAAGTGGCTGGCGCCAGGTTCCTGATCAAGATATCCAAGGAAGGAAAATCCTCCTATGGGATACTCTCACCGGAGGGATGTGACACGTGCGTCATAGACGGCATTACCTATGTATCGGATCCTAGTTTCAAGCTAGACATGGGGCTGGACATCCCTAAGGAGGGAATAGGGGGAACGTCCATCCCTATATCTGTCCATCCAGGAGAGGCATCGAACCTAACCCTCCTCCTTCCTGGGGGTATCTCGGTGGTTATGGGGAATGAGGGATTCGATTACTCCCTTAGAGTGAGACTTCCGCTCCCAAAGACGGATACTGTGTCCCCCATATACCTGACGGGGGAGTCTGAGGATGGCATATTTGGGATAGAGCGAGATATCAGGATACTTAAGGCCTACGACGTCAGACTCTTGAATGAGACCCGTGTCTTCCTCGTAGGCGGGAGGGGAGATCTTCACATCCTGGCGCTGAATGCTGGTCCCTCGCCTCTATCCCTACTGGAGGCCGAGTTAAACCTCACCACCAAGGGAGGGAACGTGTTATCCCTGAGATTTCCTCTCTCAATAGAGCTACAGAGCAACAGGTCTCAGAGGATACTGCTGCCCCTCAACCTGCCTGTGGGGGATTATAAGGGTATCCTTAATGTGCTCGTCAGGGATTACAGTGGAGAGATCCACACAATATCTCTAGGAGTGATTACTATAGTGTCCACCGGGGAGGATCCCTTGAACGTCCTTATAGCCATCTCCCCAGACCTTCCGGGGATTGGTGATAAGGTTCGTATCAAGGTGACTTTCACAACCATGGTGCCTATCTCCAAGATGCTAGTCTCTATCAACTCATCCGAGGAACTGGAGCCCATCTCAGACACATCCAAGTTACTTAGAGATATTCCGGAGGGATCCACCAAGGAGCTCTCATTCTCGTTCAGGGCTAAGAAGGTGGGTCCCGCCGATGTGCAAGTGGCTATCTACTACTCCATAGAGGGCGAGTTCGAGGAGAGGGTCTACACCAAGGAGGTGAAGATACCCGTCGGGGGAGTGTCCGGTAGGGCGGAAGTGAGTGCCGACAGGACGGAGATCAGTGTGGGTGAGGCTGTGAGATTCAGGATCAGGATCGAGGACATCTCCGGCAACGTGACAGTGGAGTTCCCTCGGAAGATGTCCATCTTAGAGGCTAGGGGGATAATAAGGGGAAACTCGGTCACGTTCAACGCTCCTGGGGAGGTGGAAGTGGTGGGAGCCTTCTCAGAGGGAGGCACGTTCGTTGTTCCCACCTACATATCAGTGAACGGGAGTCTACTGGTTCCGTCAAATACCATCACTATCCGGGTTAAGGGAGAGAGTAGCCTGCAGTCCGTGGAGATGTCCCTCAGATCCAAGTTGGCCGATCTAAACAGGAGGTTCAGGACCCTGAAGGAGGCCTCAGGCAGTCTCAGCCCCGAAACCAAGAAGAGAATGTCAGAGGTGGAGGCGATGCTCAAGGAGGCTGGAAGGCTCATCAACAGTGCCGAATATGAGAAGGCGAGAGAGGTACTCCACAGAGCTGAGACTGAGATATCTTCCCTCGAGGAATACACTTACTCCTCCTTGGATGAGCTGATGAATAGCCTCATATACTTCCTGATAGGGGCCGGGATCACCTCAGCCGCGCTGCTAGCCATCCGTTGGGGGAGGAGATCGTAGGTTGGACCTCAGGCGGTGGTCTGAGGGTGCCTTAGAGATGTTCGAGTCGGGAGTGGCTGGGGCTAGTATGATGGGAGTGGTCTTCCCTCCTACCCCCGATGGCATCTCCTCATCCGTCATAATTGAGGAACTCCTATCCCAGAGGGGGATAGAATCTGAGTTCATTGTCTCCGCGCCCGAGGGTGCGATCGAGGCTGTGGAGAATTGTTCCGGGAGATGCGATTCCATGATGTTCTTAGAACTTCCCCCCCATGGTAAAGGTCCCATACAGGTATCGGAGGAGCTATACAAGGGCGTGATTGTCTTGGATCACGGTTCCACTCCCATCCTCGGTAGGAAAACCGTGCGCATAAACTTGGATATACCGGGTGTATCTACGAGCCTCCTCTCCTATTTCATTGCAGTGAGCGCGGATGAGAGCAACGACCTCCTCTCCTGGGTTGCCTCTGCCGGGTTCCTAGGGAAGTGTGGTTCACCTGTATGCTACGAGGTGCTGGAGAAGGCCCGCCTCTCCTGGCCTGAACTGGCGGATGAAGGTGCCCTAAGAATGGTTCAGGAGTCTCTGGCCATCGCATCTTTCCTAGGGGAGGATTGGATATATCTCGTGGCGGCCGCGCTTAGAGAATCCTTAGATGATCCCGACTGGTTCATTAGCGGTACCTCGGCAACCGCCAGTCTAATAAGATCCAAGGTCGGGGAGGTGATGGCGGAGTTACGCTCCCTTATCGAAGATCCCACACTCAGGCATGGTGATTTGTTGGGCTGGGAAGTTCCTGAGCCACATCAAAGGTTCGTGATCTCATTGATGGCCAAGGAGATGGGTGCACGCTGGGCACTATCCTACTTCTACGACCCACCGCTGGGACTGGTTTACATCATGGGAGACTCTCACTTCGACCTGTTCACAGCCTCGAGAAGAGCCATGGGTGATATCCAAGGATCGGTGTTTGGTGGTAGGGGATTCTCCTCTATAATCGTTGATTCTGAGCGCATGGGAGACGTTGTTGAGTCGCTAGCTAGAATCCTCCATCGAGGGAGTGGCACCCCTGCGGCATGATTATATCTTGTGTCTCCTTATTCAACCATAGTCCGTCCGGGAGGATGAGATAATTTGCCGATCCGAGTCGCAGTTGCAACAGATGATGGAAAAACCTTGAAGGAAGGACCCTTTCATGAGGCCAAGTTCTTCGCCATATACGATGTCTTAGGTAGGAGCCCCACAAAGGTCGAAGTGAGAGTGAATACAAGGAGAGGGAGCAAGAGGGGTCCGACTTCCGTTTTGGAGATACTGAGGGACTGCGAGGTGCTCATAGCGAAAGAGTTCGATTCTGAGCTGAGGGAGATCGTAGAGGCTAGGGGGATAATAACGCTCGAGACCAGCAGAGATGATGTGGAGTCTGCCGTGTTGGAGATAGCCGAGAGGATATCAAGGTTGAGCGGGTAGCATGATTGATTGGAAGAGGAGGGAAATTTTCTCCAATTTGATGATCCCCCCGGATATCCCAGCAGTGGTAAGAGTGGACGGTTGGAGGTTCAGGAGGCTGGCTGAGGAGGTAGGGCTGGAAAGGCCCTTTGACAGGAGAATGCCGGAGTCCATGGTGAGCGCTGCCAAGGAGCTGATGTCCCTAAATCTCCCAGTAGTCATGGTATACGCGTTCTCGGACGAGGCCTCTCTACTCCTAGCTCCTCCCGTACCATGGAATGGCAGGGTGGAGAAACTCGTGTCAGTGCTGTCGTCCCTCTTCTCCGCTGTGGTTTCTCTCGAGATCAAGCACGCTGCCAGCTTCGACGGGAGAGTTATTTTGATAAGAGAAGAAGGTGAGTTGGTAGATTACCTCTCATGGAGGCAGGATGAGGCATGGAGAAATGCACTTAATTCCTACGCGCTGGCGGCCCTTGAGAGAGAAGGAATGACCAGGGGGGAGGCGGCTAGAGAGCTGAGGGGTAAGAAGTCAGATTATCTACACGAGCTCGTATTCGAGAAGTTGGGAATAAACCTAGCCAAGGTTCCGACTTGGCAGAGGAGGGGGGTAGTTGTCAGGAAGTCAGTCGTGATTAGAAAGGGAGAGCACGGATCTGCGAAGAGGAAGGAGATCGTGGTAGACTGGGAAATCCCGCTCTTCTCATCTCCCGAAGGCAGGAGATACCTCCGGGAGATCTTCGAAACATCATCTGTTTTTAGTGGGAAGGGCATCACCCCGGACGGGTGATGTTATTGTTGGTGGGTATAATCTCGGACTCTCATGACGACTTGGAGTCGATAGAGAGGGCAATGGAGATATTTCAGAGGATGGGGGTGGATGAGATAATACATCTCGGTGACCTCATCTCGCCATTCTCCCTCAGACCCATTATCAACTCCGGAATACCGTTCCGACTACTCAGGGGGAATAATGACGCTGAGACCTTGACTGCACTTACTACCGTGGAAAATGAGGGAGCATACTACTCGGGTCCGGTGGAGACGTTGCTCGCCGAAAGGAAGGCCCTCCTCTTTCATGGGTTCGGAAGCAAGGAGCTCACCAGGCTGACAGCTGTTCAGTTGGCTAGGAGTGAGAGGTTCGACTTCGTGCTGTATGGACACACTCACGAGATTCACGTGGAGGAGATCGGTGAGACCATGATAATCAACCCCGGAGAGTCGTGCGGAAAGTTGACTGGTAGAAAGACAGCGGCCATACTGGAAACAGGGGAGAAGAGCGTGGAGGTAGTAGAGCTCTGACCCTGCACTCATAAATTGGCCATGAACTCCCTTATCCTCCTCATCCCCTCAACTATATCTCTCATGGGACCGGCGAACGATATCCTCAGGAATCCCTCACCCGGATTGCCGAAGGCCGTCCCAGGCAGTAGGGCCACCCCTGCTTCATTGAGAAGTTTGTCAGCCAGCTCCTCAGAGGACATGCCCGTCTCCTTTATGTTAGGAAAGGCGTAGAATGTACCAGCCGGTTTTATCATGGAGAACCCCTCCGTCTTTCGAATCTCTTCATATATGACATCCCTCTTCCTCTCATAATCCCTGATCATCTGGGCCACTTCCTCCTGAGGACCTCTTATGGCCTCTATAGCGGCAACTTGGGCGAAATGGACGGGACACGATGCCGCGTTGAGCTGGATCTGAGCGATCCTCTGGGCCACTTCCTCCTTGGCCACCGCGTATCCCAGCCTGTATCCGGTCATGGCCCAAGTCTTGCTGAACCCACTCACGAGAACCGTGACCTCCTCGGCTCCCGCTATGGAGAGCACGCTCTCATGCTTCCTACCATCGAATATTATGTCTTCGTATATCTCGTCCGAGATTATCAAGATATCCTTCCTCTGAGCTAGCTTAACTATCTCCTCCAAGTCCTCCCTTCGATATATTCCTCCTGTGGGATTGCTCGGTGTGTTTATCACGATGGCCTTCGTCCTGTCGCTGACCTTCTCTAGGATATCGCTCACATCGGGTGAGAATTTTCGCTCCTCCTTGAGTATGACTGGCCTGACTACTCCGCCTAGGAATCTGGTGACGCTCTCGTAGGAAGGATAGGCTGGCATAGGGATGATAACCTCGTCACCTGGATCGATGAACGCCATCAGGGCTGCGAATATGGCCATCTTCGCTCCCACGGTCACCACGACGTTATCGGGCTTCACGTCAACTCCCCTGCTGGCGGACACCCTCTCGGCGATGGCCTCCCTGAGCTCGTAGATTCCTGAAGCTGGGGTGTACTTGGTTTTTCCCTCGTCTATAGCCCTCTTCGTCGCTTCCAGTACATGCCTGGGTGGCTGGTAACCAGGCTCGCCTATCTCAAGGTGGACTATGCTCCTTCCCTTTCTCTCAAGTTCCCTTGCCTTAGCAAGAACGATGAAGGCCCCCTCCACTCCTAAGGAATTCATTCTCCTAGCAAACTTAGGCATGGACGTCGCCCGGATCATGAGATCGAGTTTTACTGAAAAACTTTCAAGGTGAGGGGCTCACTTGGACAGCCCTCTTAGAACCAAGAGATAGGCTATGAAACCGAACACCAGTTCGTTGAGGAAGACGGTTATCGTCGAGGACACGAGCGTTATGGCCAGGGCATCTCCCCTACTGAAGCCCATGGCGGAGAGGAGACCTGTCATCACCCATTCCCTGATCCCGGTATTACCCGGGATTCCTATAGGAATGAGGACCATGATGATGGAGACCGAGTATATCAGGATGCCCATCAAGGGATCGATCCAGTAGCCGAGGGCATAGAAGTAGATGAAGATGGGCAGCATATCGAAGAGCCAGTTGAGGAAGGCACAGGCCAGTGAGAGGGCCAGTGCTCTCCTCTTGACCATGAGCTCCCTGAAAGCCATGGAGTACTCTCTCACCATCTCCTTGACCTTTCCCAGATCCCTTCCCAGCTTGTGTTCTATGAAGGATATCAGCCTGAGCAAGGCGCTCTCATTCATGCTGATTTTGTATATGAAGTAGAAGGCTGCAACAAGTGTGACTACCGCCAGGATGATGGTGAACAGGGTGCTGCGTCCGACTCCCGTGGAACCCACAAGATATGAAAACCCGAGAACGATGCTGACGATGAAGGGAATTATCATTACCACCCTATGAGCCACTATAGTGGATACCGCATGGGCCATCGGCACTCTCGCTTTCTTGTTGATCAGATAGGCCCTAGCTACCTCCCCAGTGGCCGATCCGGCCGGAATCAGCAGATTTATGAAAAGGCTCGTCCATCCTATCAAAAATACGTCTCTGAAGCTTGCCCTTCCATCAAGCAGGATGTACCATCCGAGATTGTAGAAGAGCACACCTATATGGATGGATAGAAATGAGAGGAGTACTGGCACAAGGCCTATGGATCTAAGGCTAGTCATCGCCTCGTCGATGTCGAAGGTGGCTAGGAGAGGCACCATCAGGACTAATCCCACAACCAGCAGTATCAGGCTCTTCTTGCCGATCCTCGGGGTCCTCTCGGCTTCCTCCATCGGGAAAACCTCGAACGTATATTTTAAAAAAGGATTTACGGAATTTGCGGCTCTAGCACTCATTATCACCTTTTCCGTACGATATGAACTCCATGGCAGCTATCTCATCCCAGACGGGCAGCCCGAAGGTGGTACCCGGCCTAGAGATTGTGAGTGCCGCGGCTGAGTTGGCCAACCTTATGGCCTTCTTAGGGGGAAAGCCCTTGGCCCTAGAGGTCAGGTAGGCTGCGGCAAACACATCACCCGCTCCTGTCGTGTCCACCACGTTGACTGGGACCGCCTTCACGTGGCATATGGAACCCTCAACCCAAGCAAGGGAACCCTTGGGCCCCATCTTTATTAGAACCTCATCTGGTCCCTCCTTGCCGATCTTTCGAGCTGCCAGCTCGGGATCTCTCTCCCCGGATAGTAGGAAGGCCTCCCTCTCGTTCAGGAATATCTTACTCACTCCTCCCAAGAGCTCCCAGCACTCCTTCCTGCTCTTGGAAAGTATCCTTATTCCTGGATCCCACGATATCCCGCCCCGGATCTCCAATACGGCCCTGGCTATGGGCACCCTCACGCTGGCCATGTGCACCTCGTCGACTGACTTAATCAGCTGGCCCCTCTCCATCACGTCCATGGGTGATAACTCCTCATTGGCGCCAGGGCTCTCGATCATCCTTCTGCTCTCCCCCAGCACGTTTATTATCACTACGAGTCCCGTCCTCCTACCCTCGGCGATCTTTATGTGGGAGGTGTCCACGCTCCCCTCCTCCATGGTCTTGAGGTATATTCTTCCCAGTTGATCATCTCCCAAGGACGCAAGGATGGACACATCAACGCCTAGTCTGGCAGCCGCCAAGGCGAAATTCGAAGCCGAACCACCTGCGCTCATCGTGGCGGCCAGGGCATCTGTCGCCTCGTCTTGGTCCGGTATCCTCTCTATGAAGGTGGTCACGTCGATGTTCGCGTTTCCGACGGCCAAGAACTTCATTGGATCCCCTCGAGTTTCATCATGACTATATTAAGAATTGTTCTGAAGACCTCCTCCTCTGGGGCGCTGGCATCCACCTTAACGGTTCTGGAGGACCATTCCGCCCTCTCTATCAAGCTCAGGTAATTCGACCTCACAGCCCGCAGCGTGTTTAGGGAATGGAAGATCTGACCATCTCCTATCCTCCTGAGGGCCACCTCCGGATCCAAGTCGAGGTAGATCACCAGATCTGGGAGGCGGGCCCACTTGTTTATCTCCCTCACCCACTCCATCGGGAGATCGAGCCCCTGATATGCCAGAGAGGAGAGGAGATACCTATCGGTTATTATTATGGAGCCTTTGTTCAGTAAGGGTTCCATCTCCACCACGTGCTGTATTCTGTCTGCAGCGAAGAGCAGAGCCAAGGTTCTCTTGTCGGCCTCCATCTCCCCGGTCAGTATCTCCTTCACAATCTTCCCCACTGGCCCATCGGTGGGCTCGGTCGTCCAGAAAGAATTCATGCCCCTGTTCAGCAGTTCTTTGTGAAGCCTGGTGCTCATGGTGGTCTTACCGGCTCCATCTATTCCCTCGAAGGCTATTAACATCCTGAAACTCCCCACCACTACTTTTTAATCTCCTCAGGCAATCTCAACATATGCTTCTGGTCGGTCCGGAGGACAATTTCAACATCAGGCTGGCGAAGGATATTGGCGCGAGGCTTGTAACTGTGGAGAGGAGGGTATTTCCCGATGGAGAGGTGTGTCCCAGGGTTTCCGGGGATGTGAGAGGCCAAGATGTGGTCCTCTCCATGAGGATGGAAGCAGGCTCTGGCTCGCCGAACAGATACCTCATGGAGGTGCTGTTCACACTCAGGAACCTCAAGGAGCACATGGGCGCCGGATCAGTCACCCTCGCCATGCCATACTTCCCTTACGCGAGGCAGGATACGATATTCAGACCCGGAGAGCCCCTCAGCTCGAAGTATCTTGGCGAGCTGTTGGAAGCGGCTGGCGCGGACGTCGTAATCAGCGTCACGGTTCACCTGCATAGGATCGGAGGATTCTCAGAATTGTTCAGCCGGGCGAAGGCCGTGAATCTGAGCGGTTTCGAGGCTCTGGCCTCCAAGCTTAAAGATTTACCCCTTAAGGATCCTTTCATACTCGGTCCTGACACGGAGAGCATTCATTGGGCGAAGGAGCTTGCCTCTTACTGTGGAGTTGAGGAGTTCGATGCTTTCAGGAAGGAAAGAGATGTGTCCACAGGGGAGATAAGGACCTACGTTAAGGAGCTGGACCTCGCTGGCAGGGACGTGATAGTGGTTGATGATATGGTGTCCACCGGAGGGACCATGGCAAACGCAGTCAGGGAGGCCAGGAGGATGGGTGCTAGGACCGTCATATCGGCTTTCGTTCATCCAGTCCTAGCGCCAGGGGCTGTGGATAGGATACTGGGCGCGGGGGCCGATGTGATACTGGCTGCAGACACTCTGGAATGGGCCGGCTCCAAGGCCTCGGTGGTGCCATCCATAGCGGAGGCGTTAAGGGTTGCCCAAGAATGAAGCTCGATTGAGGCCTGGGATAGCTGCCTCGGCCATGGTCACCCTGGCGCTTTCCCTCGGGGCGGGATATCTATCGCTCTCGATAGTGAAGGAAGAATTCATGCTCTCCGTCCTAGGGATAGTCACCTCCGTCCTGTTGATCTTCCTCTCCATCAAGATGTTGAGGGGAGATAAGCTCGCAGTACTAGTCGTGGCCTCCTTCTATGCTGTGCTAGCCATATTGGGGTTATTTATTGCTCCCTCTCTGCCCTCTGAGGGCATGCTGACCTTCGTATTTTCCGCCGCTCTGAGTTATTACCTGCTCAGGCACAGGGGTGATCCTCTGATACCAAAGGAGATATCTGAGATACCGACTCCATTCTTCGACGAAGAGGTCTATCCTTCGGAGGAACCGCCCGAGGAAGAGCAGTCGGGCTATGTAGGGACAAATGAGGACGGTTTGACGATAGAGTGATAGGGGGAGCACCTTCACCGATTTTTCCCGATGTGATGGTTAAATATCCCCTACCTACCCCAGATATGGGAAGGTGATTGGGGATACCCAAGAAGAAGGTCGTCAAGGAAGAGTCTCGGGAAGAGGTCCCTGAGGAATCCTCTGAGGATTACTATGAGGGGACTGTAGCTGATGAGGAGTTTGATCTGACCGATCTGGAGGGGGTAGGTCCAGCCACGGCCAAGAGGCTGATGGAGGCTGGATACACTACTCTAGAGTCCATTGCCATGTCCACTCCCGCGGAGCTTGCTGTCTACGCCGGTATAGGAGAGGGTGTGGCTCAGAAGATAATTCAGGCTGCCAGATCGAAGCTGAACATAGACGTTATGTCCGCTTATGACTACTACCAGCAGAGGAAGATGGTCCAGAGGATAACCACGGGATCCAAGGCGCTCGATGAGCTGCTAGGAGGAGGAGTAGAGACCCAGTCGATCACGGAGATATATGGTCCTTATGGATCCGGCAAGACTCAGTTCGCACATCAAATGGCTGTGACAGTCCAACTACCAGAGGAGAAGGGGGGATTGGGGAGGGCCGCCCTGTTCATAGACACCGAGGGCACCTTCAGGCCGGAGAGGATCATACAAATAGCCGAGAGGTTCGGTCTTGACCCGGAGAAAGCCCTCAAGAACATCCTCTACGCGAGAGCCTTCACCAGCGATCACCAGATGATAGTGACGGAGAGGGCTGAACCCTACATAAAGGAGAGGAATATAGGTCTCATAATAGTGGATTCCCTGATAAGCCATTTCAGAGGGGAGTACGTGGGCAGGGAGACTCTAGCCGAGAGGCAGCAGAAGCTCAACAAGTACCTCCACAAGCTGCTCAAGCTGGCCCTCGGATACAACTTGGCAGTTATAGTGACCAACCAGGTTGTGGCTGATCCTAGCGCCTTCTTCGGGGATCCCAACAGGCCGGCCGGGGGACATGTACTCGGCCACGGGGTGACGGCCAGGCTCTACATAAAGAGGGGTAAGAAGGATCGCAGGGTGATCAAGCTGGTGAAGAGCCCGTATCTCCCGGAGGGAACAGTTGAGGTGGTCATAACCGAGGGAGGCATAGAGGACGTTTAGTCCCTACCTCCCATCCATCTCGTAGTCTCCCTTTTTCCTCTCGTATTCCTCCCTATCCATGACCACTTTAGCGGGAACGCCCAGAACTACTTTGTTCGGCGGGACATCTCTAGTCACTACTGCCCCCGAGGCCACCACGGCCCCCTCGCCCACGGTTATCCCTGAAATCAGGATTGAGTTGGCCCCGATCACCGCGCCATCCTCTATGGTCACCCCTAGCAGTCTATTGCTGGCCGGATACTTGTCATTTGTTATGACCACGAAAGGAGCCAGGAAGACACGGCTCCCGATCCTGCTCTCGGGCGGTATGTAGGTCCCGCTCTGTATGCTGACCTCCCTACCTATGGTGACCCTACCATCGACTATCGCGTGGGTTCCCACCACGGTACCCTCCCCTATCTCCGTGTCCTCTCTTATGAGCACTGCATGCCCGGTCTGGACGCCATCTCCGATGACCACTCTCTCGTAGATGACCGTGTGACTCCTGATAAAACAGTTGGACCCTATCTTGGCTCCCTCACTCACTTCGTCATATGAGGACATGTCTTTCTTGGACAGGGATTTTATCTTACCGTAGATGGGATAGCCAATCACTGAGTAGGCCCCTAGGGTGGTGCCCCGCCCCACTGAAGACGGACCCAAGACAGCCACATCCCCCTCGAGAGATACCCCATCCAAGATCGCCTTTTTAGAGAGGAACATGATGACACCAGGGAAATATGAGGGAGACCATTAAAGTGTTCCTTGCCGGGAGGGAGGTGAAGCTCTCCCCCAACACCATGCTAGGTGAACTCTATCCCTTGCTAGGGATGAGTAAATGGAGCACCCTTCTCCTCGTGAATGGTAGGCCCAAAGCGGATGATTCCTACTTGGAGGATGGCGCTGTTGTCACATGGCTGAGGATAACGTATCATGAGAGCCCGAGGGAGAGGACAAGGTGATTCCGTGAGAGTATGCGACCTGTGCGGGGAGAGAGAGGCCGTCTACACCGACTACTCAAAAGGAATTTCCCTGTGCTCCGACTGCCTGATGAGCTCCGTTAGGAGGAGGGCCTGGCGCGTGCTGGAGGAGGAACTGCTTCCAGGCGACAGGATAGTGGTGGCGCACTCTGGAGGGAAGGACAGCTCCCTAGCCCTCCTCCTAACAAAGGAGTTCGCTGACTCTCATCCGGAGGCCAATCTGAGGATCGTCTCGGTCACCATAGACGAGGGAACATTTTACAGGAAGGCATCCGTGGAGCTGGCTAGGAGACTGGCCCACGAGCTAGGAGTCACTCACAGAACCTACGGAATGGAGGAGATCCACGGACTGTCCATAGAGGAGCTGGACTTCGCTCTACCGGACAACTGGAAGAGGAGTCCGTGTACCTACTGCGGGGTTCTGAGGAGGCAGGCCCTAAATGCCGTCGCGAGGGAGTTGGGTGCAACGGTTGTGGTTACGGGTCACAATCTTGATGATCTGGTGCAGACCGCCGTGATGAATCTCTCCAGGGGTGATGTGAGCGCTCTCATCAAGACGTTGAGGCATGAGAGGAGAGATGATACCGGGCTGGTGCCCCGAGTGAGGCCTCTGAGGATGGTCTACGAGAGGGAAGTCGCCACCTTGGTTGTGGCTAGGAGGATTCACGCCCATCTCGGCAAATGTCCTTTCACTCAAGGTATGAGGATCGGTATAAGGAGAGAGATCGATGATCTGGAGGACGAGGCCCCGGGAACCAAGCTGAGGGCTCTAGAGATGCTTTCCATGCTGTCAAAGGATCTCAGAAGCCAGGTAAACCTCAGAAGATGCAGGGTGTGCGGTGAACCTACTACAACTGATGTGTGCAAGGCATGCCAGTTCAAGAGAGAACTCTCGGAATTCTTGGGAAGAGACCTACTGGGCCCCCTCAACTTGGAGAGGGTAAAAAAGGATAGGGAGATCGTGTGGACTAGATCCTGAGGGGGGTGAGGTCTTCCCTCCGGGGAATGTACCAAGTCCTCTTTGGCAGGGGTCTGAGTCCGTATTCCAAGGACCTGTTGGAATAGTTCAGGATCAGCTTCATCATGTCCTTTCCGGAGAACCAGCCGGCTCCTCCCATAGAAGCATCCAGTTCGTGGAAGTTAGTCGAATCATCTCTAGGCAGTCCGCTCCCATAGAACATCACGGGCACTGGATCCCCGCTGTGTTTGCCTATAGTACAGGGAGTGGCGTGATCCCCGGTAATTACGACCAGCAAATCTTCCGGCGGATCTATCAAATCTTCTAGAGCCAAGTCTATTCTCTCCAAGACTTTCACCTTTAGACTCGGATCCATCCTATGAGAGGCGACGTCGGTCCCCTTCATGTGGACATATACGAAGTCGAAATAATCCAGCAGGTTCAGAGCCTCCTTGATTTTACCGCGGAAGTTTGAATCCGGGAGTCCCGTTGCTCCCTCCGGTTGATACACCTCGAAGCCTAGGGCCCTAGCAATTCCCTTGTACATGGGTCCCGCCGCGACCGCGGCAGGCTTGAATCCCCATCTATCGCCGAATCTCTCGATCTCGATGGGTTCTGATGCGCCTCTCGGTAGCACGAAGTTTGCTGGTGGCTTGTCCTCATTCATCCTCCTCCTGTTGATCTCATGATCCCTTAGTAGTACGTAAGACCTAGCCAAGAATTCCTTGAGGGCCCTAGCAGTCCTCTCGGCCCTCTCGTCAGCAACCATGGGAAGGGGTTCAAGGACAGGGTATCCCTCCTCATGGGGGTCGACGTCGGTTACCTGGCTGCTCAGCTGGCGCCCCCTCAGTATAAGGAAGCCCCTGTGCTCCAAGGTGTGGACGAATTCGGCCTCCACATCTCCATCTAGTAGGCTCATCCCAGATATGGTGGAGGCGAGGGCTTCGGCATCATGCCCCGATATCCTACCCGCGCGCCTGTCTTCCACGATTAGCTCCTCACCTCTCTCCGATACAGTGGCAAAATTCGCCCTGAAGGCCACGCCCTCGTCCAGTTCAATGCCCTCGCCGAGGGCCTCGAATATTCCCCTACCAGGATAGTCCCTCTCCAAATCATAACCGAATAGAGAGAGATGTCCCGTGTCGCTTCCCGGTGGCACACCGGGAGCTATCGGATATTGCATACCGAGGATGCCCTTGGACGCCATATAATCCATGTTTGGGATCTCTGCAGCCTGAAGCGGGGTCAGGTGCTTGAGGTAAGGGTGGGGCCTGTCCCCCAAGCCGTCGAGGATTATCAGCATTACCTTTTTCATACGTTTTTTGAACGACTCCTTATTTAATACGTCGCTCCCCCTTCTAGGGGAAGGGTAGGGGAGATGGAGTGGAAGGAAGTTAGGGAGATCTCCGAACCGATGAATGCTGATGTGGCCGTTCTGGGTTTTCCAGGCATGGCCAACGTGGGCGAGCAGGTGATAACCTACCTCATAAAGAGCCTAGATCCAACGCCCGTGGCCAAGATATACTCGGAATACCTGATGTTTCCAAACAACATGGTGGGCATATCCGTGCTGGAGGAAGGTCGGTTCGCCCTCCCCTCAGTCTCGATCTTCGAGTCTAAGAATCCACCCCTGGCCCTCGTGACGAGCGACGTTCAGCCCGTGCCGTGGGGAGGGATGGAGATAGCCAACGAGATCCTGAGAGTGCTCGGGAGAATGGGAGTGACCAAGGCAATAGTTGTTACTGGCTTTGTGGACGAGAGCTATGCTGGCAAGGTTCTTGCGTTTGGTGAGGATGGGGACCTCCTCGGGAGGTTTAAGGATGCAGGCGCAGTTAGTGAGAGCTTGATAAAGTCCGTCATAGGATTGGCCGGCTCAGTCCTCGGGATAGCAAAGATAAGAGGGCTAGGCAGTGTCGTACTCAGTGGGGTGGCCCCGGACTACTCCCCTGATCCTAAGGCTGCAAAGGCGGTGCTCGAGATACTCGATAGGGTATTCTCCCTCGGGCTGGACTTCAAGATGATCGACAGGCAGATAGAGGAGGTGGAAAGGATAAAGAGTGAACTGGTAAAGGAGATAGAACGCAGGATCAGGGAAGAGCTAGGAGGACATGGTGAGATGGATGAGTCCACGGAGTACTTCGGGTAGACTGCCAGCCCCCTTGCAGAGACTCAAGGATAAGTTGACCAAGGAAAACCTCTGGCTGTATGTTCTTTCTATACTCAGGGAGAGGCCAGCTTATCCCTATGAGATATCTGATCTCATCGAGGAGAGATTCGGATGGAGACCGGCTAGGGTCACCGCTTACATAGTGATGAGATCCCTCAAATCCAAGGGTTATGTGAGGATGTCCAAGAGGAAGGGAGAGGATACAGGAAAGATGAGGAACTACTACGAGATAACGGAATCCGGGCGGAAATTGCTTGAGGAAGGTTTGGACTTTCTGGAGACTACACTGGAGTCTCTGAGAAAGGAGCGGGGAAGTAAACTGAAATGAGAATCTGGTTGGACGTGATCACTCCCAAGCAGGCTAGGCTGATGGCGGCTATAGCCTCTCGTTTGGGAGAGGACTATCTGATCACCGTTAAGGGGCTCAGGGAATCGGTGGATCTCCTGAGGAGATTGGGAGTTGAGTACAGGGTCGTCGGGAGGTACGCTCCTAGTGGCCTTAGGGACAAGCTCCTAGCATATGCCGACAGGGTCAGGCTCCTCATCGATCATGTTCTCAGTTTTTCCCCCGATGCGCTGATATCTTTCTCATCACCGGAGGCTGTGAGGGTTGCATTCGGGCTCTCAATCAGAGCCATAACCATGAACGACACTCCTCACTCATACCACGTTGCCAGGCTGACCTTCCCCCTGTCTTGGAGAGTGGTCTATCCGGAGGCCATACCCAAGGGGGACATGATAAATCTGGGGGCTTCTGACGAGTCACTCGTCCCATACGGTGGCGTCGACGAGGTGGCGTGGGTGAAGGACTACGTTCTGTCCGTACCAAGAATAGAGAGGGAGTTCAAGGTCTTCATCCGTCCGGAGGAGAGCGGAGCATCCTATCTGCTGGGGAAGAGTGAGTCGTTAGCCCTCAGGCTCATCGATGTCGCCCTAGATTCCGGGGCGGAGGTCCTGGTCAAGCCCAGGTACGAGAGCCAGGCCAGAGAGATAAGGAGGAGCAGGGCATTCAAGGAGGGTAGGCTAATTCTGGTGGAGAATACGGTTGACACACTTGACCTCTTCAGTAGGATCTCACTGGTCATAACTGGCGGTGGAACCATGGCCAGGGAGGCCGCCCTGCTGGGAACTCCCTCCATCTCGGTATTCCCCTTGAACGTGAGGCTCCACGTTAACGACTACCTCCAAGACAGGGGTTTTCCCATATGGAGGGCCAACAAGCTAGAAGATGCTAGGCGCTTAACAGTTGAGATACTTAGGGACCCAGATTCGTTCGCCGTGGACACGAGGGGGATGGTTTCCTCCTTGGAGGATCCAAGGGATGTTATAGCTTCGCTGGTCGGTGAGATCGATGTCGGCTAAGAGGGCATATATCTCCGGATGCAGGGAGTTGAAGGAAGGAATACCAATAAGGACAGACGAGGGATGGGAGGGCGTGGTCAGGATCCTGCTCAGCGTGGATGCCCTAGTAGTGGATGGGGAGTGCATGCATCCCGATGCTTCCTTGGTTGCGTTCTTGGCCCGGCTCATGGATCGGGAGGTCTACTGGATAGGCAGGAGACCAAGGGGTCTCCTAGCCGGACTGGTCACCCGCGGCCTAGATTAGCCTGTACTTCCTAGCCATCCCCTCGGCAGCTACGGCCACTGGATCGAGAAGGTCGCAAACTTCGGGTTGGTAGGCGAACTCCATAAGTCTGATGTCCTGAGCTCTGAAGCCAGCGTATATGGCTGCAGTCAGAAAGGTTATCCTGTCCCTCACCCCCCTCCTCCCGAACACTTGGGCCCCGAGGAGCCTCCCTTCCGGATCTGTGACCATCCACACTATGAACCTGTCCCTCCCCTCTATGTACCTTGGGAGGTCGGACCCCGCGAACCTGAAAGCCCTGTATTCTATCCCAAGCTTCTCTGCCTTGCTTGCCGAGATGCCCACGCCTCCAAACCAGCGATCGCCCACTGGAATCAGATAGGGGGACAGGGCCCCTCTGTACCTTATCTTGCCGCCAGCGGCGTTCTCGGCGGCTATCCTTCCCTGAACCAAGGCGGTAGATGCGAGGCCCGTGGCGGTTGGTTTCTCGGTCACGAAATCCTTCACCTCCGCCACATCGCCCGCCGCTAGAATGTGAGGGTCTGCCGTGAATAGATAGTCATTCACCTTGACCGCTCCGGTGGTCCCTATCTCCAGCCCCGACTTGGCCGCCAGGTCCGAGTTGGGCCTCGCCCCTATGACCACAATGGCGGTGTCGGCCTCTATCCTGCCAGCAGGGGTGACCACGTACTTCAGCCTTCCACCGGACCCCTCAAGCTCGGTCATTGGGGTCTTAAGCCTTATCCTGACGCCCATATCGGTCAGCGCCTTGGCGACGGTCGAGGCTATGGGAGGATCTACCTTCCCCGGCATGAGCTGCTCCATGGCCTCTATGAGGGTGACCTCCCTTCCCGTCCTCGCCAGCTCCGCGGCCACCTCGATGCCGGTGGCGCTCCCTCCCACCACCACGATCTTGTTTCCCAGCATCTTCAGGAGCCTCTCTACCGACTCCACATCCCATACCGTTCCCACCCCCTCCAAGTCCATGCCCCTCACCTTGGGGAATATGGGCTTCAATCCGGTGGCCAGTATTAGCCTGTCGTAGGGTATCTCCTGCGTCTCCCCGTCCCTCTCGAACACGAGGATCTTCCTCTTCCTATCTATCAGCTTGGCCTCGGATCTGAGGATCACGTTCACCCTCCCCTTGGGGGCTGTCTCCACCACCGCGTCCAGGGGTAACCTCCCTCCCAACACCATCGGGAGCGCGCAGGGATGGATGGAGACATGCTTCCCCCTCTCCACCACGTAGACCTCGGAGTCGGGGTCAACCTTCTTCAAGACGGCCGCAGCCGTTTGACCGGCCGTTCCATGTCCCACCACTACGTACTGCATGAGCCCTCGGGACATCCCTCCCCAGTGTTTAATATTGAGTTGCGGCCTCCCAGATAGGGTGTCTGGTGGGTTACATCGAGCTCGTCAGATTGGAGGAGGTGAAGCCTAAGAAACCTATCTTAATCCAGGGAGTGCCTGGGCTCGGTCTAGTGGGCAAGATAGCTGCCAGCTACCTGATAAAGAAGTTCGAGGCCAAGAAGATAGCCGTGATCTACAGCGATTACCTTCCCCTGCCGGACGGCTCGTCCGGCGTCAGGGTAGAGGAGGATGGCATAAAGCCGCCCGCCTACGAGATTTACCTCATCGAGGGAGGAGAGAGAGATCTAATCGTGCTCACTTCTGACGTCCAGCCCATGGCGTTCGGCCAGTACAAGGTAGGGGAATTGGTTCTCGATTTCGCCCAAGAGTTAGGCGTGACGGTCGTAATAACCATGGGCGGATACGTCCCAGGATCACCGGATGTCGCAGGGGTCTTTGCCTGTACGAACGATGATGAATTCATGAAGACCTTGGAGTCCGCGGGCGTGAAGCCCCTGACTGGAGGGTACGTGACCGGAGCTGCTGGCCTGCTGGTGGGGCTGGCTGATCTCAGGAGGATAACGAGTGCATGCCTGCTGGGAACTACCAGTGGAGCCTTTCCTGATCCTAAGGCTTCGAAGATGGTGTTGGAGGTGCTGAACTCCCTTTACGGGCTCAACATAGACCTAGAGGAGCTGGAAAAGGAGGCCGAGATGGCGGAGGAGGTCATAAAGGAGGAGATAAAGCTGAGCGAAAGGGCGGAGTACAGACCCGAGGAGGAGAGGGAGAGCCTCCCGTATCACGGCTAGTTACTACCCCCTCTAGTTGCGGCGATGGGCGTAACTTAAAAGGAGGGCTCGGACAGTTACTGGGATAGGAGAATGCCTAGGAGAGATGATGAGATACCAGTTTACACACCTGAACTGCCCTACCAGCCTAAGATAAGTGGCAGGGTCCTGATCGTCGCTGCTCTCATCATAGTCCTGCTGATTATCTCCCTTCTGAGTGTTTACACGATCGAGCTGGGGTACGCGGCTGTCACTGTTGATCCCTTCACCGGGGCCATCTCGGGACCCGTTATAGGACCCAAGGTGGCCTTCAAGATGCCGTGGCAGTCGGTCAAGAAGGTATACATAGCAACGGACGCGGTTCACATGTGGACCGATGTCAACGCGGTGAAGCACGGGTATGGCAGCGCCATAGGAGATTATCCGGCGATAGAATCCCTGACTAAGGACGGGCTGCAGGCCTGGATCGATCTCACGGTCAGATGGCACATCATCCCCAGTTCCGTGCCCAAGATAGTGGAGTCTTACCCGGCGCTGGACTACGAGGAGAAGCTGATAATACCTGAGATAAGGAAGGTGGCCAGGGACGTGCTCTCCAAGTATCAGGCAGCCGAGGTCCCGGTGGCCAGGGACAGGATAAGCGGTGAGATATTCAACTTGCTCCAAGAGGTGTTCAGCAAGGACGAGACCACGGGTGGGGGTATAGTCATAGACGAAGTCTACGTGAGGAACATAAAACTGCCGGAGGAGTTCCTGAAGGCCATTCAGGAGAAGCTCACCTCCCAGCAGAGGATGATAGCCGCCTACTTCGACAGGAACAGGACCATAATACTGGCCAACGCCTCCGCCACTGCGAAAGTGCTGGAAGCTGAGGGGGAGGCGAAATCTAGGATAATAATAGCCAATGGAACGGCGAGATCCATAGACATACTTGTGAGATCCGGTGCTGATCCGGAGAAGATAGCCCCTCTTGTCATATACCTAGAGGGCCTGAAGGACATAGCCAAGTCCAACGCCACGATAATAGTGACCGCTGGCGGGTCGGCGACCCCCACCCCTATATTATATCCAGTGCAGCCGAGCGCGGGTGGTTGAATGAGGTCCTTCGGAGTGAAGGAGATTCATGTGATCAGGATAGATCGGGGAGAGGAAGTCGTCTCCTCGATAGTCAGGGCCTGCGCCGAGAGGGGGATAAAGGCTGCGGTGCTCACTGGGCTGGGCCTTCTCAGCAAGGCCAAGCTGGCTGTGTTCAATCCCGAGAAAGAGGAGTACGAGACATTCGACGTGGGCACACCCATGGAGCTGGCCTCCCTCACCGGAAACGTGAGCTTGAAGGACGAGAGGCCCTTCGCCCACATACATGTCGTCTTGGGGAATCGGGAGGGTACAGCTGCCGGTCATCTGGTGGAGGGATATGTTGGTGGCACGTGTGAGGTGGCGATAATTGAGCTGGAGGGTGAGCTGAGAAGGGATCTAAGCAGGGGAGGATTGTTCCTCCTGAACGTGTGATCTCTTAGCGGTGAGCTCCACTATGTAGTCCCTCAAGGACTCCGCGAGGGAGGATATCTCCTCCAGGGCCCTTTTTCTCTTCCTGTTGAGCTCCTCGCAGTTGATCTCCCTGACGCTCAGGTCTAGATTTATGGGGGTTATCGAGACCGCCCTCTCGACCATGAGGGCATAGAGGTCGGTGCCCCTATCCTTCTCGGTCACAGGTACGGGGTTGCCTCCGAGCCAGTAGTATGGGTTGCCCCTAGTATCTATTCTCTCCAAGACGTAGTTCTCGAACTTCATCCTGGCGAGCCTCGTCACCCTGACAGGGGTGTCCTCGGATATCCTGTAGGGAAAGTTCACGTTGAGCAGATCCACTCCATCAGGCAATCCCCTCCTGACCAGCCACTCGGTTATCATGGACGCCAGCCTGGCGTGAACCATGAACCTGTCCACCGGGCGGCTTGGCTGACCGGCAGGTATCTCCACGCTGAACGCTGAGGACGTGATGCCCATTATGGTGCCCTGGAGGGCGGCCGCTATGGTGCCGCTGGTGAAGATGTTGTCCAGCGTTATGTTGTCCCCCACGTTGATCCCGGATACAACCACGTCGGGCTCCGAGTCCATTATGTACTTGATCGCCACTGTGACCGCGTCTCCCGGGGTTCCACTCACGGTGAAGGCCTCCCTGTATCCAAATCCCTTGACCTTAACCGGGAGCTTCCTTATTCTCAGCGGCTTGTGGAGGGTTATCCCCTTACCGGCGGCGCTCATCTCGTGCTCCGGGACCACCACTGTTATCTTGCCCAGTTTCCTCTCCATCAGGCCCGTCCAGAAAGCCCTGAAGGGGGCCGAGTGCAGCCCGTCATCGTTAGTTAGGAGAATGTGGTAATCCATCGCCTAATCCCTCAGGGCCTTGATGAGATCCATGGCGTACTTCTCGTCGGGCTGCACCCCTATCGAGATCTCCTTGGGGATCTCCTTACCATCCTCCCGGACCGCGATCACATTGTGGGGGACTGCCGACACGTGGAACATGTCCGCCAGATCGGGGTTCTCGTAGGCCTCTACGCAGTCGGCCTCAACCTGACCCTTGAGCTCTATGGCGAACCTGTTGGCCAGTAAGACCTGGTTGGGGCAGTACGGACAGGTAGGGGTGACGAATATCATTATGTGGGCCTCCTTGTCGTAGTTCCTGGCCTCCTTAAGGATCTCCCTCACCCTATCTGGGAGGCCGCTGTCATCCCTGCTAACAAGTATCATGGTCTCCACGAAGGCCCATGCCTCATAGCCAGCTGGGGCACCTGTGTATCTTATCTTGTAGCCTGCTCTTGGATCGATCAATATAGTGGGCGTCTTCGCCACGTTGAACTCCTCTATCAGGTCGGGCTCCAAGGTCACATCGTGTATCTCCACCTTGATCTTGTCGGATAGTTCGTCCAACTCCTTCAGAAGCTGCTCCGTCCAATGTGAGTACTCCTCATTTCCAACCCCTTTGAACATCAGGAGCTCTATGGGACGGGACATCTCCGCGTCGAACCTAGCCCGGAGCTGGGACGCCGTCTGCTCGTCGATGATCCTCTGGTGGGAATGACTATGGGTATGTCCCATGGTTTCACCGGGGATAACCGACTACTCACCTATTTAAATTCCATCATGTAAACTGTAATGGTCGAGGTTCATGACATCTAAAAACGCAGTTAAGTTAATCAAAATTTACGGAAAAATGAGGAGGTGATAATAATAAGGAATAAAAAAGATTCATCACTTTCAAAAGTGACCGCGCAGATAGGTGTGTGGACCGCTCTCGCAGTAGCAACTAGGATGGGCAAGCATGCGCTGGTGGGGCCCTTCCAGTTCGTCAATCTTCCTTTGCTCTTCACGATGATATCAGGGCTTGTCTACGGTTGGAGGGTAGGTTTCGGTGTCGGGTTCCTCTCCTTCCTCGTTTCCGATAGCCTCCTTGGGATAGGCATATGGACGCTGGTGGATGGGATCATAGCGGGCGCGATAGGGGCGGCTTGGTCCAAGCTGAGGCTGAGGAGCGGGGCTTCTCTGTTCGTGTTATCATACCTGTCCTGCTTCCTCTACGATATAGCTACCTCTTGGATACTGTACATGCTCTTTGGATTTCCCCCGGTGGAGGCCTTCATCTTGGGCTTAGTGGGTCTTTTCCTACCGGTCGCCGGTGGTGGTGTGGTGGCCATAGGGCCCATGACCGAGGCCACCACCTCCTTCCTGCTATCAATTTTGGTTCCCCGTCTTTTACGTGAAAATAATTATAGTTAGATAATAGCAGCGTTAAATTAATTTACACAGCTTACTAGGGACGGTCTTCTGATAGATAAATGTTTACATATAGTAGAGGAAAGAGGTCCTCCACCTTTCTCGTACACTCTTTTAGTGTAAAAGATGATCTAGAAACTATAAAGCTAAAGATAGGAGAAACTAGATATCTTTTTACCCTTAAACCTAGCTATACTTGTTGGGGTGGTCTCCCCTGATTGAGATAAGATGGCACGGTAGAGGAGGACAGGGTGTTTGGAGCGGGTCCGCCGTACTCGCCTACTCGGCCATTAAGGCGGGAAAGTACGCGCAGTCTTTCCCCCAGTTCGGCCCGGAGAGAATAGGTGGCCCCGTTACTGCCTTCAATAGAATAGATGATAAGCCCATAGTAGACAGGGGGCCCATATATGAGCCGGACATAGTAATAGTCATAGATCCCAGCTTGTTGAAGCAGAGATACGTCCCTCAGCTACTAAGCGGTTTGAAGAAAGGTGGCTACTTCCTGGCCAACAGTGAGAAGTCCCCTTCCGAGCTAAGGGAGGAACTGAAACTGCCAGAGGAGGTGCATGTCTGGACAGTTGATGCCACTACCATAGCCCTAGAGGAGATAGGAAGGGCCTCCCCCAACACCACCATGCTGGGAGTCCTGCTCGCAGCCACCAACCTGCTACCTGTCGAGTACCTAGAGCAGGGAATACTGTGGAGGTGGCCCGGAACTGTCGGTGAGAGGAACATAAACGCCCTGAAGAGGGCTATGAGGGAAGCTAGGTCGGACCCCGCGAAGGAGGTGGTTAGCGTATGAGCACTCCTATGGTGGGATGGAAGGACCTCCCGATGGCCGCAATCCCGTTCCTGAGTGCTAGGGAGTATCCTACTGGTGAGTGGGCCGTATTCCAGCCTAAGATAGATGAGAGCAAGTGCGTGAGGTGCGGGCTGTGCTGGATGTACTGCCCCGACAGTGTGTACAGGTGGGACGGGGAAGGAGTGCCCGTTCCCGACTTGGACCACTGCAAGGGATGCGGAATATGCGCCACGGAATGCCCGACCAAGGCCATCGAGATGGTCAGGGTGTGATCTGAAGGGAGGTGTATTTGTATGACAGTTCAGAAGTCGGTCAGTCAGACCATGATGGCCCTGAATGGCGATGAGGCCGTGGCGTGGGCCGTTAAGCAGAGCAATGTGGATGTTGTAGCCGCATATCCAATAACCCCGCAGACCATAATAGTGGAGAGGATCTCCGAGTTCGTCCATAATGGAGAGGTGGACTTAGAGTTTATCAAGGTGGAGAGCGAGCACAGCGCCCTCAGTGCCAGCTGGGGAGCAGCGCTCGCCGGTGCTAGGGCGTTCACCGCGACGGCTGCTAACGGGTTGGCCCTGATGTGGGAGATACTCTATATAACCGCGTCCACCAGAACCCCCGTGGTCATGGCAGTCGTCAACAGGGCTCTGAGCGCGCCGATAAACATACATAATGACCATAGTGACAGCATGGGTGCCAGGGATTCCGGTTGGATTCAGCTGTACAGCGAAGATGCTCAGGAGGCGTATGATAATACCATAATGGCCTTCAGGATTGCCGAGGAGGCGATGCTACCAGTTATGGTGACGCTTGACGGCTTCACCATATCCCACACGCTTCAGAACGTCTCTGTGCTTCCCGATGAGGTCGTATCGAGCTTCGTTGGGGTCAGGAAAATCCCAAGAGTGAAGCTACCTAGCATACACGGGGACAAGGAGGTCCCGCTTATGCTCAATCCCAAGTACCCGGTTACCTTCGGCCCTCTGGATCTGTTTGACTACTACTTCGAGCACAAGGTTCAGCAAAACGAGGCCATGAAGGCCTCAGTGCCCATAATTGAGAGAGTTCACAGGGAGTTCGCTGAGATAAGCGGCAGATCTTATGAGCCGGTCCACATGATACCATACAGGACTGAGGACGCCGACGTGGTGCTGCTCGGTCTATCCTCTACTATGAGCGTGGTCAGGAAGGTGGTAGACGAGCTCAGGGAGGAGGGTAAGAAAGTCGGAGCGGTGAGGCTCAGGGTATTCAGGCCGTTTCCGGCTGACATGATAAGGAGGGAACTCTCAGGTTTTAGTACCGTGGGAGTTCTGGACAGATCTCTGAGCTTCGGGGCGGAGGGAGGTCCAGTATTCGTGGAAGTGAGATCCGCGCTCTACAGCTCCTCGTCCAAGCCCGCGGTCTACAACTACGTGTACGGGCTTGGAGGGAGGGATCTGCCTCCTAAGCTGATAAAGAAGGCATTCAACGAGCTCCTCGAGGCGAGAGGGGAGCCCGGGAGGCCCGTCGTCAAGTACCTGGGGGTGAGGGAGTGATGGTAGCCACGGCAGTTTGGAGGCCGGATATAAAGGAGCTGGCCAGGGTTGAGGGACGTGAGAGGCCCGTTGAATCGGGTCACAGGCTGTGCGCCGGATGCGGGGCAGGGATAATAATCAGGCAGATAGCCATGGCCGCCAGGAAGCCCCTAGTCTGGGTCAACGCCACGGGATGCGTGGAGGTGGCCACCACCATATTCCCGTACACATCGTGGAATGTCCCTTGGGCTCACAATGCCTTCGAGAATGCTGCTGCCGTCGGATCGGGGGTTGAAGCTGCTAGAAAGAAGCTGGCCAGATCAAACAGATTCTCGGATGATCCGGACGTGGAGCTGGACTACGACGTCATCGTGCTGGGAGGAGATGGAGGCACCTACGATATAGGACTTCAGTCCATATCCGGAGCCTTTGAGAGGAGGCATAAGATCCTGTACGTGCTCTATGACAACGAGGCCTACATGAACACGGGAATACAGAGATCCGGAGGCACTCCCTTCGGCGCCAGGACCACCACCACCCCTGTCGGAAAGGTCATCAAGGGCAAGCCCCTCTTCAAGAAGCCGATAATGGACATAATGGTGGCCCATGGAATACCCTACGCGGCCACTGTCTCCCCGGCCTACTGGAATGACGCGCTGGTTAAGTTCAGGAGGGGATTCGAGGCGGATGGACCGGCGTTCATCCACGCTTTCTCCACGTGCCCTCTGGGATGGGGAAGCGCGCCGGAGGACACGGTCAAGATAATGAAGCTGGCAGTGGAGACGTGCGTGTTCCCCCTGTACGAGGTCGTAGATGGTGAGTACAGGCTCACAGGTCCCAGCGTCTCTATAGCCAAGAACCCAGACAGGAAGAAGCCCGTGGAGGAGTACCTGAAACTGCAAGGAAGATTCAGGCACATGTTCAAGCCGGAGAACAAGTGGATGATTGACAAGTTTCAGGAATGGGTGGATAAGCAGTGGGAGGTCTTGCTGAAGAGAGCCGGCTACTGACCTCCCCTTATTTTTTCAACTTAACCTCAAAATTGGACTCTAGAGAGAATGTTGAAATGAGCGGGGTTGGCCCTAATACTCCTCCTCTTCCTCTTCCCAGAACATCTCTTCCTCCTCTTCCTCTTCCCAGAAGTCCTCGTCGTCCAGCCACTCCTCCTCTTCAATGCCCTCCTCTAATGGTATGACCTCCTTGACCTCTCCTTTCTCTATCTTAACTTCGAGGAGGGCGCCGCAATTAGGGCACTGTATCTCTCCCTCGTAATCCTCCTCTTCCAAGTAAAACTCATAGCCGCATGATGGGCAGGTTATCTCCACCACCGCCGACACCGCGCTGCTAGGCTTCAACACACTATATATAAGTTTCGGGTGGGGCGGGGCGGTTAGATGCATAGTTTGCGGGCATCCGCCATGAACCGGGTGCTAATGAGGTGGTGGAGTGGATTTAGGGGATTATTTTTGAGCTTGACTCCCTCCCGTGCCTGAAGTATCACCTTCTAGACCTGATCAAAGCGAGGGAGAGTATTAGTTCCACAGTTCCACCGATGAGGGCAAGGAAGAAGAGTCTGAAGCTCACTTCAATCTCGCTCCCGAGATTGCAGACCTCAATGCAGGGGCTGGGGCTGTAGCCCAGCAATCCGGACACCCCCCAAGATGCTACCCCTATGGCTAGCAGAGATAGTGCCGCTGAGATGTACGAAGCCGATCTGAACCTTAGGCAGGCGATGGAGAGAAAGAACATGAGAACGAAACTCACCCGAAGGATGTAGCATGCTAGGCAGGGAGTCACCCCCTGAATAAATTCCGTGTAGAGGCTTAGAGCGACTCCCGCTATGGAGATGAGTGCCATCAGGTAGGGTATCGACTTAGCAGGCATTGACCTCAGGGCTGGGAGGTGCTATCACATAAAAAATTTTCAATATATTCATTCGTCCTTCCTAAGGTACAGGAGCGCCTCCCTCCTCCAAATGGCCACAATCCTGTGGTGAGGTATCTCCCTCCCGTCCCCCAGTATTATCCTGTCGCCCCTCACACTCACCTCGTCTCCCTTAACCTCCTCCAGATCGTTGGGTGCTCCTCTGCTCACAAAAACTATTACGAATTCTCCAGGCGAGGTCCTAGGATCCCAGAGCATGGATTCCAGTATCAGCCTGATCTTCCCCTTCCTCACATGCCATCATCAGCGTATTGGTTTAATTGGATGATGCATACCAACTATGGGTCGAAAATGAAAGTGGTAGCTGTATCAGATGTGCACGCTCCGGTCTGGCTTAAGGATCTGGAGAAAGTCGTCAGCGATGAAGAGAGAGGTCAATACCTTGTGCTGGTGGCCGGGGATATGATAGACAGAGGTAACTTCAGGTATTACAGAAAGGTTGTGGACGTGCTGGAGAATCTAGGTGATGTGAGCATAATAGCCGTGTTTGGAAACGACGAGTACGATAGCGTGAAGGATAAAATAAGGGAGGAGAACCCCGAGGTAACCTTTCTGGATGACGAGGCCATTGAGCTGGAGGTCGATGGAAGGAGGGTGGGCATAGTCGGATCTAGGGGTAGCCTAGAGCTACCTACCACCTGGCAGAAGAGAAATATCCCGGGGATAGAGAAGATATACGCGAAGAGGCTAGATCTGATAGGTGAACTGCTCAGGGAGATCAGGGGGAGGGTCGATGTCACCCTGCTCCTGACCCATTACGCCACCACCACCCAGACCATGAGGGGAGAGAACCCCAGGGCCTGGAGGTACCTAGGGCACAGGGGATTCGAGAGGTACATGAAGGAGGGGCTCGTCGATGTGGCCGTGCACGGACACGTTCACAATGGCAGGAGATTGGCCCGCGTCGGGAGCGCTCGCGTGTATAACGTCGCCTTCCCGCTCTGGTGGAGACTGGTCGACATAGACCTCAGGAGCGAGCGCGTTTCCATAGAGGAGTTCCTGTCGAAGTGAGGGGTGGTGATGGGCATGAGGATAGTGCTCACCACCGTGGAAGATATGGAGAGCGCCAGGAAGATTTCTACCACCTTGCTGCAAGAGAGGCTGGCTGCCTGCATCTCTATACTGCCAATCAGAAGCATGTACTGGTGGGAGGACAGGATAGAGGAATCGGATGAGCTCCTGCTCATCGTGAAGACGGCTGAGGAGCGGGTGGACGAGCTCATCGATCGCCTGGCATCCATTCACCCCTACGAGGTGCCCGAGATCGCGGTCGTACCGGTGGAGAGGGCTGGGGAGTCCTACCTGAGGTGGTTGAGGGATGTCACGCTACGATAGGCAGATCCCCCTCCTGGGGGAGGGTGGCCAGAGG
>JALWYH010000030.1 GCA_027078475.1 Thermoproteota archaeon
CCCCCCCTCCTAGTCAATCTCTTCATCTTAAACCTGATTAGAAGCGTTCAACTATCAAAAGAGCCGTTTTAATGATCTTCAGACGTTAAGATAGCTATAAGAACCGCTTAAAGCAAGTTTACCGAGGGGAAAACTGGAAATTGAAATTATAACAATATCTTTTTCGATTTTGTCCATCTAGCTAGTTAGAGATCCCTTCTAGACAGTATAAACCATATTGCGGACGCTCGATCTCATTTTTGGAGCCACCAGATCACTTTTCATAATGTTTTTAAAGAGCTAGAGGCGTCTCATCATGAGATGGGGGTGGAGGTGCGGAAAATGGTGAGGGCTTTCGAGTTCCACGTGATAGGAGAGCTCCTCGATGTGGAACCCGGGATGCTCGATGATATGGCATTTGTTCAGGGGGCTCTGGTCGAGGCGGTCCTGAGGTCGGGGCTCACCCTGTTCGATGTCCTCAGCCAGAGGAGACCGGAGGGAGGCGTCCTCAGCATAGCCATAATCGGGGAGTCCCATGCAGCTATTCACACTTGGCCAGAGCGCGGCCTTGCAACCGTCGCTATATCATCCTGCAAGGATGCCGAGAGCACTTGGCAGGTTTTCCTCGAGCTCAAGAGGATATTCAGGGCCAGGAGGCACAAGGCCATCGAAATGAGGAGCGGCATTCCGCTCATGGAGAGGATAGAGGGCCTCCAGATCGAGGCCCTCGCGTAGCTCTCCTCCTACCTTCTCTTGACTTCGAACCTTATCTTACCGAATCCAGCGTTTCTCATGAATCCCACACCGACCAGTTCCGCGAATCTGAGGTAGGTATTGAGCCATGTCGCCATCTCCTCATGGGATCCGGAGTGCCACTCTGGATGATCCACCACCTTGTAGTTAACCCATCCCATGAAGCCAACCAAGGTTCTTCCTTCACTTATCTCTACTGGTTTGGTAGTGCAAAGCTCGTATCCGGTCTCAACAACGCTTAGATCAGCCCACATGGACATTATCCTGGTTTCCGGCCCCTTCTTCGGAGACAGAGCATTCCAAATGGAGGAAGCAGATGAGACCACCAGTTTGGAGTTCGGGTAAAGATAGCAGTAGGGGGTCGAGGTCCTCCTGAAGCATGTCGGGGTCAGGAACCTTATCCTGAAGTTCTTGCAGGGCTGATCTTGGATGAAATCCTCTATGTCTATCTCCTGATAGGAATGGCCCACCACCTTGAATGGAACGTCCCTTATTGTGATGGTGGGTTTCTTGTAGAGCCATCCCTTGACCGCGTCGGCTAGGGTCCTGTTGTCGAACACGATCACGGATCCCCAGTACTCCGATCCTGCGTACACCAGGTCATCCTGGAACCCGCAGGGCAGCTGTCGCCTGTCCCTCAGCAGGGCCTCCACGAATATCTTGTTGGACGACATCTCCAAGGCCTTGGCCAGCAGCGGATTCTGGGAGGAAAGGGCCTTGAAGAGCGCGCGCCTCAGGGGAGGTCCCGTGAAGGGGATTATGCCCTCTCCCTGGCTTATGACCTCGATTTCTATCACTGAGATCATTATTTAATCCCCATTTCCCGAAAAAGGCCCCCCTTTAAAATTTCTCTCCCTGGATGGAGCTGAATCCTTCCCTGCTGATCTTTATATGAGTGCCCGGATCACGCCCCAAGATGAGGGGGCTGGGAAGGAGGATAATTCTCATAGTCGGATTGCCCGGGAGCGGGAAAGATGCCGCGGCGAGGGCCATTGAGGAGGAGCTGGGTTACAAGATGCTGAGGATGAGCGACGAGCTTTTGGAGGAGCTGAGGAAGAGGGGTATGCCCGTTACCAGAGAGAACATGAGGAGAGTTGGGATCGAGCTGAGGAGGGAAATGGGACCATCTGCCGTGGCCAAGCTGGTGATAAGGAGGATCGAGTCCATGGGAGGGAGGAGGGGATTCGTGGTAAACGGCATCAGGAACTTGGAGGAGATAGAGGAGTTCGAAAGGAGGTTCGGGGCCGAGGTGATTACGATAGCCATCCTCGCGTCCAAGGGACTCAGATTCCTCAGGCAGCTCAAGAGGGGAAGGGAGGGCTTCGACAGGCAGAGCTACGCCGACTTCCTGCGGGAGGACAGGGAGGAGATAAGGACCTTCCACCTAGGGGACGCGATAGCGGCAGCCGATTACTTCATCCTGAACGAGGGTGGGCTGGAGGAGCTCAAGTGGAGGGTGGTCGGCCTCCTCCTCAAGGCAGGCTGACCGATCTCCACCTCAATCCCAGCTCGTCGGCCATGCGGTAGGCCTCGCGCATCTCCTCCCTGCTGATCCTCCTGTTGATCTCCTCGAACTCTCCGGCCCTGTACTCGGGCCTGTACTGATCCATCACATTAACGAGGACGTTCGGTATGTTGCCCGCAATCCAACCGAGGATGGGCTTGGTGCAGCACTCCAAGTGACCAGGCAGGACCAGGTGCCTCACCACCATCTCCCCCGGGGGAAAGTTATGGGCCATCCTCAGGTTCCTAGTGACCGTCTCCCTGTACCGGAGGACGCCGCTGTACCTCCTAGCGCACTCATCCCTCCAGTACTTGAAGTCAGGCAGCCACAGGTCGACGACTCCCAGTAGGAGTCTCATCGCTTCCTCGCTCATGTACATGTTGGAGTTCCAAATCACCGGGAAATCCTCGGACGCCAGGTTCAAGGCCTCCAAGATCACGTGCAGGTTGGGGGTGGGCTCTCCCCCTACCAGGTTCACGTTCCTGGCCCCCCTTCCCCGCAGCTCGTCCATCGCGGATGCCAGCCTTCCCGCATCCACGGGACTTCCGGATTCCGGGAACTGGGAGATATCCCAGTTCTGGCAGAAGGCGCACCTGAAATTGCAGCCTGAGAAGAAGACTGTACCCGATGGTGTTATGGGCGCCTCCTCCCCCATGTGGATGAACGCGCTTGCTACCCTAGGAGCGCCTACCCTGCAGACCCCGACCTGCCCTTCGAGCCTGTTCACCCCGCATTTCCACTCGCAGAGCCTGCACTCGCTGACCAGGGACCTAGCGAGGGAGATCTTCACCTCCAAGAGGGACCGCTGTCCCCTTTCCCTCGTCCCCTCGGGGCATTCGCCCTCGGTCAGACACTCGGACATGATCCTGAGTCCCTCCTCGTGCGACCTCCAGGGATCGTCATCACCATTCAGGAATATCCGCTGGTCAATCCTGAAGAGGGGACGCCTCCCGCCCCTAGCCACATCTACATAGCGGGGTATGGTTTCCCTGATCTCCTCGTTATCGAAGGCGGACAGGGCGTCAGGCCTCAGGAGCCAGGCCATCCTATCACCGAAGGAGGTGGAGGTGCGGGGAGCCGCCCGGCACGAAGTACGGAGGGAGGCGTCCCAAAGACGCCCGGGATCGGGGCCAATTCAGGGCCCCTTCCACCTCGGTGGTAGGCCATAGCCCGCTAGAGGGGCTAAGCCCGCCAAGGGCCGGGCGACCCCAGAATATATCCCGGTAGGGGTATATAATCCCTTCCACTCTGTGTAAAATCTTTTAACGATCGTCTGGGTTCCCAGCGGGCTATCGAGAGGGATTCGGATGGACCTCGATAGGACTAGGTTCGGACCGGCTGGCTATCCGTCGGGCGCTCCGAGGAAGGAAGCCTTCGGGTATCTTAGGAAGCTCGGGCTGGACGGCATGGAGTACCAAGCCGTCAGATCCGTCCCCAAGAATGAGGAGCTCATTAGGTGGATAGGGGACGAGGCACGTGAGAACGATGTAGCTCTCTCCCTCCATGCCCCGTATGCCGTAAATCTGGCCTCAGAGGATGTGAGGAAGAGAGAGGCCAGCTTGGGAAGGATACTGGCGGCAGCCAGCGCGGCCCAACTGATGGGTGCGGGGCACGTGACCTTCCATCCCGGGTACTACGGTCAGTTCAGTGAGAATGAGGCCCTCAGGATGGCCATCGACTCTCTGAAGAGATTGAGGGCTCTCATGGATGCCAGGGGGCTGAATATCGAGCTCGGTCCGGAGACAATGGGGAAGCCATCCCAGATAGGCTCTCTTAACGATGTTCTCACCATGGCCGAGGAGATCGAGGGCATCGTTCCCACTTTGGACTTCGCTCACATACACGTGAGGGGAAGGAGACGCCTGAGGTCTGAGGAGGATTATGCGAGGATCCTCGATCGGATTGAGGACAGGCTAGGCACCCTGAACGGCCTAGTGATCCACTTCACGGAGGTGGAGCCCACAAAGTCCGGTTACGGGGAGAGGAGACATCACGAGCTGGGCTCGGGTTACGGTCCGGAGTTCGAGCCTCTGGCCCGTCTGATGATTGAGAGAGACGTCAAGTGGCTGGTGATATCCGAGTCACCCCTACTGGAGGTGGATGCAGTTAGGATGAAGGGGGTGTACGAGGACGCGAGGCGGGAACGGTGAAATATTTATAATGGTGGCCGCTTCCTCTAGTCCGGTGCCCGGGTGGTGTAGCCCGGTTAGCATAGGGGCCTGTCGAGCCCCAGACCCGGGTTCAAATCCCGGCCCGGGCGCCATTCCATCATATTGGCGAAGGTGAGGTCTATCCCCGGTGGGAAGTATGCTATCACTGTAAAGCAGAGCAGGGCCATAATTGACAGGGCGATCAGTGAGATAAAGGGCATGGAGAGGGTCTTCAGGAGGAGGAAGGTCTCTCTTCAAGTGCTCGAGGTCCCCTGGAAGGGCAAGGTGGCGAAGGTCTACTATTATGAGGGCGAGCCTGTGCTTGTTGAGCTGCCGACCGACGAATCTGACCTCATTCCATTTCTGACTGCAGTGGAGAAATTCGGGCTGGAGCTTCCCAAGGTGGTGGTGGACCTGGGGGCTGTCAGGCCCATAGCCAACGGTGCGCACGTCATGGGCCCTGGCATAAGGGAGGTCAGGGGGGAGTTAAAGGAAGGTGATCTCGTCGTGGTGGTCGATGAGAGGCTCGGGGCGGTCATAGCGATAGGGAGGGCCCTGAGACCCCCCGACAGCATCAGGGAGAGGGGACGATCTGTTAAAAATCTGCACCATGCCGGTGATCCTATCTGGAAGGCCGTGGCGGCCGAGTCGAGGTGAGGTGAGCGGGAGGCGGCCCGTTTGAATTACGACATCAGGACGCTCTTCGAGCCCAGATCCGTGGCGGTCATAGGGGTTTCAAAGACACCGGGCAAGATGGGCTACGAGGTGCTGACCAACCTAGTCAGGTACGGATTTCCCGGGCCAATCTTCCCGGTGAATCCGAAGTACTCTGAGATACACGGCATAAGGTGCTACAAGACAGTCCTAGACATCACGGAGGATATAGACCTTGCAATACTGGTCTCACCAGTCGAGAGGATCCCCAAGGTGATGGGCGAGCTTGAGGCAAAGGGAGTAAGGGTGGCCGTGGTGATATCCGGGAAGAGAGGTGATCCCTCCTCCCTTAGGATATACGAGTCAGCCAGAAAGCACGGCATAAGGATTCTAGGCCCGTCGTCCATGGGAATATTCCATGTGAAGAGTCGCCTCAACGCTACACTAGGTCCTATGGACGTCATAGAAGGAAGTGTGGGCTTGATCACCGAGTCGAGGACCCTAGGGATGGCCCTGATGGGATTGGCTGCCGTCCAAGGTGTCGGCCTGTCCGCTGTGGTCGGACTAGGGGATAAGCTGGACATAGGGGAGGAGGAGGTGTTGGAATACCTGGTCGAGGACATGAGCACGAGATCCTTGGTCCTGCACGTGGAGAGCATGAAGGAGGGCGGCTCCCTTAGAGAGACTTTGGGGGAGGTCATCCGCCGAAAGCCGGTGGTGGTGCTCACCGCATCGGAAGGGGTGAAGGATGAACTGGAGGACTTGATGGATCACCTGCCCGTGACTGACGATGTGACCACGGCCCTAGACATGGCTCTGGCTCTCTCCAGCAAGAGGACCGCTGGCAAGTCCTTCGTCGCCGTCACGAACAGTGGAGGGGCCGGAAAGCTGCTCCGGGGGATGGTCTCCGATTCTGTAGTGGAACTGCCAAGGCCAAGCGAGGAGCTGGTGGAGGATATGAGGCAGTTCGTGCCAGAGGGTGGTAAGTTCTCAGATAACCCCGTGGACATAACTGGCAGGGCGGGAACGGATGTCTACAAGGGCGTGCTGGATGTTCTGCTTTCGAGCAGGGAGGTCGAGGGAGTTATAGCCCTGCACTGCGAGACAGCCCTGTCCGATCCTTCCAGATTCGCCGACATGATCTCCGACCTATGGGACCTCTATGACAAGCCCCTGATACCTGTGATCATGGGAGGGAGGAGGGCCACGGAGGCGGTCCTCTCGCTGAGGAGGAGGGGCATACCCGCCTATCCCACCCCATGCCGCGCCCTGAGGTCGGCTGACTCGCTGGTGAGGTGGTCCTTATTTTCAACATCGTAATCGGTCAGATAATCAATTTTTACTCGCTTTAATGGGATTTTATCTCCATAATCCGGCCATTATCATTATACTGCCCTTATCGCCAAATGAATTCACTCATGTGCAGATTCCTACGATTATAAGTTACCTCAGTACCTGTTGCATGGGGTTGCTTTTATGGGAGATCTGCTGGCCCCAGCCAACACCCTAGAGGTGTTACTAGGAAACGAGGCCGTCGCCAGGGGGGCCCTTGAGGCTGGTCTGAACGTAGCAGCGGCCTATCCTGGGACTCCAAGCACGGAGATAGGAGAATCTCTGGCCAGAGTGGCGAGGAAGGTTGGTATCTACTTCGAGTGGTCCGCCAATGAGAAGGTGGCGACCGAGCTGGCGATGGGTGCCGCTTGGTCCGGCCTCAGGTCCCTGACCATGATGAAGCACGTGGGCTTCAATGTCGCCTCGGATGCAATATTCACCCTAGCCTACGCCGGTGTCACCGGGGCCATGGTCATAGTATCCGCGGATGATCCCCACGCCCACAGCAGTCAGAATGAGCAGGATAACAGGCACTACGGTGAATCCGTAGGCCTGCCAATGCTTGAACCGTCCATCCCCCAGGAGGCCAAGGACTTCACCAAGGAGGCCTTCGAGCTGTCGAGCAAGTACAAGATACCCTTCCTCGTCAGGACCACGACCAGGATAAGCCACCAGAGAGGGCCCGTTAGGCTGGGTGAGATAACCGCAGGTCCGGCCAAGGGCAGGTTCGTACCTCCGGAGCCGGACAGGTACCTGCAGGTCGGCTCGATAGCCAGGAAGCACCACGCCGAGCTGCTGGGCAAGCTCAGGGAAATAGCACTAGACGTGTCTCCATCCTTTGCCAAGGTCGAGGGACCCTCGGACGCTGAGTTCGGCGTGATAACCTCAGGAGTCTCCTATGCCCACGCCAAGGAGGCCCTCAAGCTAGTCAACGTGGACGCCAAGATATTGAAGCTGGGAATGACCTTCCCCCTCCCGGAGGACGTGATGGGAGACTTCCTCTCCTCGGTGAACACGGTCTTGGTGGTGGAGGAGCTGGATCCCTACCTGGAGCTTAGGGCCAAGGCCGTGGCCAAGGATAGGGCTCCCGAGGTGGAGATTCTCGGGAAGATGACTGGTCACATGCCGAGGGTGGGAGAGTACACCATGAGAACTGTGCTGGAGGGACTCTCCAAGGCTCTCGGGGTTGCTCCTCCGGTGAACTTTGCCGAGATAGACAGGAGGAGCTCGGAGGTTCTCAAGAAGGTTCCACCGAGACCCCCTGTCCTGTGTCCCGCCTGCCCCCACAGGTCCACGGGCTACGCCCTCAGGAGGGCGGCTGGGAGGGCTGCCTTCATGGGGGATATAGGGTGCTACGCGCTCCTCTTCCAGAAGCCATTCAGGGTTGAGCACGTGACCCACGCCATGGGATCCTCGATAGGCCTGGCGAACGGAATAGATGTTGCAACGGACCAAGACGTGGTGGCCCTGATAGGGGACTCGACCTTCTTCCACGCTGGCATACCCGCCCTGATAAACGCGGTTCACAACAAGAGGAAGATGACCGTCGTGATCATGGACAACAGGATAACTGCCATGACGGGACATCAGCCACATCCCGGCACCGAGGTGAACGCGGTTGGGGAGGAGGCCCCGGCCGTTGACATAGAGAGGGTCGTGAGGGCCATAGGGGTGGATTACGTCAGGGTGGTCGATCCATACGATCATGCCGAGACCGAGAGGGCCATCAGGGATGCCCTGAAGCACGACGGAGTCTCGGTGGTGATAACCAAGAGGGAGTGCGCGCTGCTGACGGTCGCGAGGCTGAGGAAGGAGGGGAGGAGGATAGTTCCCTACAGGGTCAACCCGGACAAGTGCACCTACTGCAGGGTCTGCATAAACACATTCGCCTGCCCCGCCTTCGTCGACACCGGCTCCATGGTGGAGATAGATCCTACGGTCTGCTTCGGCTGCGGCGCGTGCGTGCCCGTCTGCCCCTACGGTGCCTTTGAGCCGCAAGAGGGGTCTCTCAACTGGAGGGAGCAGAAGATAGGGGTGTGAGGAGTATGGATGTCAGGGAGTTCAACGTGATAGTAGCTGGGGTTGGGGGCCAAGGTATACTTTTCACCACTAATGTGATAGCGAGGGCCGCCCTCAAGCTAGGCCTCAACTTCGCTCAGAGCGAGGTTCACGGGCTTTCCCAGAGGTATGGATCTATCAGGACGGAGCTCAGGATAGGGAGCGGCGTGTCGAGTCCCCTCATATTGGAGGGTACCCTAGACCTGCTGTTAGCCCTGGAGCCACTGGAGGGGCTCAGGCAGGCCCCCTATATATCTGAGAGGACCACGGTAGTCATGAACGACCATGTGATTCCTCCGGTGGGCGCCTATCTTGAGAGGTTCCCCATACCCAGCTTTGAGGAGGTGTTGGAGCTGATGAAGGGCCTGGGCCCCAAGAAGGTGATCGTATTGAGCGCCTACGATCTCGCCAAGAAAGCGGGGGATTACATAGTGGCCAACACGGTGATGCTGGGAGCGGCCCAGGCCACGGGGGTGTTGCCGTTCCCTGAGGGGGCCCTCAGGGAGGCCCTTGAGGAGGTCTCCCCCTCCAGGTATAGGGATTTAAATTTGAGGGCCTTCGACCTCGGGAGGGAAGCTGCATCCCTCCCGGGGTGATTTTTTGCCAGCCAAGAGGATAGCCGTAGTGGATAGGGACAGGTGCAACCCGAGGAAGTGCGGACTGGAGTGCATAAAGTACTGCCCTGAGGTCAGGATGGGAGTGGAGGAGACCATCAGGCTGGAGGACGGGCTGCTGATCATAGATGAGGAGCTCTGCACCGGCTGCGGTATATGCGTCAAGAAGTGCCCCTTCTCGGCCATCTCCGTGGTGAACCTCCCGGCTCCCATAGAGGGAGAGGAGGTCCACAGGTACGGGATAAACGGATTCACCCTGTTCAGGCTCCCGATCGTCAGGCCGGGGAAGGTAGTGGGCCTCGTCGGTCCCAATGGGGTCGGTAAGACCACCTCGATATCGATCCTCTCCGGGAGGATAAAGCCCAACCTTGGGAGGGTGGATGAGGAGCCTGGCTGGGATGAGATAATCAGGCACTTCAGGGGATCCGAGCTCCAAGACTACCTGAGGAGGCTGGCCAATGGAGAGGTGAAGGTGGTCAGCAAACCCGAGAGGATAGATAGGATCCCACAGGTAGTCAGGGGCCGGGTCAAGGATGTGCTGGAGAGAGTCGATGAGAGGGGGGTCCTGGAGGAAGCCATCCAGCTTCTCGGCTTGGGAAAGCTCTTGGACAGGAGGGTAGAGGAACTCAGTGGAGGGGAGCTTCAGAGGCTGGCCCTGGCTGCTACCTACGCCAGGGATGCTGACGTTTACATTTTGGACGAGCCCACTAATTACCTGGATGTCTACCAGAGGATGAGGGCTGCGAAGCTAATAAGGAGGCTGCAGGATAAAGGTAAGTCCGTCATGCTGGTCGAGCACGACCTGGCTGTCTTGGACTATCTCAGCGACTACGTCCACATACTGTACGGCGAACCAGGGGTCTACGGGGTGGTGAGCCACCCCCATTCCACTAGGGAAGGCATAAATATTTTCCTAGATGGCTACCTGCCCGATGATAACGTCAGGTTCAGGGATGAACCCATCTCCTTCCTGCCCAGGATTGGCGGTCAGGAGGTGTCCGACAATCCCGTAGTGGTTTACACAGAGATGAGGAAGAGGCTGAATGGCTTCACCCTGGCTGTTGAGGAGGGCGAGATTTACTCGGGAGAAGTAGTCGTCGCGGTTGGACCCAACGGCATAGGGAAGACGACCTTCGTGAGGATACTAGCCGGGGAGCTAAAGCCCGACGAGGGGATGGTGATGACCGAGGGGGTAAAGGTCTCGTACAAGCCCCAGCACGTCAGGCCCACCTACGAGGGGACCGTCGAGTCCCTCCTGCGCAGGGTAGCCGGTTCCAACTACTCCAGCTCCTACTTCAGGGCCGAGGTGATAAAAAGGCTCGGAATAGAGAGGATCCTCGACCGCTATTTGGACGAGCTGAGTGGAGGGGAACTGCAGAAGGTCGCCATAGCCGCATGTCTTGGGAGGGATGCTGACGTCTACCTGATAGATGAGCCGAGCGCCTTCCTAGACGTTGAGGCCAGGTTTGCCGCGGCGAAGGCGATAAGGAGGAGGATCCAAGGAGAGGACAGGGCGGTCATAGTTGTGGAGCACGATTTGCTGACGATAGAGGCAGTTGCTGACAGGATAATGGTCTTCTCAGGTCAGCCTGGGGTGGAGGGCCACGCAAGCAGGCCCATGGATCCCAGAAGGGGGCTGAACGAGTTTTTGAAGGATGTGGATGTCACATTCAGGCGCGATCCGGACACAGGCAGGCCCAGAGTCAACAAGCCCGGATCCAAGATGGATCAGATGGCTAGGGCGAGGGGGAGGTACTACCCTTGAACATGTTCGGCTTCTTGCTGGGAAGGAGGGAGGCTCTGAGGGATCTCGGACTCAATGCCAGCTTCCTACCAGCTGCTCTGTCGCTCCTCCTATTCTTGTCCACCGATGCCACGGCCCTGTCGGTGCTGGGGATGAAAATAGCCTGCTCCTCCAACGCCATGACCGAGAGGGTGGCCATGTTCATACACGTGAAGCAGATGCTCCTGCTCTACATGTGGGCAATAACAGCCATCAGCTGGGGCATCTCCTCCGGTATTTCCGGGATATCAGTGGCCAGGAGAGTGCGCATGAGGCTGAGAAAGTATCACTACCTGATGTCCCTCTGCTCCCTTCCCATGGCCATCGCCGGAGCCCTGAACACCGTGGTGCTCCTGGCCTCTCCGGGCCGGGTGATCTCGTGTGAAGGTGCTACTTGGAGAGTCCTACTCCTGACAGCCCTCTCCGAGATATTCTCTTACCTGTTATCCTTCCCGCCGGTGATGGCCCTGATCTTGGCTATTCTCTCCCTAGGATGGTTCACTTACCTGTCCTACAGGGTCCACGCGATAACCATGGGGCTGAGCAGGGAGGAGGCGGTGAAGTACTCCCTCAAGTTTACCGCGGTGTTCGTGGGCTCGATAGTGCTTATAATCATCGTAGTATCCCTGATCATCGTATTACTCCAGTTGCCCTAGCCAACTTCTCGGCAGCGGTCGGGGTCAGGCCGGTAACCCCCAGTATCGTGTACCTGTTCCTGATCCTGTGGGCCAAAGTTAGGGCCTTGACCACCAGATCGGGCCTCAGACCGGCCTCCTCAGCAGTGGTGGGAACACCTGCCTCCCTGAGCTTGTCCCTTATCCACTTCCAGTCTTGGCCTTGGAGATAAGCCATCATTATGGTCCCTAGTGCGACTTGGACGCCGTGAGGAGCTGGTTTCCCCCCTTCTTCGGCAGCTATAGCATCCAGAGCGTGGCTGAACATGTGTTCACTGCCGCTAGCCGGTCTGGAGCTGCCCGCTATGCTTATGGCCACCCCGCTGCCTATCAGCGCTTTGACCAGTATCCTAGTGGATTCCTCCAAGCCTGACTTTATCTCCGACGCGTGATCCGTTGCTATCTTCGCGCTCAGGAGGGACATGGAGGCTGCATACTCGCTGTAGGGCTCGTCCTTGAGCTTATGGGCCAGTTCCCAGTCCCTGACAGCGGTAAACTTTGCGACGAGATCGCCGAATCCCGACTTGAAGGTCTCGGGCGGAGCCCTGTTTATGATCCTAGTGTCGGCCACAACTGCCGTGGGCGCCTCCATCCCCCCCACACTTCCCAGCCTCTCCTGTGCCTGCTTAGAGAGGGAGAAGTTGATCGCGGGGGAGGCTATGCCGTCGTGGCTGGCGGATGTAGGAACCACCGCGTACCTCACGCCTAGGTTGGCCGCCGCGAGTTTCGTTATATCCAGTGGCTTACCTCCGCCGACACCAATGAGGAAATCCGCCTCAACATTCTTCGCTTCTCTAATTACCCTGAGAGCGTCGTCTATACCGCCCCCATCGGCCACTACGTGGCGAACCACCATGTCACCCTCCAGCATTCCAATGAGGTCGCCAGCCACCTCCGCGGTGACGCTGGCTCCACTAACGATCACGGCCCTTCCGGTCAGGCCGAGGCTGTGCAGTATCTCAGCTGTCTTGGTCAGAGCATTGGGCCCGAATATTATGTAGCGGGGGCTCTCTATCTTCTCAAGCCCCTTCCCCGAGATCAGTCCGTCACGCACCAGAGTAATCCGCCGTGGGAAAATAAAAGTTCGCGGGAACGATAACCCTTAATTAAGGGAGGTTTCCTTACCATGGGACCGAAGAATGGAGACCAAGACCAAGATCGTGCTTCTGCTTAACCTCATCTTCGTCGCCCTGCTCCTGTCTTGGCCTGTGATGACGGCTCCGAGGTTCAAGATAACGCTGGACGGGGAGACAGTTCCCCTAGGTGGGGAGCTCCGCTTTGAAGTCTCCTTCCCCAGCCCTCCCTCCTCGGTGCGCGTCGATGTTATCGATCTGGAGAGGAACATCACGATCGAGTCGAGGAACCTTCGGCCTTCCAAGATGATCAGCGCGGTCATTCCGATAGAGGAGGGGAGGTACAGGATCGGCCACTACTCCCTCAGAGTCGCGGCCAATATGGGGGGTCCCGTCCAGGAGGAGGCCTACTTCAACGTGTTCGGAGGAGCTCCTCTCAATGTGACACTCAAAGCTGAGCGGGAGAACTTGTCTGCCTTCATAAACGTGACTGGGGAGAAGCAGTATGTTAGGGTCTCCGACAGGATATTCGCCAACGTCACCATTGGGGGCAGACCCTTGGAGAGGGCGAAGCTGATAGCCTTGAGCATCGGTCCCAATTCAACCATCACATCGGTGACCTACACGAATGCCAGTGGAGAGGCGGTACTGGACTGGAGCGCCAACGTGACCGGCAACACCACCTACGTGGTGATCGTCCAAGCTGTAAAGCCCGGCCACTCCATTGCCTCGGGAGAGGTGAGGATAAGGGTCAAGGTGGAGAAGGGGGGTTGAGACGAGCGAGTCGATGAGGGGTGAGAGAAGGAAGAAAATTGAAGCCGGGGGCATCACTCCCTCGCTGAGAGGACCTCTCCTCTCTCCCTGATCTCCCTCAGCCTCTTCTTGAGTTCCTCCTTGTCCACCTTGTGGAAGAGCGGTTCCACGTCACCCAGCTCGGTTCCGGTGATCAGGTCGAATGCCTCCGGGAGAGGCGACGGTTCGCCTGGAAGCCCCATCATTCTCCACAGCTTCTCGGCTGAGAAGGGCATGAATATGTGCATATAGCATGCCATCGCTCTCAGCAGGTTGTAAGACGCCAAGACCGTCGAGTTGGCCCTCGCCCTGTTCTCCTTAATGTCTCTCCATGGCTCTCTCGAGTTGAAAAACCTGTTTCCTAGCCTGGCCATCTCCAGCAGTCCCTTGAGGGCATCCTTGAGCCTCACCCTTTCTAGGTCCTCCTCTATGCCGGATGCTATTTTCCTGGCTTCCTCGAGCATCTGACGGGACTCCTCATCCAGCTTGCCGCTCGGTACTCTTCCCCCATACCTAGATTTTATGAAGGAGAGCACCCTGTGCACAAGGTTGCCCAAGGTGTCGTTGAGCTCGTCGTTCACCTTGGCCGCCATGTCGTCCCATGAGAAGTTGGCGTCCTTGGTCTCGGGCCTTATGTACACCATATAGAAACGCCAGTAATCAGCAGGAAGCAGTGCCAAGGCCTCATCGAGCCATATACCTCTCCTCTCCCTCTTGGAGAATTTCTCACCCTCATAGAGCAGGAATTCCGTGGATGCCACGTTGTATGGAAGCACGTAACCCTCCTCGCTGGACATGAGGAGGGCAGGGAATATCAGGGTGTGGAACGGGATGTTGTCCTTCCCTATGAAGTATATCGACTTAGTTTCGGGGTCCCTCCAGAACCTCTCGAACTCCTCGGGTCTGCCCATCCTCTCGAAGTACTCCTTGACGGCGGACACATAGCCCAAGACGGCCTCCATCCAGACGTAGATAGTCTTACCCTCGGCCCCGGGGAAGGGAGCCGGGATCCCCCACCTGTTATCTCTAGTGATCGATCTGGGTTTGAGTCCATCCTCTATCATGGAAAGGGACATGGATCTAGCGTTATCCGGGAGCTGCTCGTTCTCCTCTATGTACCTCCTGAGGTCCTCGGAGAACTTGGGAAGGTCGAAGAACCAGTGTTTGGTCCTCTTGAGTACTGGTTCCGCTCCGCATATTGCGCATCTGGGATTTATCAAATCCGTCGGGTTGAGCAATCTCCCGCATCTGTCGCACTGATCCCCGTGTGCCCTCTCATATCCGCAGTAGGGGCAGGTCCCAACCACGAATCTATCGGGCAGGAACATCTTGTCGTTGGGGCAGTATAGCTGCTCGGTCTCCTTCTCGAATATGTGACCGTTCTCGTATACTTTCAGGTAGAAGTCCTGAACGAACCTGATGTGAGTCTGGCTCTCGGTCCTCGTGTAATTATCGTAGCTTATCCCGAATCTCCTGAAGAGATCGGAGACGTAGGAGTGCATCCTGTCGGTCAGCTCCCTGGGGCTTACCCCTCTCTTGATGGCCTCTATCTCTATCGGAGTTCCGTGCTCGTCCGAACCGGACACGAAGATGACTGAATCTCCCTTCTTTCTCCTGTACCTGGCATAAACGTCGGAGGACAGTACCTGAATCAGGGTCCCGAGATGGGGTACGGCGTTTATGTAAGGCCAGGCAGAGGCCACTATCCACCTCATCTTGGCTCCCGCAATTGGCGCTATCAAGAATTTTAAGCCTGTGCCCGGATCAGCATGGATCGTCATGCCGGACCAAGCGAACCCCTGCCTATACGAGGTGAATGAGGAATTCCTCTCCTACGTCGAGGACTTTCTAAAGGAGAGTGATCTGGGGGAAAGGGTCAGGAAGCTGAGCAGGGCGGAGGGATATCTGAGGTACCTGTTCTTCGAGCTGGTGGGGAACCTGAAGGACTGGAAGGGAGGGGACTTAAGGACCTTGGTCTGCGGCCTCTCATACCTGATACCTGAGGCCCTGAGACTCTGCTACCAAGCCGAGGATGGAGTGCAGGAGACGGCTTGCAGCATAGTCAGAGACCTGATAGATCTCACCTTCTCGCTTATGAGGAGATGGAAGGAGAGTGAGGAGGTCAAGGTCGTTGGATCGGAGCTGTGGACCATGTTGGACCCGGAGAAAGGACTTGCGGACGAAGAAGAGGCAGAATCACTCGCTCTCCGGCTTTCCACCGCCATCTCCAGCCTCCTTTCCTGAGCAGAAGAGCTTAACTATTCTGGCTATTATGGAGGAGCTGGAGCTGTCACCGAACCGGGGGAGCCTGACTACCTTGACCTCCATTTCCCTCTTCCTTAGCTCCTCGGTGAGCCACCTCTCGTCCGCCCATTGATCATAACCCAAGGCTATAACGTCAGGTTTTATCTTGACTATGGATTCCAGCGGTTCCCTTTCCCCCAAGACGACCCTATCCACAGGCTTCAGGTTCTTCACTATGTAGGCCCTAGATGACTCCCTTATCACCGGAAACCTGCCCTTGAACCTCTTGACGTTCCTATCCCTTGCTATGACCACGATGAGCTCTCCATCGTCGCCAGCCAATTTCTTGGCTTCCCAGAGCATCTTGATGTGACCCTCATGTATCAGGTCGAACGTACCTGCCACTAGGACCCTGAGCCCCATTCCGTCCCACACCATCCACCTGTCAATGTTTTAAAGTCAATACCCGACAAAGGGACACGGTAAAGGGGAGAGCTGGCGGGATGTTCGAGCTCGTGTCTAAGGGCGGCAGGATCAAGGTGGCCAGTCACGGAGAGGACTTGGATGGGTTGTTCTCGGCCTCGCTGATAATGTTCGTACATCCGGAGAACCTTAGCGTCCATTTCACGGCCCCCTACGAGATAAAGGGGTCCGGTGAGACCTTTGACCTCGTGCTCGACCTGCCTCCCCCCAGCGGAGGAGCCATAATGCTTGTGGACCATCACGAGTCCAACCTCTCACTGCTGGATAGGGTGAGATATCCCATCCTGAAACCGAACTATCCTTCAACCGCGAGGCTCCTCCACGACCTACTGGTCAGGTGGGAGCCCTCGGTCGAGGAGTTCTCCAGCACTTTGGACCTAGTCGACAAAACTGATACCGGGGATCTGGACCTGCCCTCAGCCCTGTTCACCGCTGCCGTGAGGAGGATCTTCAAGAGGAGGAGGAGTTATCTCTCCAAGGTCGCGAGGGATCTGTTGGCCCGTACCCCGACGAGCGGCGAGGATCTAGTCAAGTTGCCTTCCCTGAGGGGGGAGATAGAACTCATAGAGAGAGAGTATGGTGACAGGATAGAGGACCTGCTCTCCTTGAGAGGGGGAGATGCCCTCTTGGTCCAGATGAAGGTCCTTCCATCCTATCTGGTCCCCGTGGTCCAGCTGGCGGCAAGGAAATACCGGTTCTTCGGAACTATAACCACGGGTTCCGACGGCGCCCTCAGGCTATCGCTGAGGAGCCGGGATGACTCGCCCATAACGGCACTGGAGGTCGCCGAGAGGCTGGGAGGAGGGGGGCACAGGAACGCGGCGGGTGCCCTGATAATGCCATCCAAGATGGAGGACCTGATCTCCATGATCGGATCCTTTATGGAGCTCGAGTTAATAACGCTCTGATGACACTGGTGCGGGGGCTGTGATGTAGGAGGTGATCCATGAGGGGTGATTAGACGCTTTAGGACTGAGCCCCCACCTTTATACGCTTCACCGATCCGGGAGCCATATGGCCCGCCCCTTAATCAAGGACATTGAATCTATCCCCTTTGAAGAGGTCCCCCAAGCTAAGGGAACTTACATAAAGTGGGTGTTCTCACCCAAGGACGGTGTCCCCAATTTCTCCATGAGGATATTCAGGGTGGAGGCAGGAGGTCACATCCCAGAGCACAGCCATCCCTGGGAGCACGAGATACTCGTGCTTAAGGGAAGGGGGGTCATCAGGATTGGGAATGAGGAGTTCGAGGTCAGGGAGGGAAATGCCATCTTCGTCCCGCCCGATGTTCCCCATGAGTACTTTGCCCACGAGGAGATGATGTTCCTCTGCATGATACCCAATGAAGGAGTCCCGCCAGAACTGAGGTGAGGGGGGATGGAATGGTGGGGATCAGGAGCTTCATAGCCATAGACCTCGAGGACCCCGATGTGTTGTCCAGAGTGATCAGGATACAGGAGGAGATACTCTCCTCCAGCGCCAGGCTGAAGCCCGTGGAGAGGGAGAACCTCCACTTCACCCTTAAGTTCCTAGGCAACGTGGAGGAGTCAAGAATAGAGCTCATCGTTTCAACCATGAGAGAGGTCCTCGGCTCCTTCGAGCCGTTTCAGATGCATCTGAGGGGTGTTGGGGCATTCCCCAGGGTGAGCAGGCCCAATGTAGTGTGGATAGGAGTGGATGAGGGGAGGGATGTCTTCATAGAGATGGCCAAGGAGCTTGACAGGGCTCTCTCTAAGCTCGGGTTCAGGAAGGAGAAGAAGGGTTTCGAACCCCATCTGACCGTCGCTAGGGTCAAGGGATATCCGGGCGATCTTCCGGGGGTGATCAGGGGTATCTCGGACGCGGATGTTGGGTTCATCGATGTGAGGGAGGTGAGGCTGAAGAAGAGCACCCTCACGCCTCAAGGGCCCATATACGAGACGCTCCACTCGGTGACCCTCAGGCGGCGGGAGGAGGGGGGGAGAGAGTGATTAGCTTCCTTCCTATTATAAGCAGGATTATTCCAAGGCTCAGGAGAAAGAGGAAGGTGAGTAACCTGAGCACCAGCAGCAGGGTTCCCTCATCGGCCACCAGAGTGAAGAGGGAGAGGGCAAGTGCTACTAGGCCAGCTAGCCCGAATGCGAGGCCTTTCAAGCTCATAGCAACGCGCTCATCTCATATCATAATTAAAAAGGATATCATCCCCTCTGGATGATGACCTCGATATACCTCATCACCGATTTCGGGACGCGGGATTACTACGTGGGGGCCATGAAGGGGGTCATCGGTACCCTCTGTCCCAAGGCTAGGACCGTTGACATATCCCACGGTGTAAGGAAGTTCAACGTGAGGCACGGGGCCTTCATCCTGTGGCAGGCCCACAGGTGGATTGAGAGGGGAGCTGTTGTCCTCGGTGTCGTGGATCCGGGTGTGGGGACGGCTAGGGATCCCCTGATAGTGAGGACCAGGTCTCTGACGCTCGTGGGGCCGGACAACGGTCTCTTCTGGCCCGTGGTTCAGGAGATAGGGGAGTTCGAAGCATACAAGATAGATGTTAGGGGAACCGGACTGGCCAGAGGGCGAACCGGGACCTTCGATGGGAGGGACGTCTTCGCCCCCATCGCAGCGATGCTGGCCTGCGGAAAATCACCGGATGATCTAGGTTTCAGAAAGAGGTCCATGGAGGTCCTAGATCTCTGGAGGGTGGAGAAGGGGGATTATTATGTGAGAGGGGAGGTCCTTAATGTGGATGGCTTCGGGAACGTCGTCACCAATGTGGCGTGGAGTGAGGTCAGGTCCGACGAGGCGGAAGTATTCACCTCCTCGACCCGGGCCAGGGCCCGTAGAGCGTCCCACTATGGTGGAAGAGGGCTGCTCATGATCAGGGGAAGCACGGATCTCCTCGAGCTCTCCCTCTCGAGGAGGAACGCCGCCGAGGTCCTAGAGGTGGATATAGGGGATCGTATCGAGCTGAGATGGAGGTGAACGTGTTGCTCGTGAATCTCGACGATGTACCCAAGCACAGCGAGATGGAGGTCGGCTTGAAGGCCTGGAACCTGTCCAAAGCGAGGGCAGCTGGTGTCTCAGTGCCCTTCACGGTGATCGTGCCCAGCGATGTCATATCAGGCATCCTCTCCGAGTCCGGCATCAGGCACCAAGTCTTCAAGCTGTCGAGGACGGTCTTGGAATCGGAAGATCCAGCTAAGGCGTTCCAGATGGAGAAGGAGCTAAGGGCTAGGATAAATTCCCTCTCCTTCCCGGATGAGCTCTTGGATGAGGTAATGGATTCCATCGCGGGCAACGTGGGGAAGATGATGGTGGCCAGACCCTCCCCATACGCCACGGAGATGGCGGACGGGGATCTCAAGGGGAGGATGAGTGTGTGGTACGATGAGCCCACCAAGAGGGGTGTCGTCAGGGCCCTCCAGAGGGTGCTCGGCGGAGCCTTCTCCCTCAGATCTGTGGCCAGGATGATGGACCTAGGGATATACCCGGAGGACTTGGATCTGGCAATCATGATCCAGAGCGTCGTGTTCCCGAGATCAAGCGGCATCTCGGTGTGTTGTCCCGCCCGGAGGAGGAATGAACTTCTGATAGAATCCACCTGGGGTTTAATGGACGGCACCCCCAAAGACAGGTTCAAGATTAGCATGGATCTCATGGAGGTCGTTGAGAACGAGCTTAGCGAGAAGAAGGAGAAGCTCGTTCCCAGTCCGCAAGGGGTGAGGGAGGTGGATGTCCCTCACCACCTCTGGATGGAACCGTCCATCAGAGGACGGGAGATAGAAGACATAGCCAGAATATCATCGGATCTGTCCCTGATCCTGGGCACCCCAACACTGGTGGAGTGGATCATACAGGAGGGAACCGATTCGCTCTTCGTGATACAGGCGCACAAGGAACCGGAGAGGCCCCCAGTCAAGGCCTTGGAAAGAAAAGTGCTGGGCTGGCTCGAGGAGAGGAAGGGGTTCAGGGAGATCAGGGAGGCCGCGGACGAGGGTGAGAGTGTGGGTGAGGCGAAGGCAGAGGAGAGTAGGGCCGGGAGGGAGGAGTTCGCCGGGCGAGAGGGAGTACCCCGAACGGTGGTGGGGGAGGCTCAGCTTCCCCTGGTCGCCTCGAAGGTTTACGTCCAGTCCGGGGTTGAGCTGCCCCCGGGAATTGTGGATGGACGGGTCCTGGAATCGGGACATGAGGGTGCCGGCCCAAGTGACCTGATACTCCTGAGAGATCCAGCTGATCTAGGCAGCATCGAGGGAGTCAGGATTGTTATGGAGGCCGAGAGCTTGGAGGAGGCTAGGGAGAAGCTCCTCTCGGCGGCTACCACCTCCCCTAGATCGGAGTTCCTCATCTACCTTGGGAACGCGAGGCTGTTGCTGGCGTCCCGTTACCTGTCGGACATCTACGACGGCGCTGTGATACCTATCAACTTGGAGAGCTTCTCTGAGGCCCTCCTCCTGGCGTCAAGCTTCGATATCCTATTGGTGGATCTAGGCGAGGAGGTGCCAGACGTGGACAGGATCCTAGAGGCCCTGTCAGCCGGAGTAGAGGGTTTCATAGTGGGTGGATCGGTCATTGAGCAGATGAGAGCCATGCTCAGGGCTGAGAGGAGATACCTCATGAGGAAGATAGGAGATCTTGAGCAGCTGCTCTCGACCCGAGGAGAGTTGGAGTGATATCTCCACTCTCTCTCCTCAAGAGGATTATCCGGAGCCCCAGGGATGTTCTTTCCCTGACGCTGATGGCAGCGGGGCTGCTCTTCCTTGCGGTGGAAGTGATCAGGATATGGCCCATCCTCATTCCCCAGAGGCCAGTCAACATCCTCCTCTCCTCATCCCTCATGTATTCGAGCCTGAGGATCCGAGGGAGGGAGGTGAATTACAGACACCTTCTGCTGGTGATTCTCACTTCCCTGCTAGTACCCCCCATCCTGCTGATGCTCCCTTTCCTCCCCGAGAGAGCAGGAGAGGTTGAGAGGATGGCGGGGGCCGAGGAATCAGAGGAAGATCTGCTGGCCGCATCCTTCCGATCGATCTTGGTTGTGTGCGACTCCATGGCCCTTGCCACCTCCCTTGCCACCTCCCTTGCCTCGCACCTAGCAAATTGGAGGAGGATCGTCCTCGTCGACTGGAGCGGGGACGCACCCGAGAGGCTGAAAGGCCTAGAGGTGAGGGTGGCCAAGCCAGAGGATCTATGGCTCGGCCACCCGGGTAACTTAGGACCCTCCTACTACATGACCGCCTCTCTCCTCCTCTCCTACCTGAGCGACATCAACCCCTCGGTGATAGGTGAGGCCCTCAAGACCGGCGATCCATCCTTCCTTCAGGACGTGAGGATATCCGAGCCAGGGAGATCTCTCCTCATCTCCCTGCTGGGTGAAGGGGGCTCCCTCCTGCATGAGGCCCTGCCCGAAGTGGCCGGGATCTTGGTGATCGATGCCTCGGAACTGCCGGTGGCGGGGAAGGATGCCTTATCCCTACTGACCCTGCTACAGGCAGTCACCTACGAGAAGAGGGACTTCGCGGTGATAACTCCCCTCCTCAGTCCTCTCACGGATGAAAGGGCTCCCTCACGGATAAGGGATGAGATGAGGTGGCTGATCTCATCGCTGAGAAGGGGAGGGGGCATCGTGACGTCCATTCCGCATGCGGCCCCGTTCATCGGCGAGTTCGACCTCGGCCTGGAGTGCGATGGATGCGACGCTCCGATCTACAGGCTGGATAGTTACCGACTCTGCCCCTTACAATCCCGTAGAGGAGGGAGAGCACCCTGAGGACCGGGTAGTTGGGTCCCCTCTCCACCTTGATCACCTCCTCCACCAAGGAATCTGGAAGGAATCTTAGGGTCCTCCAGAGTAGTCCAGTCCTCATGAGAAAGTCTGCCGCCCGCCTGTGAACCAGGCCCGTCTCCACCATGGGCCTGATCAAGGCGTTGACCTCCCTTTCATATTCATCTGGCCTGTCCCTCGATAAGGAGGTGGCCAGCAAGTACGCCGCCATTATCCCGGTGTGCATGCCGCCGCCGTTGGAGGGAACGGTCATGCCAGCGGCGTCGCCGGCCAGAAATATCCCCTCCTGGCTCACTCTGTCGGTCATCCCTCCCACGGGGACGTATCTTCCCCTGAGCCTGATAACGCCTGTTCGGGCGTTCAACCCGCTCAGGAACTCTGAGAGTGATTTCATTGGATCGAAGCCGTCCACCCTGCTTAACCTGACCCCCACTCCCACGTTGGCCGAGTTCTCCGATCTGGGGATGATCCAAGCGTAGGTTCCGGGGGCGAGTGAGTCGCTTATCACCAGCCTCATGGTCCTCGGATTGTTCAGTTCCAGAGAGATCTCCAGCGAGAAGGCCAGTGCCAAGTCATCACACGCGATCCTTGTCTCTCCGTTGATCAGCCTGGCCACCCTGCTGCCGAACCCATCGGCTCCGATCAGGTACCTAGTCAAGTATCTCCCCTTGGAGGTGATCACCTCGCGGACCTCACCTGAGCCACGGGTGTGAGCCGTCAGGAACGCCTCTCCCGTCCTCAGGATGGCTCCCTGGCTCAGCGAATCCTCCAGCCTCCTCCTGATCATCTCACCCCTGTCTATTGAGTAGCCTCTGTAGTAGGTGCCGAACATTCTCTCCCCTATTTCCATGATTACCCGATCCATCTTGTGGAGAATGAAGGGCCTGAAAAAGTCTAAGTAATGGGAGGAAATCCCATCCTCGAGTCCCAGAGAGCTTGGATCCGGTAGGTACTCGCCGCAGATGGTTCTGAGTCCGGGTCTAGGATCCTTCTCTATAATGAGTGCCTTGAAGCCCATTGAGGACAAGAAATAGGACAGAGCGGCCCCGGTGGGGCCGGCTCCCACGATAATCACATCGTACAATTTAGCTCACTGGGATTTGGTGTGAACCCTTGATCGAGGCGGGGAGCCTCCTGAACTTGTGGAAGAATGGCTCGTAGGTCTTTATGTAGAGCTCGGAGTTCTCCAGCCTCGGGATATCCCTCTTGTACTTGCTCTCCGATCCGATCAACCCCTTCCCGTATCTCCTCTCGTACTCCTCGAAGCTCATGGCGTGTTCCTTGATTATCTTGTCCCTGTAGAGGTCGGACAGGACGTTGTAAGTGCAGAAGGGGATCACCCTGCCATCGGGCGAGAGGTAGTGGATGTCGCACCTCATCACCCTCTGGACATCGTAATTGTACAGGTCCATGAAGTGCATCATCCCCAAGAAGAGGGACCTGTAGTGGAACTCTCCCAGCGCCTTGTAGCTCCTCTGGAGGATTATCTTCCTGAGTATCCCTATGAGGTTTATCCCGGGCGGCTGCTTGTCCTTCTCTATGAAGCTGGGGAGCTTGGCTATTACCTTGAGTAGGGTGAGCCATCTGTTCTTGTGCTTCTCCTTTATCTCCCTGGCCTTCTCACTGAGGAACCTGTGGAATCCCTCAACATCCACGAAATCCGTTATGGGAATGAACCTCGTTACCCTTCTCTTTCCATCAACGTTTTCGAACACCGGGAAGACGTAGGTTGCCATGCCGCAGGCTGGGTGGTTGGTCATCATCAGCTTGGGCTCCCCTGTGACCGCCTCTATGAACTCACTGATGGCCACGGTGAAGGGAACCGGGTACCAGGCCTCCCTGTATATCTGCCCATCGGTCTGCTCCTCTATCCTTTTTATCACGTCAGGGATGGTTATCCTGTACTTCTCCCTCTCGGCCCTAGGCATCTGACCCGTGAGGGAGACGGGCTGGAAGTTGACGCCCCTCACCACATCTATGTTGTAAGCGGCGAACCTGACGATGTCCCCTACCTCGTGGTCGTTCACCCCCTTTATCACGGTGGGAACGAGAACCAAGCTGGTCATTCTCGCCTTCCTGGCGGCATCCAGGATGTAGGGGATCTCCCAGTGATTCTTGGGGTTGGCCTCCGGGGTCACACCATCGAAGCTCATGTATATGGTATTTACGCCGGCCTCCCTGAGCTCCCTCATGAGATCGGGCTTGTCCACGAATATTATCCCCTGAGTGTTGAGCTGGATGTGGGTTATCCCCTTTCTCCTCAGCAATCTGACTATCTCAACGAGATCGTCCCTGAGCGTGGGCTCACCGCCGGTGATCTGAATGGCGTTGCCATGAGCCGGCTTTTCCCTTATCAGGAGGTCGACCATCCTATCTATCTCCTCCAGAGATGGCTCGTAAACGTAACCAGCCTTCTCGGCGTAGAAGAAGCAATACCAGCAGTCAAGGTTGCACCTGTTGGTCACCACCAAGTTGGCCAGGGCCGTCGTGTTCTGATGGGCCGGGCAGACCCCGCAGGAGAAGGGACAGGGGGCCATCAGATCGGTGTGGGGCGGGTATATGCCCCTGCCCGGTACCTCGAACTCCATGGCCTTCTTGAACATCTCGGCATCTCCCCAGTAGAGGTCCTCGAACTCGCCATGCTCAGGACACTCCTTCCTTATGTAAACGGCCCCATCTCTCTCGAATATCACCGCTGGAAGCAGCCTGTAGCACACCGGACAGACGGATGATGTGTGCCTGAGGAGTTTCTCTCCCTCCCTGAGTTTCGGCCGCGGACCGCCAATTGCGATCTTTCTTCCCTCCACCTCGATGAACCGCGGCGCCGGTATTTCCACGACCACCTTTTATCACCGCAGAATAGGGGAGTCAACTTATAATAAACGCTTGCGCCCGTTGGGACAGATGACTTCAGAAAGGTTTGAGCAGTACATTCAACTGTTGTATAATTCAATTTCACAATTGTTATCTGGAGATTTGAATAATGAGAGAGAGCCTATCCTGAAGATTATAAGAGAGTGCAGGGAGGAGGGGATCTGCGATGACCAAACAGTCTCCCATCTCATGGGGCTGGTCGAGGCGGTCGAGGGGTACTCATCCGGCACTGTATCGCTGGAGTCTCTGCTTCGATCATTGAAGGAGGAGATATCTGGCGGCCCGGCTGGAGGGCTCGCCCTGTTGGTCCTCAGGGAGATATGCAGTCCCGAGGTGATGGATCTCATGGAGGGATGGTCCAAGGACCCCGAACCTGAGGTGAGGATCGCTTACCTGAAGTGCGCCGCCAAGCTCTTCGATGAGGGGAAGCTCGGACTCGACGATCTGGCCGCCTTCAGCGATGATCCCTCCCCCAAGGTGAGGGAGACCCTAGTTTCCACGCTGTCGAAGAGCGCCTCCGAGGATGAGGTTTTCTCCCTCCTGAGGAGAATGCTCTCAACCGAAAGAAGGAGTTCCGTGAGGTCAGAGATCCTTATCGCCCTTTCCGGAGCCCTTGATCGGGAAGAGGAGGCTGAAGAGGGGAGCACTTGGAGGAGGCTCAGACGCCTTCTGAGGAGACACCGGTCCGGCGTCGACGGGAGGTAACTATTATCTCTTTCAGCGGGGACATCTGGACTCGGGGTGAGGCCATGGTCAAGATCACATTCTTGGGTCATTCCGCCTTCCTGCTGGAGGGGAGCAAGAGGGTTCTAGTGGACCCCTGGATAGAGGGAAATCCCCAGTCCCCAATATCCATCGACCAGTGCAAGGGGGCTGACATTTACGTGATCACCCACGCCCACGGCGATCACGGCCTTGACGATGCCGTGAAGCTTGCTAAGTCCCACGGAGGGACCATAGTCAGCATATACGAGATAGCCCTAGAGGCCAGCAACAGGGGCGTTGAGAAGACCGTGGGGGCGAACATAGGTGGATTCTTCGAGGTGGACGGGATCAAGCTGGCCCTTACCACCGCGGTCCACAGTAGCCCGCTGGGGGCCCCAACGGGTGTGGTGATCGAGATAGATGGCAAGAGGATATACCACGCCGGAGATACTGGCGTCTTCTATGACATGAAGCTCATAGGAGAGCTGTACAGACCTGATCTAGCGCTCCTCCCCATCGGAGGTCACTTCGTGATGGGTCCCCTCGAGGCAGCGAAGGCCATAGAGCTGCTGGGGGTTAAGAGGGTCATACCCATGCACTACGAGACCTTCCCGGTCCTGAAGGGAAGGCCGGAGGAGCTGAAGGACCTGATAAGGAGTAAGGGATTGGATTGCCAGGTCATAACGCTGAAGCCGGGAGAGAGCTATGAGCTCTGAAGTGAGACCCAAGGAGACTCAGGTCATAGCGGAGCTGTACGACGTGGAGGACGCCGAGGTGCTGGATTCGCCCTCAAGGATGGAGGCTATGCTCAGGAAGCTGGCGATGGAGGTCGGGGAGGAGAGCGTTCACGTCCACGTGCATGAGTTCGAGCCGTACGGGGTCAGCGGCTTTCTGATGATGGAGAAGGGTTACGTGGCGATACACACGTGGCCGGAGCACTCTTACGCCACCGTGAACGTGGTGGGCTTCTCGGACGAGACGTGGGCCTGGAACGTTTACAAGACGCTGGTCAGGCTATTCAGGCCCAAACAGCAGAACGCTGTCGAGGTGAAGAGCGGACTGGACAGACCCTAGGCCGATACAACTTGACAAATCCCCCTTTCTCCTGAAAAATCAATCGCGAGACTCCATCTCGGGCCTCAAGGTGAGGCCTGCCCTTCCCAGCCTTCTGATCACCCTTCCAACCAGGTAGTTAGCTCTGAAGTCCTCTATCACGACCTCGTACAGATACCCGGGATCCGCATCCCCCAGGGCCACCGGTCTGTAGGATTGGGTCCTGCCCTGGGTTCCCTTGGGTGTCACCTCCGATGCCAGGACGACCAGTTCCCTTCCCAGGAACCTCTCGTTCCTCCTCTCCTTTATTCTCTCGATCACCTCCATCGCCTCCTTGCTCCTCCTCTTGATGGTCGTCGCGGGCAGCTGGGGCATGGAGGCCGCGGGCGTGCCCGGTCTCGGGCCGAAGCGGCTCAAGTTGACCACATCCGGCTGCACCTCCTCAAGCAGCTTCAGGGTGAGCTGGAAATCCTCCTCGGTCTCTCCGGGAAAACCGACTATCACGTCCGTGCTCAGGGTCGAATCCCCGTGCTCCTCTCGGAGTCGCCTCACCAAGTGAGTGAAGTCCTCGACGGTGTAGTCCCTTCCCATGAGCCTCAGGATCCTGTTGGAACCACTCTGAACCGGAAGGTGGAAGAATCTGTATATTCTGGGATCTCTAAGGGATTCTAGAAGATCATCCAGGATTCTGAGTGCGGAGTTGGGGGTCATCATGCCTATCCTCACGCGGAATTCCCCGTCCATCTCCGAGATCGCTTTAAGGAGGGCTGGAAGACTCGATCCTATGTCCCAACCGTAGATCCCCGTGTCCTCGGCGGTCAGCCATATCTCGACGGCTCCCCTCATGAGGAAGTCCCTGACTCTCGAGACCACGCTCTCCACGGGGAAGCTGGTGAGGCCCCCCCTAGCGAGCTTCGTTATGCAGTAGGTGCACGATCCTAGGCAGCCCTCGGCTATGGGGACTATCCCCACTAGATCGATGGGATCCCTCTCGTAGGATGCCTTATCTATCCTCCTCCATCCCAGGAATTCAGCTCTCTCGCCCCTCAGGGCCAGGGAGGCTCCTTCGACTATGGAGTCCAGTGATCTAGGCGCGACTAGTACCCTGGCATGAGGCCTCAACAATTCGGGTTGGGATTTGGCCATGCAGCCCGTGGCAACCAAGGGACCGTGTCTCGACAGAACCCTCGCCCTGTGGATCATCCTCTGCTCTGTGGGCGTCTTCACGTTGCAGGTGTTCAGTATGAGGACATCGGCCTCCTCCGGCCTCCAGACCCTCCTCCATCCCGACCTACGGAGGAGGGTCTCCATTATCTGGGAGTCGGATCTGTTCATGGAGCAGCCGTGCGTCTCCAGGTAAAATGTTGGCTCAACCCGACTCGGATTCCGACTCGACGGTGACCCCATCCAGACTCGCCACATTCCCCCCGTAGTACCTGATCACTTTGACTATCTCGTCGTAGTCCAAGTCGTCCCCTTCCAGGATTATCTTGAGCCGTTCGATGGTGGAGTCGTAGTCCTTCACCTCGATATCAACCTTCCTGACTCCCTTGAGCTCGGAGAGTCCCTCGGCCATGTCGACTATGTTGGGGTTATGCGGCTTGACCACATCCAACACGAGTCTCCTGACGACGATACGTCTGTCTTCGCCTTCCTCATCCTCGGAAGGTCGGAAACTCAGCAATTCCCTGTATCCTCCCTTACCCTACAGTGGGGGATGTTTTTTAATTCTTTTCCTCGGATCCGAGGTTCATAAATAGAGTGGCTATTATCTTGTTTATATTCCTCTTTCTTCCGCTTTTTAGCCTGATTATCTTTATTTTATTTGTGTAATCCGGTGGAATTGTAAGCTTCCTTGAGAACGTCACAAGAATCCTTATGCCCCTAGCGGCGCAGTACTCAAGTATCTCCCTGATGTCCCTGTTCCTCCCTCTCACAGCACTCCTAGGCTGCCAGACGGCCCCATATCCAAGGTAGTTGAGCCTCCTCTGTACCGAGAAGTAAAGATCCCGTGGGACCGTCCTGTCGAAGAAGAAGGGTGTTTTATACCTTTTCCTCCTCTTGCTGACCGATCTGCGCCCTCCCGACTTCAGCCCCCTCCCTGAGAAGTCTCTTCACCCGGACGGTTTTTAGTCCTGCCTCCTTCAGGGCCGATTCTATCCTGGCCCTGTCCTCGCCCTTGAGTCCCTTGTTATCCACTATCGCTATCTCGGGTCTCTCGCCGTTCCTCTCAATGGCCTGTCTCACCATGGTTGAGTCGACCCACCCGGCGTCCAGCTTCCTCGCCGCGTGTCCTATGGCGAAATCCGTGTAGAGCTCAACTTTGGTGAAGTGATCGTTCACATGAGGCCCGCCGAAGGCGATGGCAGCCGGATACTGCTCCGGCCTCCACCTCTCTATCGCCTCCAAGACCGATTTAGCCGCTAGTTCTATTCCAATTGGATCGTTCCAGGCTCTCTCGTCAGATCCGATCTCCAGAAAGGCCACCGGCTTGTCCAGCGTGGGTCCGTGATGTGTGGGCTCGAACCCCACCGAGTAGCCAGTCTCCTTGACCATCCCTGAGGCCACTAGGAGGTACTCCTTCATTAGGGACGGCACTGCTATGCCCAGCTTAAAGGATTCTCCACCATACCTAGCCCGACCGAAGTTCCCGGGGACGTGCGCAGTAAGTATGGGGGCATGAGGAGTGCCGCTATGCCTGGATAGAACGACCACGTAGTCGAAGTCTCCCACCCCAAGCTCATCGCAGTCCCTGACGTAGAGGACCTCCCTGTCGAAGCTCACCAGCTCTACCTCCTTATCATCCAGGTCGAATTGCTCCCCCACCTCGCTCATCATTCTGGATGCCATGTTCTTGCCTGCAGGATCCCTGATTGAGTAGAGCAACGAGATCTTCGTTTTCATAGGTCTACACGGGGAAACTCTTTTTTAAATCAACTCCAGGATGGGTCCGATGGACACCCACAGGACCATAGCGCTCCTACTCTCGCCCGTGACGATAGCTGTCCTGTCCACCTTGGGAGTTTACGCTTTATACCCGGATCCCATTGGCTTGATCGTGGCCATAGCGCTGATAGTGGTATGCCCCGTGTTCAACGTGGTGAGGAAGTCCGTGTCCGGCGAGGTGGACATCCTGGTACCCGATAGGTTCTCCAGGGGACCCTTCTTCGCTCAGGCGATGGGGTGCTATTCTGCGGCCACGATACTCCTCCTAGTCCTCGGGTCCCTCCCCATGGCGGTCCTCTCCCTATCTTACCTGACCGTGACACTGGCCGTGGCCATCGTGAATCACTACTTCACTAAGGTGAGTGTGCACATGGCCGGGCTCGCGGGACCGACCGTGTTTCTGCTCCTGATCGGGAACTACTCTGTGGGGATCTTTCTGATGGCCTTGATCCCCCTGCTGGCATGGTCCAGATGGAGGTCCGGGTCTCACACCCCGACTCAGATAGCACTGGGTCTGGTGATCTCCGTCATGATCACCTTTTTGACCTGTTTAGTCGCTTGGAGATTTGAGTAGAGTCACGAGCTTGTCCTTAGATATTCTGAGATAGTCTAGGTCGGAGACATGAGGCTCCAGCGTCACGGTTCCCCTATAGCCCCAGCCCTTAACCTCCTCGATCACCTCCTTCCAAGGTATCCTCCCGGCGCCCACCGGCAGGTGGAGATCCCTGCCTAGATCGTTGTCGTGCACGTGCAGGTGCATCACCTCCCGTCCGAGCTTGCCTATATATGATCTCAGCTTGTCTATACCCCCGTTGAGGAATGCGTGTCCTATGTCAAGGGTCACCAGAAGGCCCGGCACTCTGTCAATCAGATACCTGATGTCAGATGGTGACCTGAACGCCCCGTGATCCACGTTCTCCACCAGCACCTGGACCGCCATCTCACTCGACAGGGAGACCAGCTCAGTGAATCCCCTCACGTTGAACTCCCTAGCTTTTTCCTTGAGGGCAGCCAGCCAGCCCGGAGTGAAGGGGTGAAACGTGGCGTACGGAGATTCCAGCAAGGAGGCGACCTCAAGTACCCTCCTAGCAACCTTAAGCGCCCCCTTCCTGACCTCCTCATAGGGGTGACCGACCTCCAAGTACCAAGGGGAATGAACGAGATAGAAGGCGTCGTAGGAGCTGGCTAGGTCTATCAGTTCCCTCACTCGGGGAAGGATTGAGTCGACCCAGGAGAAGGGCCATTCCACAGTGATCTCCACGTAGTCCATGCCGAGCCCCAAGATGGATCTGACATCCTCCATGAGATCATGGTGAGGGTTGTTCATCCCTCCGTAGGTGAAGTCGACCATCAACAAACCGACCAGCATTTAATATTTGAAACTTAATCACCTACCATATGCTGGAGTACGCCGCCGGGCTCCTAGAGTGGATACCGATTTGGCCCCTTTCCTCGGGCCATCTGGCGGGCCTTCCAGGAATCTATCTTGTTAGGGAGGGGCTGGAGCCCAAGGCGGCCATCTCGGCCCTTGTCACCTCATCTCTACTGACCTTCCTCCTGAGGGGATGGCTGAGGTACGTTGATCCACCGGTAGGGGGTCTCATTGTTGCCGGTCTGTCCTTCATAGGACTACTGGCTGTTATCTTTCTGAAATGGGGACTTCTGGCAGTTGACGAGGGGAGGCAACCTGACTCCATGGACGGTTTTGTATCCGGGTTTGCTCAGGGGATGAGCTCTCTGGGATTCGGAGGCAGCGGTCTATCGATGGCCCTCCTCACTTCATCAGGTGTTTCGGTCAAAGGGGCCGTGTCCATCTCCTCCATAGCCTCTATTCCGCCTGTCGTGGCCCAACTGGCATTGGATCCTCCTTCTCCGGTCTGGATAATCGTCCTGCTGGAGGGCGCCGTCGCTGTGTTCTTCCTGACGAGGGTCAGGATGAGGCCCAGCAACTTCGGCTTCACCCTATCCCTCGCACTTATGGCGAACCTGTACCAGATCAGGTCCATCGGGGAGCATCTCAAGCACTACCAGTCCCTAGGCGAGGAGATATCATCCTTCGTCAGGAAGTATGGGGCTCCGGGTCTCTTCGCGGCCATGGTACTCCAAGCGGTCATATCCCCCATACCAGCCGACGCGATACTGGTGGCCGCCGGGGCCCTCGGCATGGACCCGATAGAGGTCGGTATATACGGGGGGATGGGCATAGCCGTAGGATCGGTGATCAATTACTTCATCGCTAGGGCAGTGGGCAAGAGAATACTGGAGTACTACATAAGGGAGGACCTGCTCAGGAGGGTCTATTTCTGGTTCGATAGGTGGGGAGGATGGCTCGTTTTCATAACTAGGCTGATCCCCTTCCTTCCCTTGGACATCACCTCTTATGTGGCAGGGGCAGTCGGCATGAACTTCATAGTGTTCTTCCTGGCCAATGTGCTCGCCATAGTTCCGAGAGCCACGTTCTTCGGGTTGGTGGGTGCCAGATTGGCCCAAGGAGATTGGACCCTCTTGGCTGCATCCCTAATCATGCTGCTCGTAGGCGCCTACATATTCAGCAGGCAGGTGATAAGGGGAGGGAGGTCAAGTGACGGCGATGGGGGGAGTACGGAGGGCTCACACTATTAAGCTGGTTGAGGGACCTATACCTGCGGCGGGCCCGTAGCTCAGCAAGGATAGAGCGGCGGCCTTCGGAGCCGCAGGTCGGGGGTTCGAGTCCCCCCGGGCCCGTCTCCCCGAGTTTCCGTGACTGTGGAATGGTAAGTTATGAACTCAAATCAGTTTCTCCGTAAAATAAAAGATGAAGAAAGGAGGCCGGCTTACTTCTTCCAGATGGCCTCGACAGCCAGCTCGATGTCCCTGTCGGTGACGGTCTTCCTCTTGGCGTGCCTGGCTAGGTCAACAGCGTACTTGCCAACCTCGTAGGCGAACTTCTCCAAGTAGTAGGCCAGTCTGGCCTTGGCGTCGTCGCTGACCCTCTCGGCACCGGCCTCCTTTATTATCCGGTACACGGGAGCAAGGGGTAGATGCTTGGCAGGCTTCTGAGGCATAAAGTCTCACCTCTTGACAAACCCTTATAGGGCCGTATTCATTCAACGGAAGATTAAATATAAGCTTTTCTATTTTCCCAGCGAAGAACCAAAGGATCAGAGTGATTGCCTATACCTCGCCAGCGTTATCTCAAGTACGGTATCACTCGACGATCCAATAAGTAATAGGACCTGTCCCGTGGCTCTTGAATGTATTTTATTGTAGTAGCTTTAATTAATTGTATTCTCAACATAACCAAGTAAAAATAATAATTAGATGTTTAACATCGGGTCTAGTAACAATAATGTTAACTCTGCGATTGTCGATTCCGATTATGGCAACAGGGTTGCTATACCCGGGAGATCATGAAGAGGGTCGGCATGGTAACCCATCATCTTCTATATTCGTACAACAATCTTCTCCTCAACCTGATGGTCACTATAGCATGACAGATCGGTTATAAGATCGATGGCCAACTGTCTCAGAATAATTTTCAATAGTTCCGGGTATTGAAAAAGATATCTCGAACGATAGGGAGCCTTAGGGGGGAATTCTTGCATTATATCTATCAAAATTATATACCGAAGGAGGGGACTCATTAACCTCGGGACAAGGGGGTAATATTGACGGACGGCCTCAGGCTTCTGTGTTCAACCGACTTCATGTGGGGGGCAGAGATACCAGAGGTGATCAGGCTCCTTATTAGGGCAGGTTGCGAGGGAGTCATGATCTCAACGGAGCCGCCTCATTACCTGCCCTCCCTCGTACACAGATCGTCAGTCTCAGCGTTAAGATCAGTGGTCAGGGATCTGGATGTCGTTGTGGCAGTCAGGGCCCCCATTGAGGACATCAACGTCTACAGTCCGAATCCCCACATAGCCAATGCATCGGTAAGGAGCGTGGGGGAGGCTGTGAGGCTGGGCTACTCCATAGGAGCGGACTTCATCATTATAAGGCCATCCTACAGGCCATACGATGGGAATCCTGTTGTCGCGGCGAGGAAGTTGCAGGCACTTATGTCCAAGATGGGCAGGGATCAGTACGCCGCGTTCGAGCTTATCGGAGGTAGATCTAGGGAGATAGCTGATAGACTCTCCGATCCCAGGCTAGGCATTGTCTACTTTCACCGTGAATCCCCGCCTGATCTCCTGTCCCATAGAAAGCTTGTGGGAGTATCTCTCCGTCTTTCGGAAGCTACCCCCCTAAGGATCATCCCTGGATTGAAGGGAGATACACCTTATCTGATGATACACCCGGAAAGGAAGAGAATGCACGACACCTCCGCAATCAGGAGGATGATAGTAAGGACAAAGAGTTGGAGGGATGGTTTGATCTGATCCCTACCTCAGTAGAGAATCTTGTCTGTCCCAACCCTCTAGGATCCTCTCTATCTCCCTCCTCACCCTCTCCAAAATCCTCCTAGCGAACTCCTTGGCCTTCTCCGGATCGGGTATCTCGGCGATGAACTCGTCGTTGTATGAGAGGATGGAACCTGGCATGGGAGTGGGCCTTATTCCCTCCATCAACCTGTACACCTCGTCCTCGTCCATTTCTCCCTTAACAAGACCCTCGTCCACCGCCATGATCATTGCCGTCTCATCCACGCCGGCGTGGCCTCCCGCGCCTCCAAAAATCTCGGATGACAGCTCGGGCCAGACCTCCCACCACATTACCATGACGCTCCTCAGTCCGAGTTCCCTCCAAGCCCTCCCCATGGCATTGCTCACCGCCCTCACCTGACCGGAGCCGCCGTGCCCGTTCAGGATGATCACTCTCTCAAAGCCATTCTCAGCCAGCTCGGACAGGACGTCGTAGGTGAGAGCCTCCAAGGTGCTCTCACTTATGCTGAGAGAACCCCAGTAGCCGGAGAGACCGGTGACCACCCCATATCTTATGGGGGGCGCGATCAGAGCGTTGAGATCGTCGGCCAGCTGCTCCGCCATCCACTCCGGTATGAGGAAGTCCGTTCCGAGGGGAAGGTGATTGCCATGGGCCTCGTTCACTCCCATGGGAAGGATGACCAAGTCAGTGTCCTCCAGAGCCTCCTTGAACTCCCTCCAGCTCAACAGCCAGATCCTCCTCTCTTTCCCCTTCCTTTCCCCTCTATCGCTTCCGCTCAAAATCCCACCCTCCTGAGGAAATCGTCTATAACCTTCTCCAGTGTGAGGGGTCCTATCTCCTGGAGCTCATATTTCACATGGGCCGTTGGTTTGTTGATCCTCAGGTACCTGCCAAGATCAGTGGGAGTGCCTAGCACGACGGCGTCGGCCGGTATGGAGTTTATGGTCTCCTCCAGCTCCCTCATCTGCCTCTCGCTGTAGCCCATAGCTGGGAGCACCGGTCCCAAGTGGGGGTACTTCTCGTATGCCTCCCTGATGGATCCCACAGCGTAGGGCCTAGGATCCACCACCTCGGCCCTGAGCCTCTTGGCCAGCAGATAGCCGGCCCCGTATCCCATCTCGCCGTGGGTGACCGTGGGACCGTCCTCGACCACCACGACGCGCCTCCCCTCCACCAGCTCGGGCTCCTCCACCGTGTACGGCATGGCGGCAGTTATGATCTTAGCCCGGGGGTTGACCCTCTCCACGTTCTCCAGCACCTCATTCACCTCCGAGTAGCTGGCAGTGTCGACCTTGCTCACGATCACCACGTCTGCCATCCTGATGTTCACGCTCCCGGGCCAGTAGGTCAGCTCGTGGCCGGCCCTCAGTGGATCCGCAACCGTTATCATAAGATCTGGCCTGAAGAAGGGGAAGTCGTTATTGCCTCCGTCCCACAGGATCACATCACCCTCGCGCTCCGCCTCCCTCAGGACCTTCTCGTAGTCCACTCCGGCCAGGACGACGTTCCCTAGCCTGAGGTGCGGCTCGTAATCCTCCCTCTCCTCTATGGTGGCGTTGTACCTGTCGAGATCCTCTAGGGTCCTGAACTTCTGGACGACCTGCTTCCTTAAGTCTCCGTAGGGCATGGGATGCCTGACCACGGCAACCCGGAGACCCCTCTCCTTCAGGATCTTGGAAATCCTCCTGCTGGTTGGGCTCTTGCCGGCGCCTGTCCTGACGGCGGTGACTGCTATCACAGGCTTCTCCGAATCCAGCATAGTGCTCTTGGGTCCCAGGAGCATGAAGTCCGCCCCGTTCGCTTGGGCTATGGCGGCCCTCTCCATCAGGTACTGATGGGAGACGTCGCTGTACGAGAAGACGACAAGATCGACATCGTTCTCCTTTATGAGACTAGGGAGCTCCTCCTCAGGGACTATGGGTATCCCCTCGGGATAGAGGCTGCCAGCCAGCTCTGGAGGGTAGATCCTCCCTGCTATATCCGGTAACTGGGCCGCCGTGAAGGCGACCACCCGGTAGGCGTCGTTGTCCCTGAAGAACACGTTGAAGTTGTGGAAATCACGGCCAGCGGCCCCCATTATGATGACCTTCCTCACCATGGTGCCCACCGGTACCCCTCAGTTAGGAAAGAGATTTAACATTTAGGTGGGCTCCTCGCACCGTGAGGCGTGAGAGGGAGCTCGTGGACATGATCAGGGATCTCGTCAGCAGAGATCCCGACGAGCTTTTGGAGCCAGGGAGGGACGATGCTTCCGCCAGGAGATTGGCTGAAGGGATCTACGTGTTCAACACCGACATGGTGGCCGAGTCCACCGATCTGCTCCCGGGCATGAGCTTGCGTCAGCTGGCCAGGAAGTGCGTCATCTCCAACTTCTCTGATCTGGCCGCCAAGGGTGGCAGGCCGCTCTTCCTCATGGCCTCGGCCGGTTTCCCCAAGGAGATGGGAGATGAGGAGTTCATATCGGTGATCGGAGGGTTGGAGGCCGGATCAGCCGAGTACGGGGCTCATCTCGTCGGAGGGGATCTGGGAGAGACCCGTGAGCTCATCATAGCCGGTTTTGCAGTGGGAAGGATTGAGAGAAGGCTCGTGAGTAGATCGGGGGCACGTCCGGGAGATCTGCTGTTCACCACCGGGTGGTTCGGACTGACCTGGCTGGCCTTCCAGCACCTGATGGGCGGCAGGGAGCTTCCTCAAGAGCTGAGATCTGAGGCTCTGAGGGCGGCCTACGAACCCAAGGCCAAGGTTGAGGAGGGTGTAACTGCCTCGGCATACGCCTCCTCCTCCATCGACAGCAGTGATGGCCTGTACTGGTCGCTCAGGGAGCTGACCAGGGCCAGCGGTCTCGGATTCCTGGTAGAGAGACTGCCCCTCCATCCAGCAATGAGGTCCCTAGCTTCCTCCGGGAAGATCGATCCCGTCGAGGCGGTTTTCCACGGAGGGGAGGAGTACGAGCTGATCCTCTCGGTGCCACCCGGTAAGGCTGGTAATCTGCGCAGGGAGTTCGCGGAGAGGGGATTGATCCTAATCGAGATGGGAAGAGTGGTTGAGGAGAAGGGGGTCTTCGTGAAGCTCGGGGATCGGATCGAGGAGGTGGGAGAAGGCGGATGGGAGCACTTCACAGCTCGAGGCTGATCTTCCTGCCTGCATCAGGCAAGATCACCCTGATGTCCAGATTGGCCAGCTCTATCCTCCTCTCGACCTCCCTCAGCTCTCCCTCATCCCCGTGAAACGGCACTGTAACGCGGGGAACCAGAGCCCTCACAATCCTCACCGCCTCCTTGGGGCTGGCATTCGGGGAGGGACTGCCCGAGGGAACGAACGCAAGATCTACCGGTGAGAAGGCCTCCAGCATGCGGGAGAAACCCGTGCTGTCCCCGTGAAAGATGGCCTTCCCGCCGATCTCCAGGAGAAAGACCACTGGGTGGATGCCGGGATGGACCGCCCTGAGGGTGTGGACCCTCATGCCGGAGATCTGAATGCTCTCTCCCTCCTTGACCTTGATAAGGCGGTCCCAGTCCACCCACCTCCTCACAGCTCTGAACACTCCCTTGTTCACGACGAGGACGGGGGGAGCTGAGAATTCCCTTAATATTGATGAGAGGAAATCGGGATCGAAGTGACCAGAGTGCTCGTGGGTGTAGAGGATGGCGTCGGGTCCCCCACCACGGGTGAGTTCAGCCACTTCATCCATGGAGAAGTGATTCCCTGGATCCACCAGTACAGTCAAGCCGTTCACTTCCAAGAGAACAGCTGAGCACCCCTTCCAGATGAAGGATAGTGAGGTCATTCCCTCTCCAGCCTCACCATGTGGCCCGTCCTCAGCCTCTCCAGCTCCTCGAGTCCATCAAGCACTCTGCCGAGGGAGTTAACGCTTTCGTTAAGCTTCGTGTCCTCCAGAGCTATTAGGATCATCCTCTTTGATGGGGAATAAGCCACGTTCCCCCTCCTCATCCTGTTCCTGGGCTTCTCAAGCCTAGTCTCTACCGGAGCTGATATGTATATCAGGCCATCATCCCTCACCACCATGCCCCGGATCGGCAGGCCCCGGTATATCCTTTCTATGGTTATCGGAGAGAGATGCCTCAGGAATTCTATGGAAATTTCTTTTACTAAATTATCTGATTTGAGATATATGAGATACTTCTCTACTCCCTCTGACCTATTCCTCAAATATGATTTCACCCCCTAGGAGGGATAGTTCACAAAGAAGGGCTAGAGCTCACCCCTCCTTCGGGGGCTTAGCCTTGGTTCCCCTATAAATCCTTATCTTCGAGTTGCCGTCCACGTACATCACGAGCCCCTCATTGGCGAATTCCCTCAGCAGCCTCCTGGCAACGCTCACCCTTATGTTGTACTTGAGGGCCAGCGACTGGGGAGTGACCACTTTGGATCTCTGTACGTCCTTCCTTATTTGATCAAGGACGGAGGGCTTTACCTCTATTTCCCTCACTATCTTCTCTGACTTCTCGGCACTCATGGTTCAGACCCCTTGTTAATCGGATGTCCCATTTTTAATTTATCCCTCGGGAGTGCCTTCCCCGCCGAGCTGGGATATCACCCTCCTCAATCTCTCCTCCTCCGCCCTCAGAAGATCAATCCTGGCCTTCCTAGCCTCGATCTCTCTGTCCAAGCTTTCCAGTAGCTTCTGCCTGGATTGAAGATCTGACAAGAACGACGACAGGTCTTCTAGATCGCTCGACAAGTCCTCGATCCTCGCTCCGAATCCCTCCAGCTGGCTCGACACCCTAGAGAGCTCCCTCAGAAGGGAGGTGTTGCTCGACGCGATGCTTTGAGCAGTCTCCTTGACCTGCTCTGCCATTCTCTTTATGTCCTCAGAGAGGTCCGACCTTATCTTCCTGAGCTCCTCGATCTCGCCCAGCAGGGATGATTTCTGACTCTCCAGCTTCCTTATCCTATTCTCCAGCTCCTCTATTCGCTTTCCAATGACGGATTCCTCTCTTCTCATACCCTCCAGTCTGGTCTCCAAGGAGGAGACCTGGGATTCCAGTAACGATTTCTTGGATTCAAGCGAGTTGTACTCGGCCCTGAGCCTCTCCCTACCTTCCTTGAGTACATCTAGGTCCTTCTCCAGCTCCTCTATCTGGGCCTCCAGATGCTGTAGCTCTACCCTCCTCCTGGCTAGCTCATCCTCCAGTGTCAGTTTCCTTCTTTGCAGTTCTTCTATTCCCTTCAGAAGGGTCTCATGCCTCTCGTTAAGTCTCTCAGTTTCCGCACTAAGCTTGGCAACTAGATCCCTGAGCTCGGTTATCCTATCCTTCAGCTCCTCCTCCTCAGCGATCCTATCCTCGTAATCTTCGTGGTTCATCCAGGTCACTCCGTGAAATTTTAGTTTTTAAATTATTGGAGGATGGGCATGGAGATCATTATTATAGCGACGTAAAGGAGCAATCCTCTCCTCCTCTTGGGTACGGGGATCTCGCTGTACTCGTCCAGGGGTGGTGGGTAGCTAGGTAAGAGCTTTGCCACCAGCATCATTGCCCCCATCAGCGGGTTCACTAAGATCATCCCTATCACCACCATCCATTCCAGCCACGCTTTCCTTCCGCCAGATAGCGAGCTGGCAAGGTGACCTCCGTCCCATGGCAGAACAGGCATCGCGATGTAGAAGGTTATCAGTAAGGCTCCGAGGCCGGAGAGTGCAAGAGGAGAGAGCAGAAGCATCCTTCCCCCTCCGGGGGATAGTAGAATCTCCAATAGCATGAAGGCGAGTGGTGTTGGTAGCATTCCGGCCTTCCCTTCCCTGATCCACGCGTTAACGACATCTGAGGAGACTGGAATCGACTGTAGCAGGCCCACGAATGAGATGACGAGACCGGCCAAGAGTCCGAGCAGCAGGCCGTTAAGGGAGACCTCGACTGCCTCTTCCCTGTTTATGAATGGTCTCTCTCTTATGAGCAGATCCCCCAAGGTCCCAAAACCTAATGGAGGTGGGGGGGCTGGTATCAGCAGATCCACTGAATACTTGCCCCTCCATCTAAGTGAGTGGCCGAGCTCATGCAAGAGCAGGAAAACTACTATCCCCAGTAAGTGGAGCAATATGGAGGTTGCAACGTCGAGTTTAATCCCTAGATCACTCATGAGGGAGGCCGTTCCGTCCGAGACGATCCAGGCAGAAACGGCTATTGTGCCCAGGGTCACGGCCAGTAGAGAGTACCTCAGCCTGATGTTGATTGGCCTCCAAGTGGCCTGGAAGACCAGCAGCTTCAGTTCATTATCATCCCGGAAGAGTTTGGGAACAAGACCCAAGCCCGATAGTCTCTCATACAGCCTCCTGAATGGAGAGCCTGTCTCAGTAGGGCTTAGATCCTTTAGCAGGAACTCGACCCGGTCCTCGTAGTAGACCACGTCCCTCACGTCGAAGTGACGCGCCACCTCATCCTCCACGGAGGCCGGTATTTTCGACATAGGAGATCTTGCACCACTTGTTTAAAATATATGATCCATCGGGAATTCCACGTGATGCTCCAAGGCTACAGGATAAGACCCTTTAGGCCTGAGGATCTGGAGGAGGTCGAGCGGATAAACAGGGTCTTTCTGCCGGAGAATTACCCCAGTTACTTCTTCATAGAGAACTACAGGAGGTTCCCAAACAGCTTCCTCGTGGCGGAGAGTGGTGACGGTAAGGTCGTAGGCTACGTGATGTGCAGGGTGGAGAGCTATTACGTCCGGGAGCACACAATCCTGCTGGGTCATGTCCTCTCGATAGCTGTGAGCAGGAAGCATAGAAGGAGGGGCATCGGGAAGGCTCTGATGGCTGAGGCAGAGAAGGGTCTCAGGGGATATGGGGCTGATGCGGTCTACTTGGAGGTGAGAGTGTCGAACGATCCGGCCATAAAGCTATACATCGACCTAGGGTACAGGAAACTCGGCGTTATCCCAGCGTATTACGCGGATGGAGAGGACGCCTATCTCATGTACAAGATGTTGGATAACGAGGTAAAGGAGGAACTAGTAGAGGAGGCCTTGGGGAAGAGGGTGATCGGACCAAGCGAGTGATGGAGGGGATGATATGAGGACTGTGGATCTGAGGGGGAAGAGGAGCCCCTATCCTATCATTCAGATAGCAAAAACCGTGAAGAAAGCCCCAGCCGGCGAGACAATAAACTTCCTAGTCAACGACAAGGACTCGATAGACGAGATCTACGAATGGATAAAGAGGACCGGTCATGTGCTGAAGGCCGTGGTGAAGAGAGGGGATCACTGGGTTGTTCAGATAGCCAAGAGAGAGTGATTTTTATTTCCCACTCTCCGGATTGGACGATGTCACATGCCCAAGGTCAAGGATCCTGAGCTGGCGGATAAGGGGATGTTGAAGATAGAGTGGGCCAAGACCCACATGCCCGTTCTAGGCAGGATATCCGAGAAGTTCTCTAGGGAGAGGCCCCTCGAGGGGGTCAGGATATCCGCCTGCCTTCACGTGACCAAGGAGACCGCTGTCCTCGCTTTGACCCTGAAGGAGGGAGGGGCTGAGGTTTGCCTGTCGGCCTCCAATCCCCTATCGACGCAAGACGACGTGGCGGCAGCCCTAGCCCGGGAGGGAATAGACGTCTATGCTTGGAGGGGAATGAGTGAGGAGGAATACTTCTGGGCAATAGAGAGGGCTCTGAGCTGTGGGCCCACCATAACCATGGACGATGGGGGTGATATAACTGTGATATCCCACGAGAAGGGATACGCCGATGGCGTGATCGGAGGGACGGAGGAGACCACGACCGGCGTCCTCAGGATTGAATCTCTCGCTAGGGACGGGATACTGAAGTATCCCGTCATAGCGGTCAACAACGCCGAGACCAAGTGGAACTTCGATAACGTCTACGGCACGGGGCAGAGTACGATAGATGGGATTCTAAGGGCCACCAACATAATGATAGCTGGCAAGTACTTCGTGGTGGCGGGCTACGGCCATGTGGGCAGGGGGATAGCCATGAGGGCCCGCGGCATGGGCGCCAAGGTGATAGTCACGGAGGTCGATCCCATAAGGGCCCTGATGGCCGCCATGGACGGTTACCTAGTCATGCCCATGAGGGAGGCCGCGAGGATCGGAGACATATTTGTGACGGCTACCGGGAACAAGGATGTGATAAAGGCTGAGCACATGAGCCTGATGAAGGACGGGGCCATCCTGGCCAATGCTGGTCACTTCGACGTGGAGGTATCGGTGAAAGATCTGGAGCTGATGGCCCTCTCTAGCAGGGAGATAAGGGAGAACGTCAGGGAGTACTTGCTGCCCAACGGGAGGAAGATCTACCTTCTGGCTGAGGGTAGGCTCGTCAACCTAGTGGCGGCCGAGGGACACCCGAGCGAGGTGATGGACATGAGCTTCTCCAACCAGGCGCTGGCCGTGGAGTACCTAGTGAAGGAGGGCAGGTCCCTGCCACCCAAGGTCCATCCCGTTCCTAGGAGCATAGATGAGGAGGTCGCCAGGCTGAAGCTGGCCTCCATGGACATAAAGATAGACTCCCTCACCGAGGAGCAGGAGAGGTACCTCAGGAGCTGGCGTGGGTGATCATGGAGGAGCTACCGCTGGGAGCCCTCAGGGTCAGGGGCTGGAGCCGCGGATGCGAACTGTGCTGGGAAGGGGCAAAGGCGGTGCTCTTCGTCACGGGGAGGTGCCCTCTCTACGAGACGTGTCCCTACTGTACCATATCCGGGTGGAGGCGAAACAGGGACCTAGTGATGGTCGATGAGAATCCCGTCTCCGACGATGAGGATCTGTTGAGGGAGATTCAGCTGATCTCCGCCCTAGGTGTGGGCATAACTGGAGGGGAGCCCTCCCTCGTGGTGGAGAGGGTCGCCCGCTACGTGAGGCTCCTGAAGGAACGTTTCGGCCGGAAGTTCCACACCCACATGTACACGAACGGCTGGGGTATAGATGAGAGGAGCCTCTCCCTGCTCAGGGAAGCCGGGCTGGATGAGATAAGGTTCCATAGCTGGGACAGGAGGATCTGGAACAAGATGAAGCCGGCGCTGGATGAAGGATTCGCGGTCGGGGCGGAGATGCCGTCCATACCCGGAGAGCCTTGGGAATCCAAGCTCAGGGAACTGGCCATCCACCTGGACAGGATAGGCGCGGGATTTCTCAACCTGAACGAATTGGAGTTCACCCCCTCGAACAGGGACAGGCTTCTCTCCATGGGATTCAGACCGAGGGTGGACAGCGAGGTGGCGGTCATGGGGAGCGCGGAGGCCGCTCGCAGGGTGCTAGAGTACATCGAGAGGGAGACGGGCATCATGGGGTACTACTGCCCGGCCATGCAGAAAGAGTACCAAGTCAGGATGAGATGGTACAGGAGGGCTCAGAACGTGGCCAGAGAGTATGAGGAGCCAACCGATGAGGGCACCCTCGTTTACGGCGAGGTCGAGGGGCCCAAGGAGGCCCTCCTATACCTGTCCACCAAGCACGGGGGCGAGATCTCCGGTGGCAAGTTGCTGATGAATCCCCACACCTTCCAAGAGATAGCAGATGAGATAGTGAGGATGGGGCTGACCGGAAGGCTCGTGGAGGTCATGCCTACGGATGAGAGGAAGGTTCTCCAGATTTTCCCGATAGACTTCCTGCTGAGGGAGATGAGGAGGAATGAACGAGATCGAGAGGAAGGTGTGGGAAGCTCTGAAGAAAGTTAAGGATCCGGAGCTCAAGGTCAGCATGGTGGATGCTGGCCTGATAAAGAAGGTTGAGGAGAAGGACGGAGTTGTGACTGTAGAGTTCACCCTTACCACGCCTTTCTGCCCCTACACCGATTTGCTGGCCCTGGCCATCAAGAAGGCCGCCGAGAGCGTTGAGGGGGTCAGGGAAGCCAGAGTGAAGGTGGTGGGATTTGGGCTGGGATGAGGATCTTGGCCTTGGACCCTCAGCGAGCTACTGATTCAGAGGATCACCTCCTCTCCCAGCTCGGGAGAAAAGGCGGAGATTCCCATCTTGTCCTCTAGCTCGTTTGCGAATTCATCGGATTCCTCGCCGTGAACCACCAGGACGCTCTCCGGCTTTATCTCCCTTATCAGCTTCAGGATGCCCGACCTGCTGGCGTGAGCTGAGAAGTTGAGCTGGTTAACTTTCATCATTATCCAAGTCTCCTCCCCCTCGATCTCCATCTTGCCCTCCTCGATCAACCTCCTCCCCTCGGTCCCCTCCACTTGGTATCCAGTGAGCGTCACGGTGCTGTTCTCATCCTCCTTCTTCTCCTTCATGTAGTAGTGTACGGGACCTCCCTCCAACATGCCGGAGGTGGTGAGGATCACGTTCGGCCTCTCCATCACCTTCTTTCTCATATGCCAGTTCCTGACGGAGGTTATCGTCCTCACCGCCAGCTTGAGATCATCTGAGTCCCTGACCCTATTGGAGAAGTACTCCGTGATCTCTGTGCTCTTCCTTGCCATTCCGTCCAAGAAGATCCTGCCCTTGAATCCTCTAGCCCTGAGGGCCATGGCCACCTCAAGGAGCCTCCCTATGGCGAATCCGGCCACTATAGCGGTGCCCCCGGACTTCAGGGTTTCAACTACTATCTCCTTCAGCAGGAGCTCCTGCTTGTCCCTGGGAGGATGCTCCTTCCTCGCATAGGTTGATTCAGTTATCAGTATGTCTACAGGCGGTATGTCGTCTATGCTGGCTGGAGGCATCAATCTAGAGGGAACGGTGTTGAAGTCTCCGGTGTAGAGTACGCTGGTTCCGTCGTACTTTATGTGGAACATGGCGCTGCCTGGAATGTGACCCGCATTTATGGCGGTGACCTCCAAGTCTCCCACCCTGAAGGGCACGTTGAATTCCACCGGTCTGAAGTTGTTCAGCGTTCTCCTCACATCCCTAGGGCCGTAGCCAATGCTGTGTCCCTTGAGCTTGGCCACCTTTATGGCGTCATAGAGAAGGAGCTCGGAGTACTCCCTAGTTATGTCCACACCGTAGACAGGCACGTCATGCCCGTGACTCACCAGCCTAGGCAGGGATCCGGAATGGTCCAAGTGCGCGTGAGTGAGCAGAACTGCATCCACTCTATCTGGAATGGGGGGGAACTCAGGGTGCTCCTTAGGTATTAGCTTCATGCCGTAATCCAGCAGCACCCTAGTCCCTCCAGCTTCGAGCAGGAGGGCGCTCTTTCCCACTTCGCGGGTTCCGCCCAGTGCGGTTACTGATATCCTTCCCATTTCTTCTCTCACCTCTTATCTCGGACCGTCTCTCGCGGTCCTTTACAGGAGTAACGTTCAGCTTACTGATTTAAAAATAGTGCCTCTCGGATACCTTGGGTGAGTTCCATGGGCCATGTCTCGTTTTCGGACTTTAAAAAGCTGGATCTGAGGGTGGGGGAGATTGTGGAGGCGGAGAGAATAGAGGGAAGCAGGAAACTGGTCAAGCTCCAAGTTGATTTAGGCAATGAACGAAGACAGCTCGTGGCGGGGATAGCGGAGCACTACGATCCTGAGAGCCTGGTGGGCAAGCAGATAGTGGTCGTAGCAAACCTCCAGCCGAGGAAGTTCATGGGAGTGGAGTCCCAAGGAATGCTACTGGCGGCCGTCGTTGGTGATGGGAGGCCGGTCCTGCTGACCCCGGAGGAGAGGGTCCCGCCGGGAACTCCCGTGTCATGAGTCCTCGTCGGTCGCCCCCAGAATCCGGTAAACCTCTACTCCCTCGTCTCCTATCCTTTTGAAGTCCAGGAAGGCTAGGCCCTTCCTCTCTAGCTTTTCGAGCACCTGCCTCGCTGTATCCACCGGGATGTTTAGATCGGCCGCCACATCCGCCACCGTTACGAAGCCACCCTTCCTCCTAGCCAGCCGTATCACCCTAGCCTCGAGGAGCTGTTCGGAGACGCTCGCCCTCTTAGCCATCATGTTGGCGTAAATGGCGGCCCCGCCAAGGAGGAGCATCGCGAACCCAGGGATCACCCTAGAGGGGTTGTAGGCGCTGGCTATCAGGAACACGAGGCCGAAGAAAATCAGGACGGCACCTGCTCCGTAGGCTAAAAAATCCCTCAGGGAGGACAATTGGGATCAGCTCCCAACTTCCTCCTTCAGCTTCTTGAGCTCATCCTCTAGCTCGCTCTGGAGCTCGATCTTGCCGAGTTCCCTCTCTATCTCGTCTTTCTCCTCCGGCTCGAGAACGTCCAGGGCTCCACCGGTGGCCACCAGCTCATCGAGGGCGGCGGCCCTAGCCTTCATGTCGTTCACCTTGTCCTCTGCCCTCTCGATTATCTCGGCCGCCGAGGTGAAATCTTCCGATAGACCGGTCACCATCTCTTGAACCTCCACCTGGGCTTTGGATGCCTCGTACTCCGCCTTCAGCTGCTCCTTCTTCGCCTTGAAGAGGTCTATCTTCGTCTTGAGCTTGTCCCTGATCTCCATCAGCTTCTCCTCGTCCTCCTTCATGTCGGCTATCCTCTGCTCCAGGACCTTCTTCTGTCTCGCAAGGACGAGTTTCCTTTCCAAGGCCTTCCTGGCCAGATCCTCCCTTCCAGCCTTTAGCGCCCTCTTGGCCTTATCGTCCAGATCCTCTATCTTCTCGTCTATCCTCTCCAGCTCGAATTCCAGCTTCTTCCTAGCCGTTATGGCCCTCGAGAGGGCCATCTCTACATCATGCAGCTGCTGGACCAGCTTGTCGTAGGCGTAGTCCAGCTGCTCTCTGGGGTCCTCGAAGTTGTCCAGAAGCTTATTCAGCTTGGCCTCGATGTTGGTCTTGAGTCTCTCCCAAAAACCGGGCAACATGCATCACCGTGAACTCTTGAACGGTGAGATAAAAAGCTTGATCATGGGGCAGCTAAGGAGCTTCCATACTGCCTGAGTCCTAGCAGAGCGGCCGCGGCTCTCTCCGGGGTGGGATACACGGGCAGTCCCCTCCTCTCCATCCTGTGGAGCACCCCCTCCACCTCGGGAGTGGTGGGCACCGCCGTCGCGACTACAGGTATGTCCGACCTCTCGACCAGCTTCAGGAGAAGTCTCTCCGTCCTGTCGGGAACCATCCCCGGAACTCCGAACAGGGGAATGAGAAACAGGGCATCGTACTCACCGCTCTCAATGAAGGCCGTTCCCGCCTCCAAGAACTGCTCTGGGGTTGAGTCTCCGGTCAGATCCGTGGGATTCCCGACTGGATAGTATGGAGGGAGCATCTCCTTCAGCCTCCTCAGGAGTTCCCTCGAGGGGGGAGTCACCCTGAATCCCCTGCTCTCTAGAGCATCGACGGCCAGTATGCCGAATCCCCCACCGTTGGTGAGGACCGCTACCCTGTCCCCGCGCATGGGAGGCTGGGTGGCTAGGGCGGCGGGCACATCCACGAACTCGTTGAGTGTGCTGACCAAGATACCTCCGCTCTGAATCACCGCAGCCTGGAATATGTCGCTTCTCCCTGCTAGGGATCCCGTGTGGCTCCTCACCGCCCTATCCCCCGACTGGGTCCTGCCTCCCTTGAGCACCACCACCGGCTTCCTCCTGCTGGCCTCCCTTACCGCGGCCATGAACTTCCTCCCGTCCGCCACTCCCTCTATGTAGGCCGCTATGACCCTCGTCTCGTCATCCTCGGCCAGGTAGAGTATCAGGTCCCCTTCATCGACATCGAGCCTGTTGCCGTAGCTGACGAACTTGCTTATCCCCCTCCCTTCCTTCCTTATCATGGTCAGGAGGGTGCTCCCCAGGCTGCCGCTCTGGGTTATGATCGAGACCTCACCTGGTCGGGGCCTAGGTATGACCTCCTCGGGCAGGAAGAGGGTGTCTATCCTGTCCTTGGGATCGAAGACCCCCAGGCAGTTGGGCCCTATGACCCTCACCCCTCTCTTCCGGGCCACCTCCAGCAGCATCCTCTCCAAGTCCTCGTTCCCTATCTCGGAGAAGCCACCCGACACCACTATGGCCCCCTTGGCTCCCTTGTCGGCAGCCTCCTCCAGGGCCGAGGGGGTTAGATCGGCCCTGAGGGCTATGACCGCGAGATCTATCTCATCCGGTATGTCCGAGACGCTGGGATAACATTTTAGTCCCAGTATCTCATCCGCCTTCGGATTGACGGGGTATATCCTCCCCGGATATCCTATCTCCACCAGCCTTCTCAGGATTACATGTCCCACCCTCTCGGTGTTTCGAGAGGCGCCTATGACTGCCACGGACCTCGGCTTGAAGAAGACGTCCAGCTCACTCAAAATTATCCCCGCAGTAATGGCGGGCACACGTTAAAATTTAGCAGCCACCGGATAGCGGGAATGAAGGTTGAGTCGGGACTGCCCTTCGAGACCATTGAGGAGGCATTAGTGGGGGCCAGGGAACGAATCACCTCCCTTATCTTCCCTAGGGGCGGCATGGAGGGAGAAGCCCTGCTTTCAGTCATAAGGAGGGAATGGAGGAGTGGCATAGAGGATGGAGGGCTGGAGAGAATAGGGGCCATTGATGGCAGCAGCAACTCAGATTACCTCACCCTCGGGCAGGTGATCTTCGTCACCTCCGCATCTCTCTTCATGAGGGACAGCGAGCCGGTGGTCGCCAGGAAGTATCAGATAGGAGTCATGGACGATTTTCACTACAGGGATAGGGTGGCGTCGTGCAGGGAGACCATGGAGGTGAAGATGGCCCTCAGATCACTGGATCTGAGGCCGGAGATCGTGCTCATGGATGGGTCCTTCCTCGCCATGGCGAGCAGGGGGCTCTGGGCCACACCCTACGGTTGGAAGGTTCCCCATCACATGAGGAGGATCCTCATGGCTGTGGAGTCCTCCCTAGGGGTTGGCCTCACGGGTGGGCTGATCTCCATAACCCACCAGATTGACACGGCCAGGAGATTGGAGGAACTGGTGAGATCTCTGCTGGAGGAAGAGAAAGGCACTCCACCAGATAAGGATGAGATCAGGAGGGCCGTTGCCTTCGTGGAGAGATACGAGTCCCTCCTCAGCCTGAACAGGTTGCTGAGCCAGGGGGAGAGAGTCCTGATAGCCATCGCCAAGAGATCGGGGAGCAGATCTTACTTCAACCACAGGCTGCCCGATATGGAGCTCGTCAGGAGGTACACCGGCCAGGAACCGGGCTACCTGGCCCCAAAGGTCTTGGAGCTCCGATTCCCCGACTACTCTGGAATAGGGAGAGGATACAGGATCACCCTAACCTATGCTAGGCTGGAGAGAGGGACCAACCCGCTCAGGATAGAGATCGTTGGCGAGGTCTCGGATCAGAGATTGGAGGAGATACTGGGATCGCTCGCCGGGTTCTCCGTCAAGGGCTACCCCTATCATCTCAGGAGGGTTCACGAACTCACGAAGGTGGGCAGGGACCTGATGATGCACCTGGCCAAGAACCTGATGATGCCCGAGATAAGCGGGAGGGAGAGGCTCGGTGAGTGACGTGCTAGGAAGGATTGCTCCGAACTCCACACCCATCCAAGCTGAGATGATCGCCTACTCGGGAATGGTTCCCAAGGTCGGGGATTACGTGGTGATAGATAGCGACGAGTCCCAGCTGCTCGGAATGATCAGCGGAGTGGTCAGGGGAGCGCTCGAGCTGGAGAGGGGAGATCTCCTTCAGGCCAATTACTATGACACGATTCTGAAGGTGGTAGGTTCGCCGTCCGACTGGCTGAAGGCCACCATAAGGATGGTGGGCGTGCTCTCGAACGGGGAGCTGGTTGGCCTGCCCAGGGCTCCCCCACCGACCGGCGCCCTGGTCAGAAGGGCCCCCGCCGACCTCCTTAGGGGAATATTCGCCCCTCCCCATGGGAGGGAGGGAATAAGGCTGGGCCGCCTCCTGACCAGGGATGACGTGGTGGTCCATCTGGATCCCGATGAGCTCATATCCAGGCACCTGGCGGTGCTGGCCGTGACCGGCGGGGGGAAGTCCAATTCCGTGGCGGTCATACTCGAGGAGATTGCGAGGATGGGGGGCGTTGCCATTCTCTTCGACGTTCACTCGGAGTACACTGGCATGTCCCTCGACTGCCCGCACTGCCAAGTCGAGACCGTGGATCCGGTACTAGACCCCAACACCCTGACCCTAGAGGAGTTGGGGAACCTGCTGAGGGTCAGCTACGACAATGCACCCAAGCAGTTCATATACCTGAAGGCGGCCTACAGGAGTGCCAGGGAGCTGTTGATAAGGGAGAGACTGAGTGAGTATCTCGATAGGGCGGACATAGATGCGGAGAGGGACGACATGCTCGCTGGCATGCAGGCGGTGATCCAGCTGTCCCTCTCCAGGGACAGAGAGGAGGACAGGTATCTGCTCAACTTTCCCAGTAACGATAGGGGAAGCATCGAGAGCCTCCTAGCCAAGATAGACTTCGTCAGATCCAAGTACGGGAGGGTCCTGAAACCAGCGGCGGGGGAGCTGGTGGATCATCTGAACTATGGTAAGCTGGTGATAGTGGATCTGGGTCAACTGGATTCCGATCTGACTGATGTGGTCGTGGGGAAGACCCTGTACACGATCCTAATGAGGGCGAAGTTGAGGAGAATAGGCAGGGGATACGACGACTTCCCCGTTCCGGTTCTGGCCGTGCTGGAGGAGGCGCACGCCCTGATCCCCTCCACAGAAAGGACATACACTTCTTCTGCCGCGGCATCCATAGCAAAGGAGGGCAGGAAGTTCGGGGTCGGTCTCTGCCTGGTGAGCCAGAGGCCCAAGAGACTGAACTCCGATGTCCTCTCCCAGATGGTGAACAAGATCATACTAAGGGTGGTGGAACCCGATGACCAAGCTTACGTGAGGAGGGCCACCGAGTTCCTCAGTGAGGAGATGACCTCTTACCTGCCATCCCTCAACGTGGGCGAGGCAGTCGTGGTGGGGCCCATGGTGAGGATCCCGGCCTTGGTGAAGGTCAGACTGTTCGCCGGCAAGAGGGGTGGTGAGAGCCTGCGCGCGTACGACATGTGGAGGGAAGGGTTGAGGAGGAGGCTAAGCGCCTCACCGGACGAGTATTACGACTCCATAGGGGGATAAGTTTGAGGGTAGTTCATATGTCGGATAATCATCTCGGGAAGGCCCAGTTCCACTTGGCAGAGAGAGAAGAGGATCTCTACAGGGCTTTCGACGAGGCAATCGAGCTCGCCCTGGAGCAGAAGCCAGATCTCGTGCTCCACACAGGCGACCTGTTCGACAGCTACAGGCCCCATCCTAGGGCCTTCGTCAGGGGCTTCGAGGGGCTGCTGAGGATCGTTGAGGCGGGAGTGCCGGTGGTGATTATAGAGGGGAATCACGAGCTCGGCCCGGATACCGTGAGGAGGAGGATGGCCTCCCCCCTCATAAATCTCAGGAAGCTGTTCGAGAGGCTGGGGTATGGGAAGCTCCTCATCAGGCTGGGTCCCGGGGCTGTGAGGATAGGGGACTTGGTGGTGGCGGGGGCTCCATACGCCAGCAGGGGGGTCAGGATAGCCGATACTGTCGAGAGCCTTCAGAGGAGATCAGATGAGCTGTGCGGAGAATGCCCCAAGGTCCTGATGCTGCATCAGGGTGTGAGGGGGATGATAAAGGCGGTGTACCCGGAGGTGGACTTCTCCGAGGTGGCCAGGAGCTCGTTCGACTACGTCGCCATGGGCCACTATCACAACAGGGTCGTCAGGAGGAGCGGGGGTAGGGTTTTCGCGTACTCTGGTTCCACTGAGATCATAGAGACGAGGGAGATACCTCTGTCGGGCGAAGGAAAGTACATTCTGGTCGTGGATCTTCAAGGGGATGGCATGGAGGTTCGGAGTCTCAGGCTGAGGACCAGGCCCTTCATCTACTTCTCCGAGGTGGTGAAGAACACCAGGGATCTTTTCTCGCTGATAGAGAGGATCAGGGAACAGGCTCGCTCCCTAGGATCGGAACGGAGGCCGGTCATCTACGGCAAGGTGGAGCTGGGTGATGAGGTGAGGGCCGGCCTGCCGACCCTCGAGATGAGGAGGTCCCTCTCAGACGTGGCCCTTCACGTGATAGTTAGGGAGATCAGAACTCCTAGGGAGGAGGAAGGCGCCCCCACCGTCAGCGGGGTAGGCCTCGAGGAGCTCGTCCAGAGCGCGATATCCTCCATGAAGCTGGACGAGGGGGTCAGGTCGCTGGCCCTCAGGGTGTTCGACCTCTGGTACAGGGAGGGCAAGAGAGGAGAAGACTTCGTCAGGGGAGTGCTGGGGCTCATGGAGGAGGGCCTATGAGAATTAGGAAACTGGTTCTGGAGAACTTCGGCCCTTACGCCAAGGCGGAGATCTCCTTCTCCGACGGCATAAATGCCATCATAGGGGAGAACGGAGCGGGAAAGACCACCCTGCTTGAAGCCATTGCCTACTCTCTCTACCCCAGAAGCGTGAGCAGGCAAGATGATCTCATAAGGTCCGGAGCCAGCAGGATGAGGGTTCAGCTCGAATTCGAGATGGATGGGCAGAGGTACCTGCTGATCCGTGAGAGGGAGAGAGGTGGCAGCTCCTCGGCATCCCTGTACGATGTCACTGAGGGGAGGAAGCTCCTGCAGAGGGATCAGAGCAAGGTCAACAGGCAGGTGGAATCCCTCCTGGGAATGAGCAGGGAGACCTTCCTGCAGGCGATATACGTGAGACAGGGTGAGATCGCGAGGCTGCTTGAGCAGGCTCCCTCAAAGAGGAGGGAGCTTGTTGGCAGGTTGCTCGGAATAGAGGTACTCGAGAGGATATGGAGCGAGTTGAGAGAGGCCATAGGGCGCTTGGAAAAGGAATTGCAGTCAGTGGAGGGGGAGCTCAGGGGGATGGGCGACCTATTGAGTGAGATGTCCTCCTTGAGGATGGAGAAATCGGAGCTGGAGGAGAAGCTCCGTAGGACAGTTGAGAGGGAGGGTGAGGTCGAGAGGGAGCTGGAGGATCTTGAGGGTCGAATAGAGACCATGGAGGTCAGAAGACTCAAGTACATGGAGCTGAAGGCGAGGGAGGGGTCCCTGAAAGGCTCCTTGGATGACGTAAAGAGGAGGATCGGAGCCAAAAGGAATAGATTGGAGGAAATAGAATCGCAGCTAGCCAGAATCGAGGAACTCGAGAAGCTTGCCTCGGAACATGAAGAGCTGGAGCAAGTGAGGAACCTCATGGCTGAGATCATTCCTCTAGAGGAGAGGATCAGGCACCTGAGGGATCTGTCCAAGGAGCTCTCTGAGCACGAGAGAAAGCTGTCATCCCTCGACGAGCTGAGGATCCGGTACTCTGACTTGGCCAAGAGAGTGAACGAGCTCCATGAAAAAGAGATCTCCCTGGCGGGCATGGAGGAGAGGAGGAGGCAACTTCGGAGCAGGATATCCCAGCTGGAGAGGAGGATCGATGAGCTCAGGGATAGGGTCAGATCCACGGTCTCACGCATCTCCGGCCTGCTGGGGGAGCAAATTGAGGATCCGTCCGAGGTCGAGGCCCTCGTGAGGAGAGAGGTTAGTAGACTGAAGGAGGACATGGACCGTCTCGATGAGGAGATCGGGAGGGCGCTGGAGGACAGATCAAGGCTGATCCAGAGGAGGGATCAGGCCCTCAGGTACCTGAGGGACCTGGAGGGTGGCGTTGACAAGTGTCCCCTTTGCGGATCTAGGCTCGATCCCGAGACCGTCAGCGAGCTGAAGAGGGGTCTGGAGAGGGAGATTGAGGAGATAACCTCTCTGCTGCGAGAGAGGGAGAAGGAGCTCGGGATCCTCAATGAGATGAGGAGGAGCTTAGAGGCCAGATACAGGAAACTCAGTTCGTTAGAACTGGAACAACTGACAGGGTGGGTGGAGGAGATCAGCTCCCAGGAGGCAGAGCTTTCCCGCTTGCGGGAGGAAGTGGCTCAGTTGGAGGAGAAGCTCAACTCCCTCGGACAGGAGATCGACCATCTGGGAGAGTTGAGGAGGGAGCTGGAAACTGTGGGAAGGGATCTGGCCGAGAGGGAGAGCCTGAGGGAGAGAGTGGAAAAGATTAGGGAGGAGTTGAGAGGAGAGAATTTGAGTCAGCTGGAGGAAAGGATGGAGACGCTCAGAAGGACCTTGAAGGAGAAGCTCGCTTCCCTAGGCCTGGATGCGGGCTCGATCGATGACAGGTATAGGGCATCCCTGTCGGCGATCAAGGAGCTGCAGAGGCTAAGGGGGCTGATGGCCAGTAGGGAAGATCTACTATTGGAAATTCAAGAGCTGGAGGAGAGGAGAGCAAAGGTCGAGGAAGAGCTGTCCTCCGTCAGGAGGGAGTTGGGGCTCCTATCCTTCAACCCCTCGGAGCTTGAGTCACTCAGGAGAAGGAGGAGGAAGTTAGAGGAACTCCTAAAATCCCTAGCTAGGGAGAGAAATAGGGTCCAGGGGAGGATCGAGGAAATAGAAAAGAGATTGAGCTCCTTAAGGGAGAAGGAGGTCAGATTGAGGGAGCTGAGGAAGAGGAAGGATATTCTGAGCTCCTTCAGATCCAGGCTGATCAAGGTGAGGGAGATCTTCAGCAAGGACAGGGGAATCCAGCCCCTGATAAGGGAGAGGGCCAGACCGACCATTGAGGAGGAGTTGAACCTGCTCTTCAGCTCGTTCAACTTCGACTACGATTCGGTCACCCTAGATGATGATTTCACCCCGATCCTGAGGAGGGGCAAGGCCAATTACCCCTTCAGCAGGCTGAGCGGAGGGGAGAGGATATCTCTCGCGCTTGCGCTCAGGCTCGCGATAGCTCGGTTTCTGATGGTGTCCAAGGTCGAGACGTTCCTGCTGGATGAGCCGACGGTGCACCTAGATGAGGAGAGGATAAACGCCCTCATCGAGACCATATCGTCCCTCAATGTGCCCCAGATGATAGTGGTCACGCATTCCCCCAGGTTCAGAGACGTTGCCTCCCACTCGATACTCGTCAGCAGGGCCGGAGAGTCATCCTCGGTCCAGGTGGTGGATGAGGGCGATCACGTAAGTGATTAAATAGGTCCTCCGGTCTGGTGTAGGCGGGGAATCCTTGGGCGACGAAAAAAAGAGGGAGCCTTACGACGATCCCTTCGATCACTTCATAAAGGACATGATAGATCTACTCAAGAGGATGGATGAGGATCTCTCGAAGTTCGTTAATGGCGATGTATCTGGCTGGAATGATGAGGCCCCGCTTGGAGGATTTGATGCGGGTTACCTCCCGGATGATGTTGATCTCGGAGGTGAGGGTCCCAAGGGGGGAGGTGCTCCTTTGGAGCTGGAGGAGCAGAGGGTGGATGTTATCGAGCTGGATGAGGAGATCATTATAGTTGCGGATGTCCCCGGAATCAGGAGGGAGGACATCTCGGTCAGGGTGAAGGGTAGGGAGATCACGATAAGGGCGGGAGATCTTCACAGGAAGCTCCAGCTCCCGGTGGAGATAGACCCCAAGAGGACCAAGGCCACCTACAGGAATGGCATACTAGAGGTGAGGGTTCCCAAAAGGTAGATCCCTTGGCCCGAGTGTCTTCCTCCACTCTGTTAGAGCTTCTAGGCTATAACTACAGGTCCTACTCTGAGGGAGAGATCAAACCCGAGAGAGTGAATGTTACCTTCGGTGATCTGGCTCCCTCGCTCAGATCCTATCCTGGAAGGCCATCTGAGATAGCTGGAATGAGGCTGTATTTCCATCAGGCGAAGGCTCTGAGGGCCTTGGATGAGGGCAAGAACGTTATCCTGATATCAGGGACGGGGAGCGGGAAGACCGAGGCTTGGTTCTTCCACGCCGCCAAAGAGAAGAGGGCCTTGGCGATTTACCCGACGCTCGCCCTAGCCAACGATCAGATCAGGAGGCTGGAGGAGTACTCCAAGGCCCTAGACCTCAAGTCTAGGGTAATAGACGCCAGAAGGAGAACCGCCCTGATAAAGGAGCTGGGTAGGAGGGGGTTACGGGAGAGCCTGTCCAAGCTGGACCTGCTCATAACCAATCCGGCCTTCCTCATGACTGATCTGAAAAGGATGGCCACCAAGGGCTCCTACCTGTCGGATTTCATGAGAGGGCTTGATCTAGTTGTCGTGGACGAGCTGGACTTCTACGGGCCCAGGGAGCTGGCCCTGATCATCTCCATGATGAGGATCATCTCACTCTTGGTGGAGGAATCGCCCCAGTTCGCTATTCTTACAGCTACCCTCGGCAATCCCAATGAAATGGCCGATAATTTAACCTCGATAAACGGAAGAGAAACGGAGATAATCAAGGGAGAGCCCTTCAGGGTGAAGAACGATGTTTACTTAGTGCTGGGAAAGAACATGAGGAAGATATGGGCTGTAGTGCAGAGACACAGGGATGAACTCCTCAGCCTGCCCATAGGAGATGATCTGAGGAGGGCCGTTCAGGATTACGACGAGTTCGAGGCCAACGTCTACAGGGTTGTCGAACTCCTGAGATCCGTGGGGGTCGAGGTGCCCCAGCCGGAACTGGATCCGGCGGAGGTCATATTCCACTACGCCGAGGATGATGGGGTCACCCTAGTCTTCACCCGGGGGATAAGATCTGCCGAGAGTCTCAGGAGGAGGCTCAAGACGGAGTTCGGCCTGGAGAACGTGGCATCTCATCATCACCTAGTCTCCAAGGAGGAGAGAGAGGAGATAGAGGAGGCAGCTAGGAGGGGCGGGATCAAGGTCCTGATAAGCCCGCGAACCCTGTCTCAGGGCTTGGATATAGGAACGGTGGTGAGGGTCGTCCATCTAGGAATGCCGGAAAGCGTCAGGGAGTTCAAGCAGAGGGAGGGCAGGAAGGGAAGGAGAGAGGAGTTAGGATGGACCGAGACCATCATATTTCCCATGTACAGGTGGGATAAGGAACTCCTGCTCAGGGGAGTTGAGGCCTTAGAGCAGTGGCTCCGGCTGCCCCTGGAGGTTGCCCTTGTGAACCCAAAGAACAAGTACTCCCTCCTCTTCGAGGGGCTTTACAAGTTCGTTCATCCCAGGCTGAGGGATCTGATCAGCCAAGAAGAGGTGGATTTGCTCAGGGACCTAGGTCTCATCAATCCCTCGGGGCTCACCCAGAGGGGAAAGAGGGTCTGGGACAATCTGAACTTCTACGAGTTCGGCCCTCCCTACGGGTTCAAGAGGGCGCTGAGGGAAAACGGGAACGTCCGCTACCTGGAGGACATAGGGCATTGTGATCTGGTGGAGAGATTCCAGCCCGGATCGATAGACTACAGCAACGACTCCATCGTCGTTGACTTCCTCAGGAGGGGGAGGGTTATAACTGGCGTGGTCGAGGAGCCGCTGAGCTATTCTACCCTCTACTCATTCGACCCATTGGCCTTCGTCATAGAGGAGTACGAGAGGACAAAGATGGATTGGGGTGAGAGAGCCGATCTCATAGATGACTATTACAGGGGTAGGGTGGGGAGCGAGGTGGTCTGCGTGGTGGATCCCCCCACCGACGGCTTTGGCCTCAGGACCAAGATACCCAACAGGGTGTACTGGAGGATCACCTCCTCCAAGGTCAAACCTGTCCCCTTGGATGGGAGAACCCTCTTCGTGAGGGAGAGCAAGTCCCTACCCGTGGTTGGACCCACCGGGGGGATCTACAGGGATTACACCTACGGGCTATCCGTGGAGCTTGATCCTCGGGAAGATCTAGCCTGGCTGAGGATAGGACTGGCCACCCTCATGCTGGTCCTCAGGGTGAGGAGGGGCATCCCGGTGGATGCCATAACCTACGAGGTGGCTAACATAGGGGACAAGAAGATCATGCTGCTCCATGAACCGGAATCCGCCGGGCTGCTTGAGACGCTGGACTGGTCCTCCGTTCTCGACGATATAAGAGACTTCCAGCCAGACGAGCTGTCTGAGATCCTGCTCATGCTTGTGGACGATCAGGCACATTACGAGCTGGTGGTCTCGGGCCTGAGGTGGGATCTCGCCAAGAGATTCGCTAGCAGGGCCGTCAGCTACCTCCTCCTGAAGCACAGGATACCGGTAGTGCTGGAAGGCAAGGAGTTCCTAGTTCCCAAGCCTTCTAGGGCCCATAGGATCCTCTCACTGGATGTCATGGTCATGCCCATATCGGACGCCGTTGTCATAGGGTTGGTGGCATCCTTCGATGGTGAGGAGGTAGAGTTGCAGACCATAGTTAGGGAGTTCTTCGAGGGACAGGGTTTCAACCTCTCCCTTCTCGAGAGGTCCGTCAATGAGGGTTTCACCCTAGTGTGCTGGGATTTCGATTCTATGCTCCGTGATCTCACCCTCCTAGGGCAAAAGACCCTCATCTACGTCCTGCAAGGACTCAGGACCGAGGGGAAGGTCGTAGAACTCAGGCCCCTGGTGGAGGAGTTCCTCGGCGTCTCTCCAACGTCCTTGGAGGAGGTAGCCAGGAATATGTGGGGGATAAGGAGGCCCCTGAAGGATGCCTTGGTGGAACTGAGGAGATCTGTTGGCAAGATCGAGGAGGGAAGCGGTGTGGACTGGCGCAGGTACACCAAGTATCTGAGGGAGAAGGCTGGAGAAATAATGGGAGATAGGGTCAGATCTATCTATCTTACCTACCTCGCTCTCAGTAGTCAATAGACCGGTACCATGCCCTCTATCAGCCTGTTGACGAAGTCACCTATGTTCTCCAGCTCCGAGGCTATGATCTCCTCAACCTGGCCTTTCACGTCCTCGAAGTTGGCCTCCGTGTACACCTCGGCCGCCGCCAAGGCCGGCTCATTTATGGGCCTCCCGATTCTGCTGAGGAGCCAGACGTAGACCTCCTGAACCTCCTCCACATCCTCCACTATCTTCCTAGCGATCTCATGGGTGTATGCGTTGTATATCTTTCCCACGTGACTCACGGGGTTCTTCCCGGCCGCGGCTTCAGAGCTGCGGGGTCTCATGAGGGGGATCACTCCGTTGACCCCGTTCCCCCTTCCCACCTGGCCCGAATCCCCGCCTTCCGCTGAGGTGCCGAGAACAGTCAGGTAAACTCCGTGAACGCCCCTGCCCTTTACATCCAAGGTGTTGATGTGGATGTTTATCTCGTTGAAGTCGTTGGAGAACCTGTCCTTGAGGAAGGAATTCACCCTGTCGAGAACCTCGCTCTTGCTCCTGAAATACTCCGATTCGTTCGATATGAACCTGTCCACGAAGGCCAGGGCTATGGTAAGATCGAGGTGATTGTTGTGTCTGCTTCCCATGACCTTTATATCCTCACCGGTCTCCTTGAAGTCCCTCTTGAACTCCGGGGAGTTCAGATACTTCTCCAGCTCGAGAACCACCCGCTCCGTCCTCGATAGGGGGGCATAGCCCACCGCGGCGGATGTATCATTTGCCCCCATTATCTGGGATCCCCTCCGAAAGATGTCGGTCAGCTCGGCACTTCCCTGCTTGAGCTCAATCTGATAGCGTACGTGCTCATCGGGATTGACGAACCTCAGATTCTCCCTTATCCAACTCTTCGCCGCGCCTATTACCACCTTATCTAGGTCAATAGAGTCCCCCCCATAGGAGACCGTGGCCCTGTCGCCGAAGACTATGAGCATTGGCTCGATCACTTCGCCCCCTCCGAACCGGGGCTCGGTGACACCCGCCGCTAGGAGCGACTTGTCCGCGTTGTAGTGGAGTATCCCCCCGAACCTCCTCAGGTACTCCCTGTTTAGCTCTAGGGCGACTCGCTCCATTATGCCATCTGTAATAGTGTCCGGATGACCCTTGCCCTTCCTCTCAACGATCTCGATGGGCTGCTTATCCATGGGGAGCTTGTTGCATTTGGAAACCTTCAGGTAGCTCATGAAATCACCTACAAAGGGCCGGCCAAGAAATTGATAAATCTTCCACCGCTGCCCTGCAGAAAAACAGGACTCTCATAGAGGAGGAGTAGAAGGGCGAGATTACCCGAGAGGGGATCTAAGGCCCGATCCTCCTCCCGAGCATCCTCTCACCCCCCTGACTCCTCCATGAAATTTAACCCAGAAGTTGTATTTAAAAATTTCGTCAAGCAGGGTAAAATCATTGGATTGAGCGACCGAATCTATAGTTAAAGCATATCTGTTGAGTCTATTCGATTGATAAAATAAATTATTTTGAAATCAATAATGGGAAGTTATTTCACCTCAGAGGGCAGTTTTTAGGGCTGATTGAGAATTCTCAAGGGTTATATGGAGGACCTGAAAGTGCCAGGGAGATGCTGCTGATAGTGACCACTACGGGCCTCTGCAACCTCAAGTGCTCCTACTGCGGAGGAAGCTTTCCCCCTCACTTGGTCCCACCAAGGCAGACATATCGGGTAGAGGACCTCCTCTCCCTAGCCACCAAAATGGGGGCTGATATAGCGTTCTACGGAGGGGAGCCTCTCCTCAATCCGGATTTGATCATGAGGGTCATGGATGAACTGGGTCATGGGAGGAGATACATAATCCAGACCAACGGCACCCTGTTCGATAACCTACCGGAGGAGTACTGGCTCAGGTTCGATGCCATACTCCTGTCGATAGACGGCAGGAGGGAGGTGAACGATCACTATAGGGGGCAGGGAAACTACGACAGAGTCGTAGACACCGCCAGGAGATTGAGGGATGTCGGGTACCGGGGCGATCTGATAGCTAGGATGGCCGTGTGGTACCGGAGCGATATATTCGAAGAGGTTACGCACCTCTTGAACCTCGGACTATTTAATCACGTGCACTGGCAGTTGAACGTCGTTTGGACCGAGCGTTGGGATTTCGGTGAATGGGCCCGGAAATCCTACCTACCGGGCATAAGGAGGCTGGCATCTCTCTGGATGGAGAGAATGAGAGAGGGGGAGGTCCTAGGTATAGTTCCCTTCCTGGGGATAGCCAAGGTTGCACTTTTCGATGAGTGGAGGAGCCCTCCTTGCGGCGCCGGGTCCGAGACCTTCACGGTCCTCCCTGACGGCAGGATACTTGCCTGTCCCATAGCCGTGGATGCGGGATGGGCCGAGGTGGGCGACTTGGGGACAGGCATAAGAAAGAAGGTCCTGATAGGGGAGCCATGCACTAGCTGCGAATACTTCAGGTACTGCGGGGGGAGATGCCTCTACGCCTACAAGGAGAGATATTGGGGGAACGAGGGTTTTGAGGAGATCTGCTCTGTAACAAAAGCCACTATAGATGAGGTACTCTCCAAAGTGGAGGAGATAAGGTCTCTCATGGAGAGGGGAATCGTCAGCCAGGAGGAACTATATTATCCACCCTACGATAACACGACCGAGATAATCCCCTAAAGGTGATCTCTTGGACTGGGACGACCTGCTGGTGGAGGCCTTCTCTAACAGGATCAGGATAGCCATCTTGAGGCTTCTGGCCTCATCAGAAGGGGGGATGAACATAAGCAGGATAGCTAGATCTCTGGATGTCTCATATAGCACAGCGGAGAGAAATTTGGAGGCGCTAAGGCTCGCGGGCATGCTAAAGGAGATCAGGCTCGGCAGGGTCAGGATATATAGATTGTCAGGAGATAACCGGGTTAGAGCGGTGCTGAGGTGCTTGATGCCACATGAGCTGGAGGGCCTTCGAGAGGATAGCTGAGAAGTACGATGAGTGGTATGATGAGAACCGGGATATCTATGAAGCCGAACTGTCCTGCCTAAGGAGCCTGATGAGTATGAGGGAGAGGGGTCCCTGCTTGGAGGTGGGCGTGGGGACGGGGAGGTTCGCTGCCCCCTTGAGGGTAGAGTTCGGGCTTGATGCGGCATTCTCCCCCTTGCTAATAGCCAAGAAGAGAGGGGTGCAGGTGGTTCAAGGGAGGGCTGAATCGCTTCCATTCAGGGATTCTTCATTCCGCTGCGTCACCATGGTGGTCACGCTCTGCTTTCTCGAGGACAAATCAGCCGCCCTGAGGGAGGCGGCTAGGGTACTCAGGAGGAGAGGGCGATTGTACATTTGTGTGATTCCGTCGGATTCACCATTGGGGAAGAGGTACACCAAAAGGGGCGAGTACGAATCCGGTTCCATATATTCCCTAGCTCGTTTCGTGAGCAGGGGAGAGTTGCTGGCCCTTATAGGAGAAAGCGGTTTCCTTCCAATGGGGGAATGCCATACATTAATAGAGGAAGGAGTACCGAACTTCCTATGCATGGAGGCGGTGTACCCGGGAGGTTGAGGCCAGAGGACTCTCTACTCCTGATAATAGACATGCAGGAAGCTTTCTCCGGAGTTGTGGGTGGATTTGACTCGATAGTCGGCTCCATAACCTTACTGGCCAAGGTATCAAAGCTGCTCGGTGTGCCCGTTCTGGGAACGGAGCAGGTTCCCGAGAAGCTTGGAGGTACCGTCCGGGAGATAGATGCTCTCCTGGACGAGAAGCTCGCTAAGACCACGTTTGATGCATTGAAGGAGGAGAGAATAAAGGAGAGAATCCTCTCCTCCGGGAGAAGGAAGTTACTGCTGACGGGAATAGAGACCCATATATGCGTGCTCCAGACGACCTTGAGCGCTCTGTCAAGTGGGATGGAAGTTCACCTAGTGAGCGATGCCACTGGGTCAACGTTCCAAGAGGACAAGCAGGTGACCCTGATGAGGCTCTCGCGAGATGGAGCCCACGTGACCACATCGGAATCCGTCGTCTACGAGCTACTGGGGAGCTCGAAGCATCCTAAGTTCAGAGAGGTCGTGTCCCTAGTCAAGGAGTATAGGGACAGGAGAAGGAGGGAAAAGGAGGAATGAAGTGAGAGAAAAGAGAATAGAAGCCGATTAGATGGGAGGGGAGTATCACGAGGCCGGCCAGGGCCTGTTCCTCCTCCTGACGTTAGTGGAACCAGCCTTAGACCCCCTTCTCTTGGACTTTGGCGGCCTCTTCACCGTCACCTTCCTCGATCTTCTCGTCCTCTCTCTAGACCTCTCGAGGAAGGTATTGCTCCTTGACTCCCTGTAGGCCAAGTAACCTGCCCCCAATACTATCAGGGCTCCTATTCCCGCCGCTACCTCCAAGTTGCTGAAGTCGGAGCCAGCCCAAGCGGCAGAGCTCATCCTCTTGGGGATGATGACCTCCACCCTCTTGGAGACCCAAGGGGACCAAGCTCCCTTATCATCCTTGACCCTGAACTTGACTGTGTACCTACCACTGGACTTGTACGTGTGATTCACCGAATCGTGGGGAATGGAATTTCCCCTCAGTCTACCCGAGGAAGTCGTTCCATCGCCGAAGTCCCAAACGAAAGCCACGACCTGACCATCCGGATCAAACCCCATGCCTTGGAAGATAAAAGTCACGTTATCATCGCTCCTTATCTCAACTATGGATGCCTGGGGTGGCTTGTTCCCCTTCACGGATATGCTCACCGTGTAAGCTGACGAGAACGCACCCTTGGAGTCCTTCGCCCTGACCTTTACAGTGTAGGCTCCCTCCTTCCTGTAAATATGAGATATCTGAGGACCGGCCGTCTTCACGGTACCATCACCGAAGTCCCACTGGAAGGACAACTTGTCACCATCCGGATCGGAGGCCGTCGCCCTGAATGAGACCGATTTCCCCACTGAGGGTTCCAAGGGAGTGAACCTGACGCTTATCACTACGGGAGGTCTGTTCTTGGGTTTTGGCTTGGTCTGAGAGCGAACGTAGACCTCTTGGGTTGCGACGTCAGAATAGGCTCCCTTGTCGTCCTTCACTTTTATCTTGACCACATAGGTGCCTGATTTTGAGTAAGCGTGTGTGACTCTAGTCAGATTAGCTCCTCTGAGCTTCTTTCCATCGCCGAAGTCCCAGTAGTACTCCACTACACGGCCATCTGGGTCGATCCCCTTGACCTTAAAGACGATCCTCTCTCCTGGCTCGGCCGGATTTGGAGAGATCTCTTCAAGCTTAACCAAGGGTTTGTAATTCGATTTTTTGATGGTCACGAGCTTCGTCTTCAGATTTGATTCCTTGAGCCAGACGTCCTTTACCTTCAGCTTCACGGTGTATGTCCTGTAATCCCCGTAGGTGTGGCTCACTACCATCTTATATGTGGCATCGCCCACCTTGGACCATCCACCTGTTTTCCTGACCACGGTGCCGTCGCCGAAGTCCCAGATCCACTCTCTGAGGCCGCTGTCAGGATCCTCGACAACCCCTATTAGTTCAACTGTCTTGCCAGTGACCCTGTATACCGTGATCTCTACAACCCTAGGTGCAACGTCGGTGGAGGAGTCAACGGCGGGGCATCCCGTGTCAGCAGAAACAGCCACGGTCGTCAGTGTGAGAACCAGTAGAGCTGTGATTAGTGTTATTTTCGTTGCTCTCATCAGGTGATCCCTCTGGTAGCCCTAAATAAAGGTTGATGTGGCTCGAGTCCCCATTTACCGCTGCAACCGTTTCACCTGTAATATTATCGTATTATCAGCTCAATACTCATGATTCTGAAAGAAAATCGGAAATAAGCTGAGGAAATTTGAGTAAAAAATGCGAGGGGATCAACATGGCCCGCTATATCCTCTCCTCTAGCGGTATATACTTGGCCTCCATGGGGCCAACGTATAGTGCCCTAGGCCTTATCAGAACGTTCTCCTCCCAGTACTCGAACACGTGACCTATCCAGCCCGACGTCCTAGATATGGCGAATATGGGTGTGAACATGTCGGTTGGTATACCTAGCATGTGATAAACCTGCCCTGAGTAGAAGTCCACGTTCGGGAATATCCCTTTCTTTCCTAGGAGCTCTATCATCACTTTCTCCACCTCCAACGCTGTCCTGAACAGGTTCTCCTGGCCGGTCTCCTTGGCGAGCATCTCCGCATACTTCTTCAGTATGCGCGCTCTGGGATCGTATGCCTTGTAGACCCTGTGTCCGAAGCCCATTATCCTCTCTTTCCTCTCTAGCTTGGCTTTTATGTACTCCCTAGCTCTCTCTGGAGAGCCTATCTCCATCAGCATCTTCAGGGCCTGTTCGTTGGCCCCTCCGTGTAGGGGGCCCTTAAGGGTGGATATACCAGTCACGACAGCAGAGTACAAGTCCGACAGCGTAGAGGCGGTTACCAAGCAGGCAAATGTTGATGCATTGAATCCATGGTCGGCATGGAGGATCAAGGCTACGTCCATGAGCTTGGCTTCTATTTCCTTAGGTTCTCTACCCCACATCATATACAGGAAGTTGGCGGCGTGACTCAGGTCCTCTCTGGGATGAATAAGCTCCTCTCCCTCCCTCATCCTGTGAAAGTACGCCATTATCGTAGGCATCTTTGAGAGAATCCTCATGGCTATCCTCAGATTTTCGGCTCTCTTCTCGTGAATGTGCTGGCCCCATATCTTGGGAAGATCCGGGTCAAATGGACCCAAGGCAGCTACACCGGTCTTAAGAACGTCCATGGGATGGGAGCTCTTGGGTAGTTTACCCAGTATGTCCACTACATCCTTCGGTATCTCCCTCTCCTTCGCAAGATTCTTCTTGAACTCGTCCAACTCCTTCTTATTGGGTAGCTTGCCGAACCAGAGGAGATAGGTCACCTCCTCGAAGGTGGAATGCTCGGCCAAGTCCTCTATCGAGTATCCTCTGTAAATCAGTCTTCCCCTCTCACCATCGATGTAGCTGAGGGCCGTCTTGGCGACATAGATTCCCTTAAGACCGATGTAAACGGGAGGAACCTCTGATCCCAAGTAGCATCACCATCCGAGAAGGTGCCCGTTTTCTTTTAATCATATACCCGAAGGGTGGGAAATAAAAGAGCCTGGATTATGGATCCCCAGTCCTTACGGGTCTCTCATTGATCTCCTGTCAGTTGCTCCTCTATCTTATCGACAATCTCACGAAAGGCTCTAGATACCTCGCTCTCCGGATCGGCCAGCACTATGGGTGTCCCTTTATCGGTAAGCTCCGCCACCTTCGGATCTATGGGAATCTCTCCGAGGAAGGGAACTCCTTCCTCCTCAGCAAGCCTCCTACCCCCTCCCTCTCCAAAGATCCTTACCTTTTCTCCTCCCGGGCAAACGAAGTAGCTCATATTCTCCACTATACCCAAGGGTCTGTAATCCATCTTCCTGACCATGTGAATGGCTCTCCTGACGTCCATCAGTGCGACCTCCTGCGGTGTTGTCACCAAGACGACCCCGTGGAGAGGGATCAGCTGCATCACACTGAGGGGCTCATCTCCTGTCCCGGGAGGTAGATCCACTACCAGGTAATCTAGGTCACCCCAACTGACATTCTCGACGAACTCCTGGATTGCTTTGGCCTTGAGAGGACCTCTCCATATTACTGGATCACCTTCTCTTATCATCAGACCTAGGGACATAACCTTCATCTTCAGGGGACCCTCAGCCGGTATGATACCATCATCCGTGGCGTATATGGGCACGTTGATCAGCCCCAGTGCCTTGGGCACGTTTGGGCCAGTCAGATCAGTATCCAATATACCCACGGAGTGGCCTCTCCTAGCCAGCTCCGCTGCTATATTGACGGAGACGGTGGTCTTCCCAACGCCTCCCTTACCGCTCATTACTGCTATCCTTCTCCTTATCTTCTTGACGTTCTCCGGAGGCTGGGGAATACCAGCTGCCCTTGGAGGTGAGAAATGCGCCTTCATACCGCTCATGCCTCTTCATGGTCTCGCCTGACTCGGGTAAAAAAGTTACCACAGGTAGATCCTGGCGGGGACATAGGGAAGTATCTTCCCTCCCCTTCTCCTCAGGCCGAATGAGATGAGCTGGCCGTGCTTGAGAGGATGATCGAGGACCTTGGTCCACTCGCCCCTTTCATAGACCCATACCCCTCCCGGAGCTCCTCTGTCGCTTATCCAGAACTCGCTCCCAACCCTTACGATCTCCACCCATCCCTTGGGCGGACCCGGGGGTAGAGATCTTTTCCCTCCTATCTCCTGTAGGTTTACGTCAGCCTTTCCGGTTCCACCCTGCCTCCTGACTCTGCCTATCGTTAGCTTGTCCTTGATGGGAATTGTCTTGCCCTGAACCACTATTCTCGGGCCCGATTCTGATGGTATCCTCGCACCCATCAGGGCCAGGGACATGTCCCTAGCGCTGCTGAACCTCCTCCTAGGGTCGGGATCCAGAGCCCTAGTTAGCACTTGCCTGAGGTGATCTGAGAGGTTTCGAGGTATACTCTCCGGGCCGAGGCTCTCCCTAGGATCGATCCCATGAACCAAGAAGAGAATCATCACCCCGACGGAGTATATATCGGCCTCAGGTGACACCTCCCCCGTGAGGAATTCCGGAGCGCTCCACCCCGGAGTCCCGGCCACTGACCTCTTTCCGATGGTCCTCGCAACCCCCAAGTCTATGAGAACCGGGTGCAGGGGACGTGGAAGTATCACGTTGTCCGGCTTCACATCACCGTGTACCACACCCAGGGAGTGGATCCTCTCCAGAGCGGAAAGGAGTCCAAGGGAAATCCTGATCGCGTCGTTCTGCGTAGCTCTCCTGTTACTGAAGGCCTTATCCAAGGTGGGCCCAGGCACGTATTCCTCGACGAGTGCGGGGGGTTTGGGTATCCACTCCACGAAGGCCACTATGTTCTCATGAGGGGATGGAGAGGATATCTCCCTGAGAATGGAGGCTTCTTCTTTGAGAAGTGACCTAGACATCATGTCATCTCTTGGTAGCTTTACCACTACCAAGTCATCGTCCGCCCTAGCCAAGAATATTCTCGCGAAGCCCCCTTTTCCCAGCTCTCTGATCAGGAGATAGGAGCCTCGGGCCCCCCTTATCCTCATAGGGACGGAACACCCAAGTCATCAGACTCGCTGGACACGAACCTCAGTCTGACCACTTCCGCTACATCTATAACCGCACCATTGTTGAGTTTCACGGATTCTCCCCTGTCGAGTTTCCTCCCATTGACCCAAGTACCGTTGAGGCTTCCCAGATCCCTTATGAAGAACCCCTGGGGGGTTCCCCTTATCTCGAAGTGCCTCCTAGAGATATAATCCAGCTCCTCGTCCGGGACGAAACCCGCGAAATCCCTCCTGCCGAAGGTTCTTATACCAGGTCGTAGCTTTACTGTAAAGCCATTCGGGCCGATAAGCTGCGCTCCAACCTCTCTAGATATCCTCTGAGTTGCCGGTTCCACCTCCCAATCCCTCGCATTATCCCTCATCGGTTCTGGCTCAGGAGGCATCGATCTATCTCTATAACGTCTATGATAGGCCATCCCTCTTCTCTCAGGAGTCCTTCTCGGCTCTTCCATCACGGATTCCATGAAATCCTCTCCCTCTGGCTCCTCTAACTCTATTTCGGCACCAACGAGTTTATTGGTCTCTACGGCCAGTATTATCAGAGCCAGGAGCGTCAGCCCGTATGAGAGGACTAGCACTCCTGAGAAGGTAAGCAGCGGGCCTATCAGGAGAAGACCAGCTCCTATCTTCAGATTTCCTATCGTGAGAATCTCTCCCAGTTTGTAGAAGGCATAGACTATCGAGAGGAAGACTGCCAGCATTGCTAAGGATGAGAGCATTAGCAGGGGTGATGCCGCAAGAACCGCGCTCATGGCAGCCGCCGGGTTATCCATGAAGTGCTGCAGGGAGGAGTACATCATCCCCAATGAGATGATCAGCAAAGCTAGGGCCGAGGCAGTGCCATACTTTATGACTTTCCCCACGGTGCAGAACGTCTCATCGAGTCCATAGCACATCTCCATCCATCCCCTGTAGAGCAGGAATAGAGATACCAGGCTCAGAAGGCCGGACAGCACAGAAGCGGCGACAGATGCATAGAGAGAGGTGGCCAGTTGCTGTATCGTGAGAGAACCCGTTATGGAGATCCCCGCAGCCCCTAGGGAGGCTATGGGGATTATAGAGGCTATAAGGGCCAGGATCAGGGCGTTTCTCAGTAGTTTGAATCCATTGGAGATGTCCTCCATAGGAGATCGGGGTGTATGGAATCATTAAGTAAAAAAGCATTAGTCCAGCCCCCGGTGCTGAGGGCTTGAAAGTTGACGTGGCGCTCCTACATGCTCCGAGCGTCTATGATTTCAGGGATCGCTACCTTTACGCGGCCGTGATAAGTGAGGTCGTTCCCTCACTCTTCGTCTTCGACATGATTCCCTACGGTTTCCTCACACTGGCCACCTACCTCAGCAAGAGAGGCTACAAGGTTGGGATATTCAACCTGGCCGCGAAGATGCTCAAGGACAGGCGGTTCGACGTGGAGAAATTCCTGAAGAATCTGAAAGCTGATGTCTACGGCATAGATCTTCACTGGTTGGTGCACGCCCATGGAGCCATAGAGGTAGCCAAGCTTGTGAAGAGATACCACCCGGACAGTAAGGTAGTGCTGGGCGGGCTGTCTTCCACGTTCTTCAGAAGAGAGATCATGTCCAACTACGATTTCGTGGACGCAATATTACTTGGAGATAGCACAGAGGTCCCTTTCCTGAAGTACCTAGAGGAGGGCCCCTCAAGGACCCCTAACGTTATTTGGAGGGAAGATGGCAGGATAAAGGAAAACGGAATAAGCTGGGTTCCCGAAAGCCTGGACGAGTTCGTCATAGATCACGGGGTTTTGGTGAAGAACCTGATGAGGTGCAGGGACCTAGCTCTAGGTTCTCCCTTTCGCTCCTTCACCGAGGCCCCGATAGCCGGCATAATAACGGTCAAGGGATGTGCATTTGACTGCGTTACGTGCGGCGGATCCAGATCGGCCTACTCTCACTTCTTCCTTCGGAAGAGTATTGCCCTCAAGTCGCCAAGGGCCATAGCGGATGAGGTGGAGGGCATAGCCAACCTGTCCTCCATGCCCATCTTCTTCGTGGGGGACCTCAGATATGGGAACAGGGTTGAAGAGGTGTCCCATCTCCTCAGGCAGTTGAACCTCGACAACGAGTTGATATTCGAGTTCTTCTCCCCACCGTCCAAGAGAGTCCTAGAGCTCCTGAGGAGGACATCTCACAAGGTTTACCTGCAGATATCACCTGAGAGCCCCATAGAGGAAGTCAGGAGGACATTCGGGAGGCCGTATGGTAACGAGCAGCTGGAGAGAATGGTGCGTTACTCGAGGGATCTTGAGTTCGAGAGGCTGGATCTCTACTTCATGATGGGGCTACCGAGGCAGACTCCGGATCAGGCGCCTCTCGTGGCTTCCTACTTCCTCAGGCTCAGGGAGATCTCCGATAGGGTGGATGCCTTTGTCTCCCCTCTGGCCCCATTCGTTGATCCGGGAAGCAGAGCTTTCGTGAATCCCGAGCTCCATGGTTACCATATACTCTTCAGGGACTTGGAGAGCTACAGGCGAGCCCTGACCTCCTATCACTGGAAGTACTCTCTCAACTACAGGACCGCCTGGATGAGTAGGCATGACATAGTTGAGTCCTCCCTCACGGCGTATGAGCGACTCAACAGGGCTAAGCTCGAAGTGGGTAGTATCAGTGAGGAGGCCTACGAGCTAGCCAAGGAGAGAGTACTTCTAGACAGGACCGTCTTGGAGTACGTGGAATCTGGCCTCCCGCTGGAGGAGATGAGGGAAGCCATAGAGAAGCTCGCGATAAGGATGGATGCTGAGGTGAAGAAATCCCTCTCCCTCTATCCTACCAGAGACTTGGCCCACTGCATAAGGAATCCCCTCCTCAGAGGTATCGTGAGCCTTCTATCTAGGTGATTAGATGAACTCCTCCACCAGTTCATCCGGGATGGAGCAACAGGCCCGAACTATCTCGAGCTCCAAGCTGGGATGGGGATTCGCTATCCTGTCCACGATTCCCTCCGCCATCCTGTCCAGCTCCGCCTTCATCCAAGGTGGCCTCATGCAACCCAGGCTCACCTCGGAGGATCTGGAGATAGTGCGGATGACCTCGATGATGAGCTGTGGATCTGGTGGCTTCTCCCTGGATAGAGGGGTGCCTGGGGTAGGAATGAATGCCAGGACGACAGATCTCCTTATCCCCAGTTCTCTGATTATGTCCTCAACATCGGAGAACCACCTCCCTCTTGATCCGGGCAGGCCCACTGTTACATGCGGGACTACCTCTATGGAGTTGTTCATTAGTAACTCCATACCACGCACAAAGTCGTCGGGACTCAAGTTGAGCCCTTTGGAGGTCCTTATCGCTTCCTCATCCATAATTAATTCGTAATCAGCCAAGTCCACCCCGGCGGTGGAGAGCATCTCCGCCTCTTCCCTTCCGACCACCCCTGTGTGCGCGCTGATGAAGAAACCCATCCTCTTGAGCTCCCCTATGGCCCAAGCGAAGGGTCTGACTGGAAGCTTTCCATCGGTCCCGAGCCCACCGCTGATGAGGATGCCCCTCACTCCCTTCCTGCGAAGGTGGGATCCCAGCTTCACCAGCTCTTGGGGCGAGGCTACTGGGATCATCCCCCTGAGCCACCTCCCGCCGCACATCGGACAGTTCAGGGGGCAGCTTGCTCCCGTTATGCTGACCTCCGCGAACCTACCATTGGGAACGAATCCCAAGGTCCTCAACAGCCGAGATCACCTCCCTTCTAGTTTCCTCCCACTTTTCCTTCAGGAGTTCCTCGCTTGGGAAGTTGTATATGGGTCCCCTAGGCCTCTCGTTATAGAAGGGCCTGTTGCAGGATGGACAGCCGCTGGTCAGGAACGCCTCCCTGTAGTCGTCGGGATCGTAGCGGGAGACCTCCTCCAACGGAATTCCCTTACTGATGAAATACCGAATCACTTGGAGCTTCCTGTAGTATAGGAGATCGGGGCTGGGCTCCGACCCCATGGGAGTCCCGGGCACTGGGGTGAAGGAGAACAGGGCAACCTCGGCGCCTATGTCGTGGACGAGCTTCATGGTGCGGATCGCCTCCTCTATGGTCTCTCCCATCCCGGCTATGAGGTGGACGTGCACCCTGCCCCTGCCGAAGACACCGATGGACTTCCTGATGAAGTGCATGTAGGAACCCCAAGATCCGGGCTTCCTCACTTGGGAGAAGACCCTAACAGACATTGCATCCAGACCGACACCTATTCTCTCAGCCCTGCGACTCAGGCGGGAGAGGAAGACCTCGTGGACCGGATTTATCGAGATGGAAACGGGTGTTTCGAAGAGGGATGCCAGGTACTCCACATCACCTGCAAAGCCCCTTCTGAGGGTGGACTGGATGCAGATCCTCTCGAAGGCATCCTGTCCCTCCACTACCCTGCTCACATCCACGGCAGGCCATCTGAGCCTTGAAAGCCTGTCCTCATCGAGCCACTGTGGGCAGAAGGAGCATCTTCCCAGGCATCCACCGGGGGTGAGGAGGTAAGCTGTCTTGGGCTCGGCGGATAGCCTCATCCTCATGAGGCCGAGCCGGGCGAGGGTGCCCACGGAGGCCCTTACAGATCTAACACTACCCGAGGGACCTTCTGGGAGCCACACGGCATTCACACTGATTAAAACCTTTTAATTTTCAGCTGTGGTGAATCCCGGTGATGCGATGAGGGGCGGTTGGACCGGTAAGGTGCTGCGAGTGGACCTCTCCCGTAAGAAGTTCGTGGTGCAAGATCTTGATCCCAAGGTGGCCGTTGACTTCCTCGGCGGGAGGGGTCTCGCGATCAAGACCCTGTGGGAGGAGCTCCCTCGGGGCATCGATCCCCTCTCCCCGAATAATCTCCTGATATTCGCCACAGGACCCCTGACGGGAATCCCGCTGCCCAGCAGTGGTAAGATGGTGATCGCCGCTAAGTCGCCGCTTACTGGGGGTTACGGCGACGGTAACATAGGCACGAAGGCATCGGTGCAGCTTAAGAAGGCGGGATATGATGCTGTGATAGTCTCCGGGAGGGCCGATGAGCCCTCCATGATAGTGATCGATGATGATATGGTGGAGGTAAAGCCTGCCAAGGACCTGTGGGGGCTGGATACCTACAAGGCTCAGGACGAGCTGGAGTCCCAGTACGGCAAGAACGCCGGTATTTTAGTGATAGGGCCCGCCGGTGAGAGGTTGGTCAAGATATCCGTGGTGACCTCCGAGAAGGGCAGAGCAGGCGGCAGGCCGGGAATGGGCGCCGTAATGGGATCCAAGAATCTCAAGGCCTTAGTGATCCGGGGAAGCAAGGACATACCATTGGACAATCCCAAGGAGGTGGCGAGACTTGGGGGGGAGGCCTACAAGGACATCAAATCAAAGGAGAACTACGACTTCTGGGTGAGGCAGGGCACCATGTTCACCGTCGAGTGGGCCAATGAAAACAGCGCCCTTCCCACCTACAATTTCAGCGAAGGAGTCTTCGATGGTTTCGATAAGATAGGAGGCAATGCAATGGAGAAAATATACAAGGTGGCTCAGAAGGGATGCCCGAACTGCAACATGCCCTGCGGCAACATCACCGAGATAAAGGAGGGCCCGTACCAGGGCAGGAGGACCGAGGTTGATTATGAGAACATAGCGATGAATGGTTCCAATCTGGGCATAGATAACATGAACTGGGTCATGACCCTCAACCTTTTCTCCGACGAGATGGGCCTAGATGCTATAAGCATGGGATCGGCCCTAGCCTTCGCCACCGAGGCTGTTCATAGGGGGATCCTCAGCAAGGACGAGGTTGGCGTGGACCTAGAGTGGGGCAACGCGCCAGCCATGCTTGAGATGGCCAGGAAGATCGCGAACAAGGAGGGATTCGGCGCGGTGCTGGCGGAGGGAGTCGCTTATGCTGCCTCCAAGCTGGGCAACGGTGCAGATAAGTTCGCCATGCATGTCAAGGGGCTGGAGACCAGTGCCTACGACTGCCACGCCTACATAGGAATGGCCCTGGCCTACGGCACCAGCCCCATAGGGGCTCATCACAAGGATGCGTGGTTCATATCGATAGAAGTCAGGGAGGGCAGGGGAGTCGCCAGCAAAGAGAGGGTCGAGAAGCTGATATGGATGCAGAACGTCAGGGGAGGGTTCTTCGAGAGCGCGGTAGCCTGCAGGCTCCCGTGGATAGAGCTAGGGTTCGACTTGGAGTGGTACACCAAGTTCCTCAAGGCAGCTACCGGGCTGGAGTACACGTGGGACGATCTCTATAAGATATCAAACAGGGTATACACCCTCATAAGGGCCTTCTGGATAAGGGAGAAGGGTGGGTGGAGCAGATCCCTCGACTACCCGCCCGCCAAGTGGTTCGAGGAGCCCCTCACGAAGGGCCCGCTCGCGGGTGCCAAGCTGGACAGGGACGCATACGACAGGATGCTCTCATGGTACTATGAGCTCAGGGGATGGGATGAAAAGGGAATCCCCAGGAAGAGCACCCTGAGGAGCTTAGGGCTCGAGGAAGTGATACCTAAGCTGGAGAGCATAGTCAGCCTGACCGAGTAGGGAGGACGCCATGAAGCTGAGGCTGCTGGGGAAGCCTAGGGAGCTGCTGGGGAAGAAGGAGCTGGATCTGGACCTCGGGAGAGCCACTCTGAGGGAGGTGCTGGAAGCCCTCCCCAAGGAGGTCAGGGAACTCGTGACCGACGGTAGGAGATTCAAGATGATAGTACTGATCAACGGAGTATCAGCGGAGTCGAGAGGCGGATTGGACGCCGAGATCGGACCGGATGACGAGATAACGATAATGCCAGAGGTGGGAGGGGGCTAAGGCTGGAGGATTCTCAGGAGCTTCGCTATGGATGAGTAGGTCATCCCCATGAGCATGGGGGGCCAAATGCCCCCCACGACTTTTACCGGCCTGATCCTCCCGTTCTCGAGCCCATCGACCAAGGTCCTGACCTTGCCCACCTCGGCGGGCCAGTGAGCGTCGCTCCCACCCAACCCAGCTATGCCGTGGCGATCGGCAAACTCCCAAGCCTTTCTGTTGTTCCAGGGAGGGGTTCTGCCGTTTATCACCTCTATGTAGTCGATTCTTTCCATTACTTCGAGCACGGCCTGCCCCAAGGCCCCTCTCGCCCTCCTGTCGAAGGGATGGGGAATCACGACCAGTCCGCCCTGCTCCCTTATCCTGTCCACAGCTTCAAGCAATCCTATCCCTCCAGGTATCCTCTCTGATATGAACAGGCCTATCACGTCCCCCTGATCCGTCTTGACTTCCTCCCCGTGGATCACCTTCAGGCTCACTCCCGCTCTTCTGGCTTCCTCCTCCACCTCGAGCGCCCCGGCCACCTCATTGTGATCGGTCACTGCTATGGCATCGAGTCCTCTCCTGATCGCTGCCCTGACCACCTGCTTGGGCGAGGCCAGCGAGTCCCTAGACCACCTCGTGTGAACGTGAAAGTCGGCCCACCACATGATGATCCTCCATTCCCTCACAGAGAGTATTCCATGCCCTCAGATCCACCC